>JAAELB010000231.1 GCA_024227155.1 Desulfobulbaceae bacterium
TAATTTGGCCGAGGCGGTGTCGCTGTTTCTCGCCGAATAATGTAAAGGTAAATTACCGTATACATCTTGAGTGTTGATAGGCACACCCTTTTGTAGAAGAAATACTACAGCCTTAGTGTTTGCAGGCTTACCGACAAGAACTGTAGCTTGATGAAGAAGACTCCATCTTTCTTTCTCCGTCAAAGCATTGCTTGAGAGCCCATTGGAGAAATAAACCTCAAGCGAGGATAAATCTCCTTTCATAATAGCTCTGAGTACTTCTCGATTATTGAAATTGTTCACGATCTATCCATAGGGCATAACGTCCCGAGCTGAGCAGATTCCGTCTAGTTCTGGTTCGAGTTTACTCGAATCCAGAATTAGACGGAATCTGCTCGAGCGCCTTGATAGGTGTAGCGTTTTTTGCGAAACCTGTCAAGGTGATCGAGCAGTTACTGCTCAGCTCGGGACGATAGGCTCGTGAGCGCAGCGTGCGAGCCTATCGTTAAGTTCAGTTGCGCCGGCCTTTTGGCGTCAACTGGAACGACTTGTTAGCCCTTCTTTATCAATAGATTGTTTACTTTTAATGAGATTATGTCCAACCGTATAACAATAGAGGCTGGTTGGAATGAAATCGAGATGTATATTTTCCAACACTGTATTTCCAGTTTTTGATTTAGTCGTAACCACAGCATTATTAAGATTATTTGAGTGACAAAATTTAAGTAGACTTTTTAGTTCGCCTGGCTTGTTATAAAACCTATCTGACCACTTAACTTCTATAGCCCATTGCACCTTTTGTTCTTTACCGATATTAACAATGTCTACTTCTCCATTCTTCCATCTTGAATAATGTAAGAGTGTATCAGAATGAAACCACTGTGAATATACAGCGGTTTCAGATACTTCCCCCATTGCTGGATCTTCATTGGTAATTGGTGAAAACAGTGCGGTTCTAATTGAAGGGTTTGTAAGATAAACTTTGAAAAAGTTAGCTCGTTTGAATCTTTTAGCTGTAATATCTACTCTATGCACAGTTCTTATAAGAAATGCTGCTTCTAAATATTCTATGTATTTTTTTATCGTATTTTTGGCTACCCCAGATCCTTTAGATAACTCTTCAAGTGAAACTTCATTTGAAGTGTTAAATGCTAAGGTTGTGAACAGATAGTTGAGCTCTTGAATGTCCTGTACACCGTATAATCCAGGAAGATCACGTAACAATACTTTGTCAATTATGTCACTTTTTATAAATCTACCTGGGTCAGATTGAATTTCTTCTGAAAAAATAACTTCAGGATACCCTCCAAAATTTAAATAATGTATGAAGTTGTTGTTTAATTCTTCAATATCACTCGTTTCAAAGAAACCTTTTCCTGAATCAGGAGTTTCAACTAAATGATTTCTATCCAGTAAGTCTAAGTATTCATGAAAAGTTAGAGGAGGTAGTAAAAAATCTGTAAATCTTCCTGCACCTGACTCGTGACTCTTCAATTTTAGCGCTGCTGCTGCAGAACCAGAAACAGTGCATTTTAAATTTGGTAATCTGTCAACTATTGCTTTTAAATGTATTTCCCAGTTTTTTAAGTATTGAATTTCATCAAAGAAAATAAAACAATCATCCTCTAGATAGTTAATACCAGTTGCTTCAGAATATATATCTAAAAAGGATTCAAGCGCCAGTCCATTGTATATCGGATGATCGACCGAGAAATATGCAATTCTTTTTGGTAATACGCCTGAATCTAAAAGTTTCTGGATTGTGTGATGTATCAGTACAGTTTTACCAACACGCCTAGGCCCCATTAAGACAGTGGCTCTTCGGATTTTTCTTGTTTCAACAAGAGGAAAAAATAACTCAAGATATGCTCTGTGCTTAAATGATCTGAATATTTTAGGAATTTGGCTATTTTTCCACCATGGATTTTCTATGTCGAGACGTTTAACTACTTGTTCGGTAGGGACTTTTTTCATCTATCTCTCCTAGGGTCAGCGGTTTGACCTTAGTGTACCATGTTGGTGTTTAAAGTCAAGAGGGTGACTCTAAACACCATTGCTAACGCCTAAATCAGCGGCGCGTCTTTTTGCGTCCGCTGTATTTTTTTGTGTGCGCCCGGCATGGGCGTGAACTAATGGGGTTAAAGTCCCCTGTGTGTGATCCTGTGTTAAGTCATATGCTTAACATAAAACACTAACCGATGGCAAGAGCATTACCGCGAGGTGGTGTTTGGAGGAAGCCTAAGTGTAAAAATGTGGGCCGACGAACAGAAATGTCATATAAGGCCGAGTTTCTGGGTAAGACAGCACAACATGTTTAAGCCCTTGGATCATGAGATACGGTAAATGATACGGTCGCTCATTGGAAGTTCACGCAATTACCCGGGGAGGCCTGTCTCTGAAGCGTCTGGAAACAGAAGCGCAAATGGTGGTAACACCGTTTGTGATGAGACAGGAGTCAGCAGAGGCCATAGTAGGTGCAGGACGTCGCCAAAGGTAGACAGACGACTGGAAACGAGCCCGGTGAATAGAAAAGCCGGGAAGACTCACCCCACTGAAGGGCTAAACATGAAGAAAGAAGGAAAAGTACTCGTAAGCTATAGTGCTGTGTCGACCTCGTCCGGGGGAGCAGCTTCTGTGCGCGTTGCGGGAAAACTGCCTTCACAACCCATTTCACTTGAGCGTATCGTAGCAACTGACAACATTGCGCTGGCGTGGAAGAAGGTGAAGTCCAACCGTGGTGCCCCAGGTATTGACGGAGTAACCATTGAAGACTTTCCTTACCATTTCCGTGAATGTTGGCAGGAGATACGCACTGCCATTCTTGGAGGATATTATACCCCTAAACCGGTCCTTAGAGTGGAGATCGAAAAACCTGACGGCGGAATCCGTCCGCTCGGTGTTCCTTCACTTTTGGATCGAGTCATTCAACA
>JAAELB010000232.1 GCA_024227155.1 Desulfobulbaceae bacterium
ATTTTATAACTCGTTTTACTGTCAAGATTAGCTGTTGGTTCATCGGCTAGAACGACTTGCGGCTTGGTAACCAATGCACGTGCGATGGAGACCCTTTGCATTTGCCCTCCTGACAATTCACCGGGTTTATGCTTAAGGTAATCCTTTAACCCTACCTCAGTTATTAACATTGAGATCCTTTCGTGCATCTCTTTCTTTGAGATATCCTTCCAAGACATGAAAACCATCTCAATATTTTCATAGACATTTAAAACCGGGATGAGATTAAAACTCTGAAATATAAAACCAATTTTCTTATTTCTTATTTCTGCCAGCTGATTTTTGTTCAGCTTCCCCACATCCTCTTCATCTATAATTACCTTCCCGGTGGTCGGCTTGTCCAAACAACCGATTAAATTCAAAAGTGTTGATTTGCCACACCCTGACGGTCCTGAAATACAAACCAATTCACCACCTTTGATATCTAAACTAACACCCCGCAATGCCCTAACAACAACCTTGCCCATGTTATAATCCTTGGTTACATTTTGAACTGATATCATAAACTTGACCCCTTTAAAAATAATAGACTAATTTTAGAAAAGTTTTAAAATCATCAGGTTTTAATCCATACTCAGTGTCATCATCTCCTAAATACCATTTCATGTCTAATTTAAGGATAATATCATCTCTAAAGGCATACTCAATTGCACCGTTAAGCAGAAAACTGCCGTCATCCAAGTTAATGATCGCACCTATATGGGGATTGAAATCATCAAATGTGAAGGGCCTGTCGAAATTAAAGGACAAGTAATTGCACCTTATTCGATCACCAAGTATTTTGTTTGCTTTTAATAGCTTATTCTTAATGGACTCATCGAGTGTGGTTAGATAAAGATCAGAATCGTTTTTAAGGAAATTATAAAATTCATCAAATTCTTCGTCATTATACCCCTCATTATTTCTATAATACTCAAAAGCCACTTTAGAATTATCAGGAAAGCTGTAATTGACGCCTACGGCAAAATTGACATATAGATCATCATCGGTTTTTTTCAATGCCACAAGTTCATCATCGGTCGGAAAATAATATTGTCCCGTATCATTCATTTGAACAAATTCCAGATCATTACCCTCGTGACCCGATACCTCAACATAGACTCCAATGTCCCCCCAATATCGCATTAAATTTAATTGGTAATAGTCTTTCTCTAAATCAGGAATCCTGTCATTGCGATAATATAAAAATGATATATCCGTATCCCATAGTAAAAATGATACTCGTCCACCCAGTGATGGATCGTCAAAATCCATTTCCTCCGGTATCCCAGACTCTCCTATTTCGGTTTCTAAATCAAATTCTACGTCAGGAAAGACTGCGAAACCAAACGATGCATTTCCAACAGGCACCTCCAACATGGCCAAATATTTCCCTTCTCTGGAATCAGAAGGATCAACAGGGTTTTTCGGCCAATCCATAACATCATCCACAGGACTGAATGTCCAGCCCACTCCCCATGTTTCCCGTTTCTTGCCCACCTTGAAATAGAGTGACTGCGCCACAAAAAGGTCAAAGAAAAATTCATTGAATATAAAATGGGTATTTTTATCTTGTTGTTCACCCGGGCCAGAGCTGATCTGGAAACTCACATCAGTGCTAAATTGATAATCTTCAAGGTATGAGATTTTAAACTGAGTATTGAATTCCCCCGTAAATCCATTTTCCTCAAATTCTAAAATATTGTCCGGATTTACGACAGGGTCGTCTTTTAAAACATCATAATACCCTAATAGTTTGATGTAATTCCTTAGATCAAATTCAAAATTGCTTGGGATTTCTTCAGGTACAATTTCACCAGGTGCGACTTGCCTGATGTCTTCCACCGTGATGTCGACTCCATATCGCACGGTAGTCCGTTTCTCAATCTCAGGTCCGTAGCGAACAGGAGTCTCTTTCTTGATGTCAGTGCCGTACCGGACTGAATCCTGTCCGAAAGACGCACCCGGAAGAGCAAACAAGCCTAAGCAAAGCAAAATCGCAGGAAATTTAATGTAAGCCAACTTGTTCAGCATTTATCATCTCCTCGCCAATTTTTATGGCTTCTTCGAATGTATCAGGCAATAGATCTTGAATTAGTATTCTACCCTTCTTGAGAATGGTGATTACGGCATTGTTGTAGACTAATGAAAGTGATCGGTCATTCATTTCTTCCAGCTCATATTTTGAATTACCCAATTTTTTCCAAATATTATCAAGATTAAATTCAATCTTCTCCGATAAGTTTATTTCATACTCCCCTCCCACGGCAGAATGACTCATCTCTACACATTTTAATATTAGCTCTCTTTCTTTATATTTAAACCCCTTTTTCATACAGACTCTCTCCCTTCTTGGTGTTTAGGGCTCACGAAAAAATGACTTCACATTTTTAAGCGCCGATGCATCCCGTCCGGCTACGTTGCGAAAACTCGCAATATGCCAGATATTACTGCGTTTTCGCGCCTTGCCAGACAGGCGCCTCAACGCTTAAAAACTGTGAACTTATTTTTCCGTGAACCCTTAGACGGTTCTAAGGGCATCGACCGGATTCACTTTCAACACCTTTCTTGCCGGATAAATTGAGGCCACAATGGAACTCAATACACCGAGTATAAAAGATAATAACATAAACGGCGCATTGATAAGTGGATATATCGTCACAAAGGTATTGGTTTGGGGAAGAGTTCGTGTCCAGCCAACCTTACTGAGGATTATTATTATTATTGCGCTTAGTAAAACGCCTATTAAGCTTCCGATAATTCCAATGATTGTGCTTTCCGTCACGATAAGTAATATGACATCTTTCGCTTTTATGCCAATAGCCATCAGCGTGCCGATCTCTTTTTTCCTTTCGAACAGCGTCAGTACCATTGTGTTGGTAATACTGGCGATAACGATAAGGTAAAATATCAGACAAAGAATAAATACGACCGCATTTTGTTTCTTCATTATATCCACGAAAAATGTCGCTACGTCCTCCCAGGTATTGCTTTCAAGCCCTCTGCTTTGTATTAACTGATTAAGCTTCTCATTTAAAGCATCCAGATTGCTATTATCACTGGATTTTATCACTATTTCCGTCACTTCATCATCCATATACAATAATTCCTGGGCTTTCCCGATCGGCAGGTAAACCAATCTCGCATTGGCCTGCGCAGCTTTTTCCTCTATGATTCCTACTACTTGTAGCTCTACTGCATTTTGGAAACCATCTTTTGTATTGGCCACAATAATTACCAAATCGCCTATGCTTGCCCCGATCCCCTTTTTCAGGCCACTGGCAACCACGGCTCCGTTCGTATCATCTTTTGTCAGGAATCTTCCCTCAATTATATTTGCTTCAATCCTCGGACATACCTTTGTCTCATTTACAATATCTGCAGCTCTGCAAAACACAACTACTGCCGTTTCATCTCCTTTGGCGAGCAATCCCCCGAATTGAATTCTACCTGCAACATTCTCAACCCCTTCTAATTTTTTCAGTTCATCCTGAAAACGGGATGAATTATCAATTGAGTAATTCAGCATTGAAAATTCACTGGCATCAAAATAACCTTGTTTGTGAATTTGGATTTCACCGGTTCGACCTTCGGTAACTCCTAATTCACTCTCTTTTTGCAGACCAGCCATGAGTCCTTTGCCAATATTAATGGAGCAAAGGCCAATTATAATAACAGCAAGCGTGATCAGTGTTCTCTTTTTATTCGCGGCGACATTATTGGCGGCAAATTTTAAAGTCTTAAGCATAGTATTAAACCCTAAACAGGTGGGGACCAAGAAGGTCCATTAAGTATTGTTTTTACGATTTTTCGCACATAGTAGAAATTTTATGATAGAAAAATTACATGTAATATTAATTTGACATTTTAGATTCAACATCTAACTCTTAAGAAAATAATTGCAAAAAATCCAGGGTATGAAAATAATTTTAAGGGACTATGGAAAAATATCCGTTTCTATCTTGACACACGACTTTTATTTCGACATACTTTTACGTGATATAAACTCAATTCCTATCTATTTATATCTTATGATCGTCAAAAATAAAACAAAACTACTTATACCTATATTAACAGTACTTTATTATGCAATCGTTTATACATCTACTGCAATGGCGGGATGTACAAATGGTGATTGCACTAATGGTCAGGGGACTTACATATACCCCGACGGATCTGTATATGCCGGGCAATGGGAAAATGATAAGTTTAATGGTCAAGGAACGTTTACCTATTCTGATGGTTCTGTATACATCGGTCAATGGGAAAATAGTCTGAGGAATGGCCAGGGGACGTTTACCCGGCCCAGCGGTTCTAAATATCAAGGCCAATGGAAAAATGATAAGTTTGATGGCCAGGGGATTTATATTTACGCTGGTGGTTCTTATTATAAGGGTCAATGGAAAAATAATATGAGGAATGGACCAGGGATTTATACCTCCGCCAGCGGTTCTAAATATCAAG
The DNA here is from genome assembly GCA_024227155.1 of Desulfobulbaceae bacterium. GTDB lineage: Bacteria > Desulfobacterota > Desulfobulbia > Desulfobulbales > Desulfocapsaceae > Desulforhopalus_A. The sequence goes on from JAAELB010000232.1 coordinate 4,483, forward strand.
GTCAATGGAAAAATGGTAAGTTGATTGGCAAAGGGATCTTACTCACTTCTGATGGTAATAAATTTGTAGGTTACTTCAATAAGGATGGTAAACTTATTAAAGGCTACATACCTTTATCCGAAGCTGAAGGCAGGGCAAAGCCCGAAGCTAAGGAAAAAGCCGAGATAGAGGCTATCAAAAAAGCCGAGATAGAGGCTATCAGAAAAGCCGAGATAGAGGCTATCAAAAAAGCCGAGATAGAGGCTATCAAAAAAGCCGAAATAGAGGCTAACAGAAAAGCCGAGATAGAGGCTATCAGAAAAGCCGAGATAGAGGCTATCAGAAAAGCCGAGATAGAGGCTATCAGAAAAGCCGAAATAGAGGCTATCAGAAAAGCCGAAATAGAGGCTAATAGAAAAGCCGATGCTTCTTTAGCCATGGCTAAGGCTGAAGTTGAGGAAATGAACGAAGCTAAGCATGTGAAAAAGGATGAAACTAAAAAAGAGGTTCGGGTTGAAGCCAGGACCCAAGCCAAACAAAAGGCAACTCCAGGCAAAAAGACCTTTTCCGTTCCGAATGGAATTAAATTCGTTTACATATCTCCGGGCACATTCAAGATGGGGAGTCCTAAAGCGGAAAGTGGCAGGTACGATAATGAGACACATCACCAGGTGACATTGACCCAGGGGTTTTACATGCAAACTACCGAGGTGACACAAGGTCAGTGGCGCAGTCTGATGGGCAATAATCCATCTTTTTTCAATGGTTGCGGAGATGATTGCCCTGTTGAACAGGTATCTTGGAGTGATGCACAGCAATTTATCTGGAGACTTAACCAGTTGGAAGGCGACAACAAATATAGGCTCCCAACCGAAGCCGAGTGGGAGTATGCCTGCCGGGCGGGAAGTGCCACAGCGTTTGCCTCCGGCGAGATAACGGCACTTGAGTGCGATAATGACTCCAACCTGGCTGACGTTGCCTGGTTCTGTGGCAACTCAGCCAAGACCATTCATCCTGTTGCCCTGAAAAAGCCCAATGCTTGGGGACTTTATGATATGCATGGCAATGTCTCTGAGTTGTGTCAGGACTGGTATGGGGAATACCCTCCCGATCTGGTTAACGACCCTGAGGGACCTGCCTCGGGAATTGACCACTCAGTCCGTGGTGGTGGATGGGACTCTTATGCCCGTCATTGCCGCACAGCCTGTCGCGGTGCGATCTCTTCCGGACAAAAGATCTTTGACGTGGGTTTCCGCATTGTCAAGATGCCGTAATGGAAATTTATCGCTAACCTTGTTTTAAGTCATGGACATTTCGAAAAACGGTTTTATCCACAAAGGTTTCATCAAAGTCCATTACCGGCATAACAAACACAAATTCATAGATGTCAAAAGTTATCTTGTCGCCGTGATTAAGTCGCATTTGAGCGGCAATTTTATTGCCGTTTAAAAACGTGCCGTTTGAACTGCCCTGGTCTGTAATCCAGAAAGAATAATTTTTGTATTCTATGATAGCGTGTTGGCGGCTGATGGTACTTTGATCGATAGTAATGTGATTGATTCGGTCTATCCGGCCGATTTTGGTCACTTTTTTGCCGATTTTGTAAATGGCCTGACCGGTGATCCCACTTACATCCCTAAGTGAAGCATCAGGAAGGAGTCTGTCGAATGAACCACCGGCACGACCTTCTGGCAGTGGGGAAGGGATTTTCGGCTTTCGCCGTGACAGAAACAGGAGAGTCAGAATTGTTACAAGGAGAACCGCCAGGGCGATCACTAAGATGATCGGTAAGGAAAATTTTTTCGATTTAACCGGAGGGGGGGTGGGCGCTGGTGCCTCCGTCACATATATAGGTGATTTTTCTATTTCGGGTTCTTGAGGCTCTTCCGATATAAAAGGAGGTACCGTTATGGGTGGTTTTTCCGGTTCGGCAAATTCCGGCTTGGCCGGTTTGGCAAATTCCGGTTTCATGCTCATGATGCGTTGGCTAATCCGTGAAAATACGCCGGGGATCTCTTCGGGGATAAAAGCTCGAAAGTACCTGCCTTTGGTTTTTTGTGCCAGGGACTGGATGAGTGCAAAATCGGCCGACTCGGTAAATGCAATGCCGAATATCTTGATTCCATATCCGGCGGCATCTGCGGACAGATTTTCCCGCAGCCACCTGGTTTTGTCTATATCGCGGAGCTTATCGCCGGTGTCCACGATTCCATCTGTAATGAATATGATTATTTTCTGGGATTCTTCCTGCCCTTTGGTATTTAATTCATAGATCGCCCGCTCCATGGCAGCGGGAATGTCAGTGAGCCGGCCTTTATAGTCGATATTGTCCAAACTCGCGAGTATGTTATATTTTGTCGCTTCAGATACGATTGTCAACGGGACCGCCAGATTAATGCGATGATCAAAAATCAGAACCGCGACCTGTGTATCATATGAATCATTGGAGAGGTTCTCTACAAACTCGGTAAGCGAATCCCTGGTCATAAATAGGGGATCGCCTTTTTTCATGCTTCCGGAGTTATCAATCATCAGGACAATATCTTTCGGAACAGTCGAAGCATGGGAAATACAAAAATATGAAAGCATTAAAGCAAGCGTAAACATTGATGAAAACGCAAATTTTTTCATTGCATCAATCCTTTAACCGCTGATGATGCGAAAAGGTTAAGTATAAAATAGGTAGTATAGTCCCGCAAAAGCCAAAAATAATGGCCAAAATCATACCTTTAAGGATTGCGGACCATTCAATTTTCAATAAAATGGTTGCCAATTGCAGGTTTACGGTCATGCCGCTACAGGCCACCGCTACGACACCTCCAAGGATTCCGGCAACAATAGATACAATAAAGATTTCAAAAAGCATGCTGGAAAGTATCCCGAGTTTAGAAACACCGCAATTGGACAATATCCGTATTTCGTTGGTTCTTTTCATAAAGGAGCTGTGCGAAATATTCATGATAAAAAGAAGCATACAGATAACAACCACAATTGCCTTTGTCTTACTTACCAGAATGGCCATTTTGAACATTTGAGCGAGTTTACCCCAATACTGTTTTTCAGGCAAAGCCATGATGGCAGGGGCGTCAGGAAATTCGTCGTGAAGCATCCCAAAAGCCATGTTGACATATCCGGTTAACTTTGGAATATTTTCAGGGCTATCCGCCTTTATTTCAATGTATGAATAGGTTCCTCTGGCAGACACCTCTTTAAAATCCTCCATCCGCACCAGTGCCCCGGACTCGGCTGGATCTCCTTTTGCTTTAAATATTCCGACAACCTTCCACTTTCTGTTTTCAAGAGAGAGAATGTCTCCCACTTTGTAGTGTTTGGCAAGTCTTTTCGAAGCCAGATAACCTAATAATATGTCATATTTATCCTTAAGGTTTCTTCCGTGAACTATTTTAAAGGTCTTTCCCCTTATCTTATAAAAATTATCCGTTATTCCTCTTAGCATCAGAAACTGGTTGCCAAAAACGGACGACATCTGGAGATAGGGAGAAACCAGTGGCTCATTACCAATCTTTTTTACATGGGGAGCTGTCCTGACAAATTGGTATAACTCTTCATCCACCCTGGAAAAGGCAAGCTTTAAATTATCCTTTTCTATAATAAAGACCGTATCTTTGAAGCCATATTTTTTAATTGACATGAATGCAGACTTGGCTGCTGTGGGAAACACAATATAGGCAACCACGGCGGTTATCAACAAGATTATATAGATAATGACGCTTTTCTTATCTCGCAAAATGTTTCTCAAACTGTATTTCAGCATCATATTCTTTTGACCTTCATCCCGGCAGAGGTGTTATAGGCTGTCAGCAAAGTTGACAATACTGAAAAAAGTAAAATAAATAATATTGAGATTATCACGATCATCGGCGTAACTGCTATGGGAGGCACGATGGCATGCTCCCCGCCGATTGTCGGCTGTTTTATCCAAACAAAAAAGGCAAGCAAGCTACCGCCTATTCCGGTTATGAAAACAGTCAGCAATGGTTCGAGTATAAACAGGGTAAAAATTTTAGTCCGGGCAAACCCTGCAATTCTTAATATTCTGATCTCATTGTGCCTGTTTTTAAGGCGAAATGCAGCGCAGTTAGCAATTAAAACAAATAAAAACAGGGCACATAAGCCGGTCAAAACTCTCATATTCTTGCCGAAATCTCCCATTTGCTTCTCAGTCATTCCCCAGAACTCTGTTTCAGATTTGCAGCTTATACCAGCGGGATGGTCTGTAAATAATTGTTCGACTGTCTCGGAAACTTGGCTCTTATTCTCAGGCGAGTCAATTTTAATTGTAATAGCAGTAAAATATCCTTCCTTCTTTACAATCTTTTGCATATATTCTTTTTGGAATATTATCATTCCATTATAAACGGAAAGAGGTAATTTAAAAACGCCGCGAATGTTAAAATTCATTCGTTGTAAGGTTACTGATTCTCCAATTTTCCATTTGAACATCCGCTGTACTTTTTTCCCTATTATAACGCCATGCGGGTCTTTTGCAAAATTTTCATATTCAGCATCATCAATCTCGATATTTTTAAAAGCTCTAAATTTATGGGGCTCCACGCCGGCTATTGTAAGGCTTTTTTTAGGCGCATAAACGATAATATGTCTTACTTCCCCTGTTATATCCTCGATATGAGGTAAACCCTCTATTTTAGATTTATAGTTTTCGGGTACCAGGCTTGCCATGACACATGCTCTGTTGCTTTCAAATACAGCCAGCAGTTCTTCTGATCCTGATTTTTTATAAATCTGACTTGAACCAAATGACAAAGCAAGAAGGGTGGTAAATAAAAAAGTAAAAACAATAAGAATCAATATAACCGGTATGTAGAATTTTGGATTATTTCTTATGTTATTATAGGCTATTTTGAATATCACCATTCCTCCTTGTTAGGGCGACAGCTTCTTAAGGCGACAGTTCAAAGATTTTGGTGGCAGCGTTTTTTAAGCTGTGGTCATGGCTGGCCACCACAAAGGTATTGCCGGTTTTTTTATTCAGCTCTCCCATTAAATTGATAAAGCTTTCCGTTTGCTCCTTTTTCAATTTGCCTGTAGGTTCATCGGCAAGGATTATGGCCGGTTCGATTGCAATGGCTCTGGATAACGCCACCTTTTGTTTCTCTTCCATACTTAATTTCTTTGGAAAAAGGCGCTCTTTATCCTTTAACCCCACACTCTCTAACGCATCCAATACCCTTGTATGTCTTTTTTCTTTATCTATTTTGGTCGTAACCATAGGCAATTCAACATTCTCGTATACGGTCAAAGCGGATATTAAATTGTCTTCCTCATAAATGTAACCAATGTTGGCCGCCCTCCATTTGTTGAAATCGCTTATGCCATATATATCTACTCCGTTAATCAGTATATTTCCTGATGAAAGATGTCCTATCCTGCAGATAAGATTAAGCAGAGTTGATTTGCCTGAACCGGAAGGGGCCAAGATTACAAAAAGATCGCCTTTCTCAACTTCTATGTTCACATCCTGCAATATACCGTTTGAAACGTCTTTGATTTCTAAAACAAGTACTCCCATTGGCAACCTCTTTTCGCCTGTATCAGATTCTCATTGCGCCTAAACCAGGCACAAGTGATTTAATTGTATCGTCAATAATATGAACGTTTGTTTCATCAAAACTCAAATATACCTCACTTCCCGTACTGATGTTCATATCTAAAAATCTTTTTCTCATTGTCAGATTTACAATTAGAAATTCGTCACTTACTTTTATATTGGTTTGAAACATAAGCCCCCTGTCAAAGATTTTAACAACTTCTCCTTTGAAAACATTTCTTTTTAAGTCTTTGGGATTAGAACCATGCAATAGCGTACATTCCGGCCTTACACAAAATGTCACCATTCCGGATATACCACTAAGCTCACGAGAGCAATGGAAAAAACCTCTATCATCACTTTCAGAAATACATATTCTATCAGAAGTTTTAAGGAAATTGCAGAATATCTGATATCCATTAAATCGCAAAATCAACACCTCTCCATCATCGTTTTCTACAACCGCTTTTTCATATATGTTTTCAGTACACACGAAACTGGCTACAAAGGTGGAAGTAGGACTTCTGAAAACCTTATCGGGTGTATCGATCATTTTTATTGTGCCATTTTCCAGTATACA
>JAAELB010000233.1 GCA_024227155.1 Desulfobulbaceae bacterium
CATGCAATGTTGACAAGAGCCAAAAATAGTTACCAAAATGTGAGGTTACAAGTTGTTTTAATGGACTTTGTGGCTAGATATTTCAATTAAACATTGCCACAAACAGATATAATATTTTAGGTTGGAGTGATAGTTACACAATACCCATTGGAATGGAAATGACCACCCAGTACTTCAAGTGTTCCACATGTGTACTCAACTGTAATTATGTTGATTGCACACCCCAGGGTACACACAAGCAGATTGTATAGGACAATTAGCCCTTTGTTGCCCCTTCACAGCCAAGAAAGTTGGATAAGAAATTAGGAATATTGCGTCATAATTGAAACACCAGACCCTCCTATTGATAAAACGGCTAATTGGATGCCAAATGTCAAAGATACAGATGTTTGAATGCATACATACAGCTTGTAATTAAACACACAACCCAATTGACATTTCAATAGAACTGACCACAGGTGTGTAGATAATAGTGCTTTGATATGTATTACCCCCACTTAAGCAGCAACGGCCCCTTGAGAATTGAAATAACTTACCTGGTGTTAATGCCACAATGGAACAAAGGCCCCGAGCACAGAATTAATTAAATAAGAAGTGCTGACA
>JAAELB010000234.1 GCA_024227155.1 Desulfobulbaceae bacterium
ATCTCAGCTTGAAACCACGCTCTTCAAGTTCCTTTACATAGGCTGATATGGCCGGCGTATAGAGGTTTCGCAGCCCTCCCTGGTGAATAAATTTTTCCTGTGGGCTGTAGTATAATATCCTCTTGAATAAGAGTATACTCCATCAGCTGATTCATTCCGAATTCATGCACACCTTCTCCTGTACTACGACAAGCGTGGTTCGTGTGGACCATAGAGGATGTACATTGCAGCCACCTGTTCACGGCCCACATTCATTGGTGTGTTGTCAACAAAAATCGAAATAATGGTTCCCACTGCCAGGTTTACGTCAACCAGGGAAGAACCATCTAAAGGGGCGAAGGCACCGGAATAGTGGACATCACTTGAGGGTGACATGTCGGTGGTTTCGTCCACCTCTTCGGACAGAACACTGGCCACTACCCTGAAATGAAGGAGTTGTTTGGTCACAATACGATCGGCGAGAACACCTAGCTCAAGTCACTGTTCTTCAAAGAGGTTTGAAGTACCAGCCACACCGAGGCCACCGGTTCGAATGGAGTTGGCGATATAGTTTGATGCCTCGGCTATTTCAAATATCAGATGCACGAGGCTATCTTCAACACCTCTTGCTCTCAGATGACGCCTGAGGTTGATCTGAAACTATGTTGTTCCACGTGTGCCCATGAAATTCCTTTGGGATAATGTTGTCAGTACTGATGTGTCTTGTTTGCATTTACCTGCCGTTGGCAGCTTCATAGCATAAATTTATGAATACAGGAAAGAAAATGATTGTCAACTAGGAACTAGGATAATCATTTTTAACCTCTTTATAAAGAGTTATTCCTGATACGTAGTGATTGGAAGTGAGAGAACCTACACAAGGTGGTTGGTGAAACAAATAGTGTGAGTGATACCTTCATATATTTGCTAAAATCCCAGAATAA
>JAAELB010000235.1 GCA_024227155.1 Desulfobulbaceae bacterium
CACGTTTTTCCTAAAGCGATAAAGCCGCATTCATTAATGATACCCTTCGAGTATAAGTACCTTGGTGATAACGCTATCCCTACGATTTTAAACAACGTACTTGAGTTTCTTGTTTTTATTTCGTAAGAGAAAATCACGTCCTTTGGGCGTGGTTAGAGTTCAACGGCTTTGCCTGTTGACTCAATAACTTTTTGAATAACCCTCTCTGCTTAATGCTGTGTTTTCTGCAAGTACGGGAACAATCATTTTATTTTGTAAAGAAAGGAGATTCCTCCCAGCAGTAACAGCGGTACTACATACTTTTGGCAGCGACTTGAAACGTCACATTCACATACACTGTATTGTAAGTGCAGGCGGATTAAAACTTACTGGAAAAGCTGGACGCCTCACTAGGTTTATAAAACGTAAGAAGAAAAATCCAAAAGCCAAAGTGAAGAAGGTCTCGGCTGTAGAAGATAGTCCCAGTTGGATTGAATGTCACTTCTTCCCTTACAAAATGCTTCAGAAACGTTATCAAATGCTCCTGATCGAGCGCCTGAAAAAAGCCATCGCAAACAACATCAATTCTTCTGAACCTGATCAGGATTTAATCGTATTTTCAAATCCAGCGATGATGAAATCATTCTTCGACGATCTTAAACAGGAATACCAAAAAGGTTTTTTTTTGTCCATGTCACAGAAGAACGGCAGGATCTCCAATTGACTGCAGCGGATATTGGTAGATACGCAAGGCGCCCTCCATTATCTGAACTCCGAATTAAAGATTACAGGCATAATGGAAGTAAGGTTCTACACACTTTGAAAACCATTGAGTTTATCAGAAAGCTTATTCGTCATATCCCACCTCATTATTTCAATGTCATAAGGCACTATAGCCTATTGACAAATCTACCAAAGTAGCAGGTAAGTATCCGACATCAAGAAACAGCATCTTTGAATAACGAGAAAATGCTGATTTAGCATTGAGGTGGACCTGAAATCAAGCGCCAAATAGGCACTTTTCAACACCTTTTACTACCCTGAGTTTCATGTTTCTATGGCTCTTTTCAGTAGTTTTGATTCATTTGGCCCAATTCTCAACGGTGAGTTTTGGAACTCTTTTGAAATGCCTATCATTGTTAGTGACAAGGGTCATTACTTGGCTTCTGGCGTGTGCCGCAATCATCATATCCATTGAGCCTATAACCTTACCTTTAGCTTGGAGATATGCTCTTATCTTGCCGTAATGTTCTGCTGCTTCCTCGTCCCAAGAAAAAATACTGAGATGCTGTACAAAACCATCAATTATTGCCCTATTCACTTTCTTTGATGATGAGTGCTCAACTCCAAAAATCAACTCTGCATATGTAACAACAGAAATGCAGAGCTGTTCCATCTCAACTTGCTTAAAATGTTCAAGTACCTGCACAGGACGTTCCCTGATGATGTAACTACAAATATCAGTATCGAGCATGTAAAGATTCATTTGAAAATATTCCTTTCTTCTAAATCTGGTTGCTCTCTATCCTGCATAAAATCAGGAGTTGGTTTGCTACCGGAAAGAAAGAAAGTTTCCCAAGAATCGGGCTTTTCCGACAATATAACCTTTGAACCTTCCCGATGTATGAAGACCTCTTTACCTTTAAACCTAAACTCTTTCGGTAAGCGTACAGCTTGACTTCGACCGTTTTGAAAAATTTTTGCTGTTTCCATCGTTTCACCTATTGGCTAAATAACTTGATAAACAAAATATAATATATACCTCGATATATATCAAGGTGGTTTTTTGCTTTTGGCTGTTGCCCAAACTGCGTTAAAGAGCTTACAGCACAGTTGCAGGGCTGATGCACTAAAAAAGCCAACATCATCAGCAATACAAAGACTGTACTAAGGTTTTTTCATCGCCCAAGCCATCGACGTTTTGTTGAAATACTTGGGAGTAGACGTCAGCTAGTGTACACTTTATGCGACTTTCAGGGTAATAACGCCATGACCTGTGACAATAGTAGCCTGGGTACAAGAACCAGCTCATGATCCAACACCCGGGCCATATCAGATATTGTGGAAAGCCGCGGATCCGTCATCCCTTGTTCGATCTTCGAAACATGGCTTGAGCCTAAGTAAGAACTTCGGATGTCAGCCTGTTCAGTTCGTATTTCTCTAACCTAACCCGAATAGATCGGAACTTTCTAAAATGCTTGGATAAGTACCTTCACGAAATTATTTTCTGCCACAAAAACGCAGAAAATAATTTCTAAGGTACTAAACCCTATCGCTTGTCCTTTTTGGGCTGAACAAGATAGTAGCCACCAGTTTTAGGCGCTCCACGAAATTCTACTTGTTGTTTCCCTTTTAGTGTTTTTAGAATTCGTTGCACAGTTCTTTCGGCAATTCCAAGGTCTTTAACAAGATCATGAGTTTTGGCCCCGGGACTTTGCTGCAGATACCGTAAAACAGATTTTACTCCGCCATTTACTCCGCCAAGACTACCCTTCGCAGAACTGAACGTCACCAGAATTCCACCGAAGGCTTCTTCAACCTTGAATTGCACCTCCGGGTAACTTTCGAGTTCTTTTCTGATTCGTATAAAACTGCTGCCATATTTTTCTATAATTCCCGTCAGATAAAAAGACTCCGCAATCAGTTTATTACGCAGGTGCGACTGATAATTGTCTGTAGAGAGATCTTCTATTTGCAAACCTCCATAAAGTTTACCTGGGCTGAAAATCGTAATGCTGTCATCAAAAATCTTGATCTGAATATCGGAAGGATTTGTGTAATCGCGGTGTACAACTGCATTCAACAATGTTTCACGCAGTGCGGGCAAAGGGTAGGCAAACCGTTCTTTTCGCTTAATAATGCCGTCAAATTCGAATGATACGCTGATATGGGATACCAGAAACTGCATTGCCTTCTCAACAGCTTCAAATAAAGTATCTGTAATCTGTCGATCGTCAAGAATTATATTTGGAGTCTTAAAACGACCTATGTGGATATGATGCCTTAGCGGAGTTTCAGCAAACAG
>JAAELB010000236.1 GCA_024227155.1 Desulfobulbaceae bacterium
AGTTCTATGACTCCGCGGATCCGGTGCGCCACTCGCGATAGCGCAACACACCGTTTTGCCTTCCCCACCAAGTCACAGATAAGCGCAGACTTCGAGGTCGGCAATCCGAATAAGGTGATTTCGGAGCTCAATAACCAGGCCTGCACGCCCCCTGTCAACGCTTCGCCGCCCCCTTACGGGAAACCGACGCATGACTCGGGGCCACAGTTGATCGCTAATCTTTACCATGCGGGGACTTTCACCCCTTACTCTTTGCCGCCTTTTACCGGCGCTTTCGACTTGACCCTTTCTTTTGAAAAAACATTCCATAGTTTAGGAACTTATGTTCACCTGATGTGATTAAATAATATCATCAACCCTGTCCATATTTCAACATTTTACAGTCCAACCTTTTTTATACAAGCATGCTCGCAGCTCCTTATTGCTAAGTAGAGTTTGAACACGTTGGCCAATGTAAAAGGTAAAGGTAGAAAAGGTATCGTAATGGATAGATTTTGTTCAGTTAAGGTAATCCTATCACGCCCTACCTTGTAGTATATATCCCTTGTGTAATATCTGTTTGCACTAGATGGCTGAGGCATTCTAAGTAGTCTAGCAATCCACTATGAATAACACAAAAGTAAACAGAAAATAAACAGGGGACAGACCATAATTTCACTTCTAGTTTTGGTGATTTGCTGATGCTTGACTTGATGAACACCTGCTGATCCGATATACTATTTCGTTATCAATCTTTGCAACAAGAGTCAAAAGCCGGCTTTACCCCTTCTTATTGCACAAGCGCTATTCTATTGTTGCCCAGCAAGCCCTTCATCACCTTTTTGACGTACGGGACAAAAATGAATTCCGACAGATGCATCAAGAATGGGTGGACCTTGAGCTAAAAAATGATGAATTCAAAAGGCAATCATTCTGGAGTGAGTCGGTGGCTGTCGGTGACGAGTGTTTTACACAGAATATTCAACAGAAACTTTCAGGTAAAATACCCGGTCGTTCAATTGTATCTAAAAATGGGACCACGTCATTACAAGAATCTCCGTCGTCTTACAACACCCTTTTTAAGGGAAAAAAGGGCCTTCTAAGCACGGAAAACACTTATTTATTGCAACTAAACACCTAGAACTATGAGTGTTCTCTTGGTCCGACCCGATACCGATATAGAGACCGATATAGAGACCGATATAGAGTATAGAGTAAACACTTGGAAATAACAAACTATAAACTATGGCAAAATTTCAACAAGCGAGAAATATAGGAAAATAATTCTGTCCCCTTTTTTCTTATTAGCATTACAATATAATTTATTATCATTGGAGAGAGACTGATGAAAGTTTGGTGTCTAGCAATACTAGTACTATTGCCCCTCAGTTTATTTCAAATCTCGTATGGTAACGCATATGAGGAAAAGCAGATATTATTAAAAGCGTTAAAAATAAAAGGTGATATTCAGAGAGGGGCTTTAATCTACGAAGAGGCGTGTGTGGCGTGCCATTATGAGAATGCGGTAGGAGATCCCGCCGGTACTTTTCCACAATTGGCTGGACAGCATGAAAATGTTATCATTAAACAGATGGCCGAAATTGCTGGAGGATTTAGAGTAAATTTAACTATGCTACCTTACTCGACGACAAAGGCGCTCGTGAGTAGCACCGAGGATCTTTTCAAACACCCTCTCACAAGCACACAGGTCTTGGCAGATATAGCTGCCTATTTAGCATCTCTACCAATTTCTATTAATACTACCAAAGGGCCAGGAAAGATTCTCGATAAAGGTAAAAAACTTTTCGAAAGTCGCTGTAGTAAATGTCATGGTGTTAATGGGAAAGGTAAGGCCGTAGCTTCTATTCCCGCGTTAGCGGGGCAGAATTATAATTATCTAATGAGGCAGATTGATGTTTACAATAAAGGGAGTAGAAAAAAAGCAAATCCTGTTATGCTTCGATTGATGAAAGGGCTTAAGAAAGTAGAGCTTGGTCCCGTGATGGATTATCTTTCTAGAATGAAATAGTTCCCATTTGTGCAGTTTCTTTAACGTCAGGGGGGCTGTTATGGTTCAATTTTTTGTGCCTGGCTACTGCTGAAAAAGCGATTACTTATCATCCAGTTATGCCATTAACCTTGATTTCTTAGAGGAGAACCCGGCAGGAAAAATCAAGCCGTTTCCAGTAAACGAAGGATTACCCTATATACCGCTGGATGAGGAGTTTAACCAAGTTTTTGACCACCTGGCTCCACCTCAGCAATTGCTTGTATTATTCTGTATGGAATATTCACGTCCGGATCTGTGGGGGGAGCGCCGGGTAACCGGTGCTTCTACCCGGAATTATGTTTGCAGCTCACCTTATTGATAATGTTAGGCAGATTGTAAGACAACACAACACTATCGTGCGTTCGCAGATTCAAGATTTGCATTGGCAGGACTAAGCTATTTTCAGCATGGCAGGGTTAACATAATTCCTGTATCTCGAAAATTTCTTAGCCTCCAAAGCCTAACAAGAAAAATTCATTTTCAAGTTGAACCTTATCCATGAGAGGTTACAGGGAAGCACAATATCACGGTGACAGAGGCTCGCATTGGCAATGTTAACCATTTAAGCAAATCTGCATGTAAAGACTTTCCTGTTAAGGGGAAGGGCTGAACTACTAACAAGCACGCGGTGCTACAAGGTTCGGTTCCCTGTTTGGGACTTGAATAGCATGAAAATGAATAGATAGAGCCTGATTTTAGTTGATATATCGGTAACTTTGAGTGTTAATCGAACCAACTTAATTGGTGATACATTTTGGTGTCACTTTTGGGGTAAAACTCATCGCCACCATAAAAAAAGAGTCAACAATATCAACTGGCTAACGCTAGTTCGGATGAACAGCCCTGCATCGCCACCAATTAAATCAAGGAGTTACAGTCAATGGCTGTAGCCCCTTGAGCCGTTTTGCGACGATGTGTACCCGCTATGTACCCCGATTGAATAAAAAGCCTTTGGCGACAGTTAAGAGTAAGAAATTATAGACTTAAGACTGTTTTGTAAGCAAGTCGTCAAGGGCAAACTGACAGGAGGGAAAACTTCAGAGAAAGATTACAGCAGGTTCTCCTAACCCAACCTTTAACCGAACAACCGAGTCTCCCATCTCAACAAGACGTATACCGATCAGAGTTCTCAAAAAAAGTAAGCTTAACACTAGTTCCATTCTGTAACCAGAATTATTTTAGAGTTTTGGTTTGACACACAAATTCTAAGCGAGGTGTATCGTCATATTTTATGTTGCAAAGTGGCTAGGCCATTAATGACACCTTCACAGTCTAAACCTTAGGTTTGAGTTTTGTTGCACTTTTGAGGGGTTTTGGTAAGGTCTAGTTTGCTGTTGCTCCATTTCTGGGCAATTCCAATGAGGGGGGACACTCCCTCAAAGGATTAAGGAATTATAGCGGGTCTCGCAGGATATTCAGACCTTCGAAATGGCTAGGTACGTTGCGATAGCCGGTTTAGCCGGTGGATTATTTTGTTATTGAAACTAAATTTGTCCCCTTTTTTCACTGAACACTACCGTATTGTGTCCCCGGAATCCTTGTTGGCATTTTAAGGTGACTCCAAGAGAGGTACTGAGAATATTGCAAGGGATATTGCTATATATCTTGTCAGGCGTTTACGCTGTAAAACATTACCTAGTGTCGGCAACGAATTTGGCATTGATAACTACAGTTCTGTAAGTAGTGTGATACAGAGGGCTAAAAAACGTATTGAAAGGAGCAGGTCTTTACAGAAAGAGCTGAGGCTTAAATTACAGAGTCAAATGTCAATCAAGGTCAAAAGCGGGTGACCCCTAGGCTGATCAATCACGGCCGTATAAAGGAGCATGGCACCTACGATGAACTCATGGCCCGTAAAGAGCTGTTTTACGAATTGGCAATACACCAGATAGCCAGGTGACATGCAGCGGTTGCCGACAAGTCTTAATCAAGGCAACGCGCTCCCTGTTAAAATCTAACAATCGGAGGGATTGGTTTTGGGTGCATTGGAAGGAATCAAGACTAGAGAAGACAGTCGACAGGGAGGCAAGGAAGCGAAGCCACTTCTGCAAGAGGCTTTTCAGGAAAGCCTTGCTGAGATAGATGACGTGCTAATCTCGAGAGAGAACAGGAAATGGCTGACCGCTCTTGTCGGAAGCCTCTCTGGTTTTGACCCCGGCTGCTTCATTCTCGAGTTTCGGGTGGGTTCGGCCGAGCCGTCGGCTGATTTCTCCCTCGTAG
>JAAELB010000237.1 GCA_024227155.1 Desulfobulbaceae bacterium
AGAATTCCGGGGACACAATACTGATTAGCTATCAAGTGCCAATGAAGAGTTCACCGGCTTGTCCGGTGTAACGGTTAATTGGCATTTCTTTCCTACGTTCACTTACATCCTGTTGTCAACGTTCTGTCATTTCTGTTTTCTTATCAAATGGGTCGTTAACCATTCCTTCCACTCGTTTTTTCATAGTCATCGCGTCTATTATTTTGATAATCAAGTTGCCCCACCTAAACAAAACCTACCTCCCTCCTGGCAGACCGCTACCGCCGGGAAAGGCTTTCCCCTTGCTGGAAATCAAACAGAAATGTTATCGGGGTGTCGTCCGCTCCATCTCACGGACAAAGGTTGCGGCATCAACGATCTGAATACCATGGAAATGCTTGAGGGAAAGAAGGTGACTGTCTCCAGAGACAACATAATATGCCTTTGCTTCCAGAGCACAGCCAAGAAATTTGTTGTCATCAGGATCATCAATGATCCTGTCGGTTTTATACTTGTCCTTGGTCACGATAAAGGCCTTTTCCCGGATGAGTTCCAGGATACCGACAATCTCTTCCGGCCTGAGTCGTAACTGTTTCTGAATATACGTTTTCTGCAAAGTCTTACCGACCTCCTCAAGAATCTCCTCGGAAACAGCTAACTCAAACGCATCAGAGAGCCAAAGCTGCTGCAGCTTTGCAACTGAACCGTAGGAAGAAAAAAGACCGCTGACGAAGAGGTTGGTGTCGAGGACCGCTCTAATGGGCTGCTTTTTTGCCACCACGGACTTCCTCAACAGCCTTGTTTACTATCTGCAGGATCTCATCTTCAGAATAGTCTTTGTTTCTTGAACGAAGGCGATCAAGGGTGTTCTGCATCCGGGATTCCCACGGCTCATCCTTGCCTTGAGGCTTAATCACGCTTTCCACCTTGCTTTTTATCAGCAAGGCATCAATCATGTTTTTAATCATAGTTCTGTTCTCTACTGACATATTCTCTACTTCCCTGAACCTCTCAAAGAGTTCGAGATCCTTCAATGTACTGATGCCATCCTTGGGGGCATTGTCGAAAATGAGATAGTCAGAACTGATCTGCAATGCCTCTGCTATCTTTCGTAAGGTATCAGCAGTTGGCACAATCCTCTCATTCTCATACTTACTCAGGAGTTTACAGTTGACCCCCGATAGTGCCTCAAGGGCAGCCTGAGATAATCCCTTCTCAGCCCGTAGTTTTTTTAGTTTTGCTCCAAGTGTCATACAGCTCACCTTTGGTTTTTCTTTTTAGTATAACACGAAAAACCAAGGTCGTCTTGCCACAATAGGATCGAAAAGTGCTTGACGATGCTCTTTGTATCTTATATGTTACCATTTGAGGTAGCAAAAGAGCTACATTAAAAATAAAAAAAACCACCAACCGACATACTCGCCAAAGTCCTCGGTTGATGGCTCCAAACCCCGGCATGAGATACCGAAGAACCTTTCTTCTACCGCATCTCCTGCCAAAAATCAATAACGGCAAAAAGGAGGTGATCTCTATCCAACACTACGAGACCACAGATATCTATCTGGGGGCGTACTTGCTCAGTCATGGCGGTGATCTATCGGGCATTACCTTTAATGATCGGTTGCGAGCCACCTTTGTGATCAAAGGCGAAGGCATCCACCAGCTTGACCGGGAATACCAGAGCGGCACAGCCCTGGTGAACCCTGTACACCTGCGAGAGTCCCTGAACCATCTACGAGATTTACTGTTTGACATGAGAGATAGGAGAAAGAAAAGAGATGATAGACCAGCACGAAATAGACACCATCAAGCAAGGCGTTGACCTTGTCCCCTTCATGCAGGCCTGTGGTGTACAGTTAAAGCAGGTCGGTGGCAACTATCGGGGCTTCTGCCCTTTCCATGAAGATACAACCCCATCCTTAACCGTTAATCCCAAAGAAAACCTGTGGAACTGCTTCGGCTGTGATAAGGGCGGTGACAATATCCGCTTTGTTCAGCTCTTTGATAAACTCAGTTTTGATGAAGCGGTGGAACGGTTAAAAGGCTACTTTCCAGGCGGTGAACTGCCAAAAAACAGAAAACCAAAAGCAGCTGTTAAAGAAGAAAAGAGAAAGATCACAGTCCAGGATAAAAAGCTGCTGGCCAGAGTTGTCAGCTACTACCAACACACCTTCACAGAAGATAAGCGAGGCCTTGAATACCTCAGAAACCGCGGTATATCAGATAAACAATCACTTGCAGACTTTGGCACCGGTTTTGTAAATGGTAGCTTGAAAAATATCCTGCCGGACGATCCAGAAGTAATCAAAACTCTCAAAAATATCGGTATCCTCAATAAAAAAGGCAATGAAACCTTCTACAACTGTGTTGTATTCCCGCTCTACGATAAAGACGGTGGAATCGTTAATCTTTACGGCAGAAATATAGATCCAGAAAACGGAGTGAACCACCTGTATCTCTCAGGCTCCAGACAAGGAATCATCAACCGTCAGGCTGTTAAAAGATCATCTACAATCATCCTCACAGAATCCATAATCGATGCTCTTACCCTCTACGATCAGGGCTTCAAGAACGTTATTCCAGCCTATGGGGTAAATGGACTGACCGATGATCATCTTTTTATCTTTAACAGCGCTGTAAAGGAAGTGTATATCTGCTTTGACGGTGATAAAGCCGGTAAGGAAGGTGCAGGAAAGGCAGCAGAGCAGTTAAAGGAAAAAGGAATAATCACACACCTTGTTACTCTTCCGGACAAGGACATAAATATCTACTTCAACCGTCACACCCCGGAAGAGTTTGAGCAGATCCTTAAAGCTGCCAACCCGGAATCAGTTGAACAATCAGACAGCCTCAACAAGAGAAAACAAACCCTCTACCGTCAAGAGGAACACGGCTTCACAGTCGGCTATGCAAAAAGGCAATACCAGGTAAAAGGCATCCAGCGGGGTGATACCCAACTAAAAGCCACCATTAAAGTATCTGAAGAAATGAATTCCGGGGACACAATACTGATTAGCTATCAAGTGCCACTGAAGAGTTCACCGGCTTCGTCCGGTTTAATGCTGATTGGCATTTTTTTACTATTTTTTATAGGCCGCAACAAACTCATCGACACTGATGCCCGCCTGTCGGATTGCACTTCTCAATGTCCCTACGGCAAGCTTTTTATGTCTTGGAATAACACAGCCTTTTTCGCCTCGACGCATAATGACATGACTGCCTTTCTGCCGTACCTGCTGGAATCCTAAAATCATGAAAACCTTGATCGCCTCATCACCCGATATTCGTGGCACCTCAGGCATGGCCCGCCACCTCAAATGTGGTCAGGAAAGGGCGAAAGGTCTGCTTTACAGGAAATTCTTCTAGATAAAGTTCCGTCGCTTCCCTTAGATTATTTACCGCTTCCTCAATGGTTTCTCCCTGGCTTGCAGTTCCCACTTCCGGACATTCTGCCACATAGAGATTTTCTTCTTTATGAACAACTGCTGTAAACGTAGACATTTAAACACCTTCTTTCTTATGAGGTTAACTGTGGACAAGCTCTTCAAATTGCCTGCGTTTTATAAAAGCATCGAGGAATGAAACCACAGTTTTCAGATCCTCGTCAGGGAGATCGTTTATCGCCTCAAGTTGCTCTAATAGTTTTTGATTTTTGATTTTGCCAACAGCTGTTTCCTTGTCATCCCGAATGAGAAAGTCCACACTAACGTCAAACGTTTTGGCGATCCTCACCATTAATTCCATGGTGGGGAGCATAACGCCTCGCTCGTATTTTGATATACGCTGCAAGTCAGCTCCGATTTTCTTCCCCAACTGCCCTTGAGACCAGCCTTTATTCTTTCGCAATATGCGCAGCTTTTCAGGAAAATCTTTTGATAATGCTGATTCTTCATCTTTCATGGTCACCTCCTTAAGCTTTCTTAAGCAATAATAAACCAGAAAGTCACCAAAAGGAATCAATTTAAACTTGACTTGTAGATAATACAACGTAATAGTCGAGCAGATTTGTCTACAGAAAAAAGCCCATCATCTGATCCACTCGGCAAAGTCAGTCAGTTGATGGGCTCCAAACCCCGGCATGAGATGCCGAAGATTTTCTTTTTCTTCTACAGCATCTCCTGCCAAAACGCAATTTTTTGTAATCAGCAAAGGAGGTGATCTCTATCCAACACTACGAGACTACAGATATCTTCCTGGGAGCGTATTTGCTCAGTCATGGTGGTGCTCTACCCGCCTCTGCCCACCCTGAGTATGCCGCTTTCAGCGGTAGGAACCGGGACACAACACCGTAGCTCTCTTTCTCCAAAAAACAGGGATCGAGATCTTTTTTCTTTAACTGCTTAAACAGCCTTGTTCTGTCAGGCGAGTTCGGGTTAATATGAGAACAGCTCTTTGAAACGGATGGCATCCCAAAGAAAAACAGCTCTTTAGGGTGAGAAGGCGTATCGAAATATAGCCGGGCCAATACTATGATAGTGAGACTGGCTTGGATTACAACTGGCACAGATTTTATGATCCGAGTACCGGGAGGTATATTTCGGCTGATCCGATTGGACTGGATGGGGGGATGAATTTTTATGCTTATGTACAAAATGATCCGATTAATAAGATTGATCCTTGGGGGCTGTTTGACTTTCATGGTGAATGGTGTGGACCAGATCACACTGGAGGTTATCCTAAATCATGGGGTGAGTTAAGCGAAGGGGAGAAAAGAAATGCGATACCACCAAGAGATGGAATGGATTCGTGCTGTCAAGACCATGATAGGTGTTATGCTCGCTGCAGAGAACAATATCCTTGTGACGAGGCAGCACGACAAGATTGCCAAAGGTTATGTGATATTGAGTTGTATAATTGCGTCCAAGCTAATCCAACACCGTACCCTTCTAGAAATGCCCTCATAAAGAGAACATTTTAAAATAGAGTACCTTCAATAGAACCGAATTCACCTTCATGCAAAAAAAGCCCATAAGGTTAGAAATATGAGTCGCTTTCTTGGAATGATTTCGCACGTGTTTTGTGTTTTTTGTATCCTTATTATTGGTTCATGCTCAGTTCCCGAAAAAACAAATTCTTCTGGTAGCCAATCCAATAATGAAAAGATAGAATCTTTAAGTTGTGAAGGGCTAACCCAAGAAGTTGCAGAGCAACTTTTTAGTGGTATTGAGACACGAGAATCTATCAATAAAGCAATTAATTCTTGTCTAGTTTCTGCACAAAAAGGTGATCCTAATTCACAATATAATCTCAGTATTTTGTATATTACAAAAAACGATGGGAAGGAGAACCAAGAGAGTTTGGATTGGATACTTAGGGCTGCCAATAAGGGACACTCTGAAGCACAGTACCATTTAGGCACAATGTACGAATTTGGTACTGTCGTAAAGCACAACATAAAAGATCAAATATATTGGTTTCAAAAAGCAGCGGAGGGCGGTATTATTGCCGCTCAATTGAAGCTAGGTTCTCATTATATTCAAGAGTCTGATTACATCAAAGGACTATTTTGGTATGAAAAAGCTGCATCCCAAGGCAACAGGGAGGCCATGAGTTTTCTTATCCAAATTTATTCGAAAGGAAATCCTCAATTTCCACCTGACAAAAAGAAAGAAGAGTTTTGGCAGAAGAAATACATGAGAAATTGACGGAATTCCGGGGATACTCCAAAAGTTTTATGTTGAAAATCAATAGGAACGGACCCCAATAAAAAACGCCAATGAAGAGTTCACCGGCGTAGTCCGGTGTAACGGCTGATTGGCATTTTTTAAATAAGCATGTTTTACAAAAAAAAGCGGTTGAGAAAGAAAATCTCAGCCGCTTTTTTACCCTCTCCCCACATTTTGTGAAAATAATCAATCGTTGATCAGCATCTTGGCTTAGATGCCGCATGAGGAGCCCATCGATTAACGTCAGAATGCTTTTCTGGTCTTCCGGGCTGAGTTGGGTTAACGTGTTGAACTGCAGTAGAAAGTTCTCAGGGTGGTTCCTTTCGGGGACTATCACAAAACCGAGCCATCTGGACACGGTTTTTTATTTGGGTCATGGATAGATTTAGGCAAAGTTTTCAGAGGAGAGGGGACGAATTTTTGCAAAGATGGCCGCATCCTCTAAAGGATATAAATCAGGAAGATGTACGCACATATTGAAACTAACAATTACGTCTAAAATTACGCCTAAGTATTTTAACATAATGATTATATAATAAAATATCAGGATTCCTAGTCCTGGTATCGGACGTTCGAATCGTCTCGGGGGTACCAATGAATTCAATGTGTTGCGTGTGTTTTTGGTTTTGTTGTGTGGGTAGTTGTTGGTTTTTTCCGCCATTGTTTGTTCATCCATCAAATTATTTCCGACACAATTGATAAACGGTGAATTGTATAAATGTGAATTATCCACATTCCACCCCATGTAAGTCAGCCAGCCCACCCTAGCCAAGCAACTCCAACATTTTAGCAGTTTCAATAGCCTGTTTCTTTCCCTTCTGGCATAGCATCTAACTTAGCCCGAACATCTGACAATTTGACTTTCGGAACCCCTGCATTACGCACCGTCATCTCTCCAGCATAGATACCAGCCCATACTTTCTTCACTCTTTCAGCCTGATCAGCGAAACTAAGCCCTTTTTTGCTTGCCCCAGATACACAACTCGTTTCTTACTTTCCAGGATATAGACGCCCGAAGGATACTCAAGTGGATTTTTTAGGTGGGGTTGCTGGGTAGAGTAACTAATACAGCTATATAGTATTTTGGGAAATATAAATAGCGAGCCACAGCAAATGAATTGAATTGCTTAGGGTAAAGTTGTAAGTGTATTGTTGTTAGGTTATTTGGAGGTCATTATAAGGTTAACACTTCGCGCAATTCGAACAATCGGTTTTCAATTTCCTGTGGGACAGATTCATGGCTGCCGATGTTCTTCCTCGTCGCATCTGCAAGTGCAGGAAGGCCGCCATTACGGTAGCGATACAACCATTTTCTGAGCGTCTCAGGAGAGTATGACACAACTCTCCCATCCAGCGTGCGAAAGGATCGTGCTGCGAGTCGCAAAAGATCATCTTCCAGGGTTCCGTCCTCTTCATTTCGGTGTAGAAGAGCACTGATGATGCCATATCTCCAAACAGCGAGATCAGTTTTTTCGGATGTTGTCATGTTATACCTCCAAGTTAAGGGTTCAAGAGGAAATCATGACAACATATCTATTTGAAAACAGGTAGGTATTTATCGTGTTGGTAAGGTTGGCAGCCACCTCTTTCGGTAGGAAGACTGCGAAAAATCCCTGTTAAAATCAGACCATAATCGGCCTGGATTCGTAGCAGGATCTGGGCCCCAGTCAGCTATTTTCTTTTCCTGGGCAAACCAAGGGAAAAACCTATAACAAAAAGCACTGAGCCGTTTTATTATTCCTCGACTCAACTCCAGTTGTCGCCCAATAACTGCCTGAGTCATTTTCTCAGTGTTGCAAAGAATATGGCACAATAAGAGTGTGTGATAAAAATGGCGGATAATCGGAAGAAACGGGTATGGCAACACGGAAAATGTTTTCCACTGGCAGTCAGGAAATTTGCATAGGTAACGCTGAATATTGACTTGAATTGGTTTTTCCGGGTGAGCTCTTTGGTAATTTCCGTAACGGGTAGTTAGAGAGGCGGCACAATGGGGACAACGAACTTGCGGTTCTCCCTTGTCGGATCCCTTTTTATAAAATATGGTATGCATGATAAGA
>JAAELB010000238.1 GCA_024227155.1 Desulfobulbaceae bacterium
CCCGGGAAGATCCGGTGCAATGACCCTGAAATGCGGCGTAAGGTGTTTCCCGATGCGTGTCCAGTTGTCTTTATTGGCACCGAATCCGTGGAGCAGTAAAAGGGTGTCGCCCTGGCCCCCTTCAAGGTACTCTATAGGTATCCCGTTCACCTCGACGTGGCGCTGCTCAAGTCCGCCTATGCTTCTTTCCGCCTTCAGCAGGAGATGGAAAACCGCCCCGGGAAATAGAAAGTAGACACCTGCCGAACCGAGCAAAATAACCAGAGAACAAATTATGATGATTTTCTGCTTTGTCATTTGAGAACGTCGCTATCATTTCTTCAAGTGGCATTTTTCTGACTACTGACTTCCGGCATCTGATCTCAGACTTCTTGACCTTCTCGAACTCTGACTTCAGACTTCTACCTTTCACATAGCTAGTGTCCGTCCATAAATCGGCAATTTTGTTCAAGGTCAAGGAAGGTTAAATTTTTAACCGGAGGAATACATTGAGTATTTCGAGGATTAAAAATTGAACCTGACGCCGAATTTGGGCAAAAGGGCCATTTATGGA
This sequence comes from Desulfobulbaceae bacterium, assembly GCA_024227155.1. Lineage (GTDB taxonomy): Bacteria > Desulfobacterota > Desulfobulbia > Desulfobulbales > Desulfocapsaceae > Desulforhopalus_A. The sequence goes on from JAAELB010000238.1 coordinate 554, forward strand.
TGGGCACTAACTAAGTTATAGGTCTGCCCCCCTTTGTTTTCTCTAAAGCCATATGGGGTGAATATCACTCACGGTCTCTTTCACATTCAAAACCGCATTGGCAACCCTGAAATACATGAGTGCCAACCCCAGGTTCTGGGTTGTCACATTGATAAACAATTTATCGTGTTCAGATATTTCCCAAACATCCTGATGGTATAGGCGTAGTGATCCGATAGTCTTACTCCGCATATTGATCGGATATGAAATAATGGCTCGTACACCCTCCGCTCTTGCTTTTTCCGGATATTGCAAGGCACTGCTTGCCTCTGTATCACTAATGATCACCGCTTCTCGATTGGCACCGATCTTGATGCTTCTATCCACCAATATCGGCCCCTTATTTACATAATCCTGACTTAGCCCCACACTGGAGAACAATTCCAGTTCCTCCAACTCAGGATTCAGAATATAAATGGCAGCCCCTTTGATTCCCAATGCGCTTACCAGCAGTTGAACCAGGCTATTGGCCATGGTTTCAATGGTTTTAGACTCGGTAATTGTCTGGATAAACAGCGCATAAACCTCTAAACTGATTTTATTCTTGTCATCCATTGGTGATAGCGCCTCCCTATTTTTACTGATTGAAGAGTACCCTGCAGCTAGCTGCAGGGAATGTTCTGCCGTTCGGCAGTGCTTCGCAGCCCCGTTAAGGAATTCTGCTCTAATCTTAGCTTCGCTCGCTAACCCCGCAGCAAGCTGCGGGGAAGGCACTCGCTGGTTCGGGCCAAAAGACTTTTTTGAGATAGGTTCTAGACGACCATGTGAATACCAACCCCAGGAAGTGACTTCATAATCTTCTTTGACGTACTCATCGTAAAGAATCCCTTCATTTTGTTTGGATTGTGATTCAGGACAATGGTTGAAAAGCCGCCTGATTTCACTCGATTAATAATCTCCTGGGGAAGGTCGCCCTTCAAAGGTTTAAACTCACAGTGAACCTTTTCACCGACAAACCCAGCCCGTATCAACCGTTCTTTTGCCTTATCAAGCTCAATTTCAAGCTCAGTTATCTTTTGGCGAAGATAGGCCAGGTTACTATTAATAAGCTTCATAACCGTTTTGTCACTCACATCAATTTTGGGTACCGCTGTATACGCGTGGAAAAGGGTTATCGCGACATTTCCGCCCTGCCCATAGCGTTGAATCACAAAGTCCAGGGCTTTTTGATCGTTTCTGGTGAAATTATATGGCACCAGAATTTTCTTAACTTCCATGCAGACCTCCTTTCTCCAGGAACAGTTACAAAACGCCTTCTTGAATTCTTCATCTGGTAAATGGAAACGACTGTAAGGGGTGGTTCTAAAAATCCGCGATGCAGGAACAATCTTTTCGGCAGCAATCGAAGATGAATCTGAGTGGTATGACTGAGCAGTGTGCAGAAACCGGGTGATGTGCGGTTTTTCTAAAAAGTATGCCAGAGCGGGTTCATCATTGTCAATCAATATCCCATGATAATATCCCGCGCGCGCGGACCGCAGGTAAAAAGCATGTCGAGCACCGAAAGGTTGGCGATGAAATCTCCCCATAGCTGGGGATAGACGTACGGCGGCTTGCTGAAAGAGATCAGTTCTATCCCCGCCGCCGCAAAGCAAGCCGGGTCATAATAGGCACGTGCCGAA
>JAAELB010000239.1 GCA_024227155.1 Desulfobulbaceae bacterium
TTTAAGCTTTCAAATTATCTAAACAAGAAAAGTTCAAATATATTGTAACTATAGGGCTACGAACGAATAAACACTCTCTTAGACCTTCCATATCAATGATCAAATTGCATTATCAGGATTCGAATCATGCATTTTATTGTGGTTAAACACATTCTTCATGTTTTAGTAAGAAATGGAACGATTGTGTGTGTCTTGTATTGTATAAAACAATGCTTTAATAGAGTATTCTATCAATAGGCGTGTTCACAATCATAGAGTAAGACAGGACTAGAAACTATAGCATCCCTATGAAGGTTTTTGATCTATCAAGTATAGCAGTCAGCTGTTAGTATACAACTAGGGCTAGGAATCGAATCTAGAATTGACATTCGATTATTGGTAATGTTTCAGCAATTGATATTCGAATATAATCGAATATGACCAATATTGGTAAAGTATTGATTTTGGTGGTCATTTCATGTTGTATAACAACTCACTCAACACATCTCGTCAGCTCACTCAAATTCTTTAAGTGCAACAATTCAGGAAACACTTCAAAAAAAGTTGAGTGAGTGTCTCAAGTGTACCAACTCACTCAGTTGCAACCGTTCACTCAACATTTCAAGTGCAACAGTTCACTTCACACCTCAATCAAGGCAACTCACTCACTCACTCAATTGCTTCTTTGAATATATTCGAATATGAAAATGGACAATCGATATTCGTTGTGGAGGCTTGAATAACGAATATATGAGATAATCGTCCTAGCAATAATCATAATGAGGAGGATTGGGAATAGAATGAAA
>JAAELB010000240.1 GCA_024227155.1 Desulfobulbaceae bacterium
GAATGCTTTGCAGCATCATACGGGGTTCCTTCGGCATCTTTTACACTGATCATTTTAAAGCCTCATTACTAACATTGAATTTGAAAAAATCGAGTAGATCTCACATATCGCCAGATCTACTCGATTTGGCGAGCACTGTTACTTGACCTCTAATACTAACTCGCCAAGATTCACATCGCTGAAGGTCGTAAACTCAGTTGTACTTTCTGCGTAACCATCAACAGAGACAACAACTTGATATTTTACATTTTTATCAAGTCCTTCAAATTCAAAATCACCGAAAAGATCCGTCATCGCTTCGCGGTTCTGGCCACCACCGGTCAAGGTGACTTTAACTCCGGGAGCGCATTCGCCTTCATTGCCTTTATACACAACTTCTCCGGCAACAAATTGCTTTGGAATTCCTACGTATTGAACAAGGGAATCAGTTTTAAACTCAGGTCGCAGACTCTCTGTTTCAAACTTAGCTGAAAGCTTTGAGATTTGGCTATTAGGATCATCCAGATCACCAAAAACAAGTGCTTCCACGGGGCAAGACTCAACGCAACGTGGCATTTTTTCACCTTCATCGAGGCGATGGGCACACATTCCACACTTTTGAGGAATCTGCTTTTCAGCGTTCCAAAAAATAACCCTGTATGGACAGGCATTGACAATTGCTTCCTGGCCCTTGGCCTTATCGGGATCGATCATCACAATCCCATCATCTCTACGATAGACTGCGCCATCTTTTGAGGCATCTATACAAGGAGCTGTTTCACAATGCATACAAGGCTTAGGGATATATGAAATCTTTGGTTTTGGATATACACCTCGCTCAATCTCATTGACCTGCATCCAGAACTGGCCGTTCAGGGGTTGTGCGGCAGAGTAACCAGGGTAATCATTACCGTAATGTTCATCACGACAGGCAAGAAAGCAGTTGTAGCAACCGTTACATTTATTGACATCTATTAATATGGAGTATCGAGACATTTTATCAGCCCTCCCATTTTTCGATTTCGATGAGGCTCGAATTCGGGGTCATTCCCGGTACATTTTTAGAAACCATCCGCGAAGGAGTGAGAATGGCTACACAGCCACCTCTGTCCGGAGAGTCAAATTGTCCGGGAACGAGCGGATCATACTTGGCAGAAGAACAGTAGCTATGGATAACTCCATGGCGGACACGTTCTGTGACAACTGCGATACAGAGAACTGAACCCCTATCATTATAAAGCCGAACGATATCGCCCGACTGGATTCCACGTCGCTTAGCGTCTTCGGGATTGATGCGCGCTGGCCACCAGGCGTATCCGTCTTTCTTGATACGATGCACTGGAATATCATCAAGCCAGTCAGTGTGCTTATCATAATGGCAATGGAAACTGAAACGTGGATGAGGAGACATCATTTGCAGAGGATATTTTTCAAATATCTCACTATGGTGTCCTTCCCAGCTCTTGATATACTTAGGAGTTACAGGACGCTCTTCATCGTCTGGGAATTTTGATTTAAGAGACTCAGAAGCAAATTCGATCTTACCGCTGAAGGTTCCAAGATGACTCGCATTTTCCGTACCACGCTTGGGATTATTGGTGTCAGGAGTATCACAATCACGACCTTCAGCAAACCAGCGAAGCGAAGGTGTTGCTTTATAATCATCATCAATATTGATGATGTGATACCCTTTCTTATCGAATTCTTCCCAGCTGATATGCTGAGGCAGATCAGAAGAATCAAAGAAGGCCTTAACCCATTCAAGTTCGGTCTTGCCGTCAGTAAATTCCTCTTTTCTTCCCAGTTTTTCTGCAATCAGACTAAATATTTCAAAATCTGATTTGGAATCCCACATAGGTTCCATGCATTTTTGCTGACGTACAACAATTCTGTAGTTACAGCCACTACTTGCATGACAGGTATAGCCACCACAAGCACCCCACTCACCAACATCATCACGCTCGAAGTTGGTACAGGCTGGTAGAATAATATCAGCCATCCTGGTCTCGCTGTTGTACCAGCAATCCTGATTAACAACAAATTCAAGGTTAGGGGACTGGTACATTCTCACCCACTTGGAGGTATCACTCATGGTGCCCATGAACGAGCCACCGTAGCGGTAGAACATTTTAATTTCAGAACACCCTTCTGCAGGATACTCAAAATGGGTAAACTGCTGCTCAAGTGATTGACCACAAAAACCCTCACCATACCAGCTGATCGGTGGATTAAGTATTGCGTCAGGCAATGTAAGACGCCATACTCTTTGCTTATTTGGATTAACCGGGAGGTGATTTGCAATAGAAGATGTTGCGACACGACCTTGGGGATCGGCGTATGCAGGAAACCAGTTTTTGGTATCAGATGGTGCACCCATGGTGGTACCCCAGATGGAACGACCTGGCTTGCCAAGTCCCTGCATTCCTTGGAGCAGTACCATCATACGGGCCCATTCAGTTCCGTATGCAACACGGCAGGCTCCACCTTCGCCGCCACGGGAACCGCCGGACAGTACTGTTCTCTTAGCTGCCCATTCGCGGGCTAGAGCACGAATAACCCGGGCTTTAATTCCAGATTCTTCTTCTGCCCATTCAGGTGTTTTAGGTTGCCCATCGGTCTCGCCAAGAACATATGGCTTAAACTCATCAAATCCTATGGTCCGGTCTTTAACATATTCCTTGTCATAGATATTTTCTGTTATCCACACATAGGCAATGGCCATGGCGACTGCAGTATCAGTTCCCATTCGGGGAGCCAACCACTTACCTTCCATGACACCGGCGGTAAAATTATGATATGGGTCAATGAAAACCATCTTCACGCCCTTTTCTTTCAACCACTGGCGCCACTGTGCAGATTCCTGCCCGGTATAGGTTCCACGGGTTGAGTCGGGATCGTTTGACCAGAGCACGATCATTTCCGCATTCTGCAGTGAATCCTCGAGAAGATCATACTGCTCAGGCATCCCGAGACGCCAGTAAAAGCCATAGGTATGGGTAGCACCCCAGTGCCAACCTTCCCAACTATCCGGATTATCCAGTACCGGGGTATATTCGAGCATATTCATAAAACGGGCAAACGGCCCCATTTTATAGCCAACAATTCCCCAGTTATGGTGAGAGGAGGTCATTCCACTGATAGCTGATTTCCCATATTTTTCACTAACCCTGGTTATCTCACTGGAAATAATATTGAGAGCCTCATCCCAGGAAATACGTTCATAGGGAGATTTACCCCGATTTTGTGGATTTCTTTCCCCTTCAGGATCAAAATCAACACGTTTCATCGGATACTTGACACGTTCATCAGAATAGAGCCTTCTTCTATCCGCATGCACGTAAGGAGCTACATTAAATTTTTTAGGCGGAGAATATTTCTTTCCGTCCGCTTCAATGACCCATGGCTTGAAATCTTTATCATCTGCAACCAGGGGCCGCATACGCGTCACTTTGCCATCTTTAACGTAGACGCTTACTGGCCCGGCGTTGGTACAGTTGGTAAAAACTTGTTCACTCATTATTCAACCTCCAGGAATTGAGCATTATGCTCTTATTCTCATACAGCATATAGGCTACAGGTTCTAAAACTGAGGTTAGTTGCGCTTAGTTGCATGTAATCCTGTCCGCATTCCCTTATAAACAGAACGTTGACAGGCTTTACTTTAGTTAACTTAGCACCATTAACATCGACTAAAACTCGTATGCACCATGCTGTTTTATCAAACTTTTTTAACAAAGAGTCGACAAGTAACCATACCAAGATGCACTCTTTGTGCCGTATAATGAAACACATATTCCGACATATAAAACTAATAATACACTCACAAACACACAAGTCAAGATTATTTTACATGTAATTCCAAATAGGGCGTCTTTTTCAAATTTTCCCATATATCAGTATCTTAATTACTTCAAATTTGATTCAGCTGTGTAGGATCAGCACAATTTCACTTGACAGACACCACATTTAGCTCTAAATAATTTCAACATGTGAAACACAAAACCGCCAACTGAAACTACCTGCCAAAACGATGAAAAGATGTTTTTCAACTTTAGTGGAGCTAGTCAGCACAGAAAGCCAGGCAAATAACTTTATATTATCATATACTTATGACCAACAAAACAACCAACAGTTCATCGGCTGAAAAAGCACTCAGCATTTTACTTGCCTTCACCCCTGATAATAAGGAAATGGGTACAACCGAACTGAGCTTGAAGTTGGGATTACACAAATCTACTACCAGCAGGTTAATTAAACTTCTGGTAGGCACCAATTTTCTTCAGCAGAATCCGCTCACCAAGAAATATTTGCTTGGAAGCTCTGCTTTAAGAATAGGCCACGCCACCACCAGATCCCTTGACAGTAAACTCCTTGCGGTAGCCCACCCATGCCTGGCCGAGCTCTCGCAGTTATTGGGTGAAAGTGTAGCTATGGAAATGCTTTCAGGGACCAATATTGTCCTGGCACTTCATGTTGAGGGGCCAAGCCATATCCGCTTTAACTTCCAGCAGGGAGAACAGGTTCCGATAAACGTAGCCGCTGGTGCAAAGGTTATCCTCTCACAAAGTGACCCAACGCTTGTGGGCATTTGTCTCGAGCAGGATTTTCAAAAATACAATGAGAATACGATTGTATCCAAGGGCCAATATCGAAAACTTTTAAAGGAAATTAAAAAAAGCGGAATAGCTTACGATAAAGGGGAACGGTATTTAAATACCCACGCTATGGCGACTCCAATATATAACCTTGATGGCAACACCAAAGCGGCAGTTGTCATAGCTGGCCCTGCCCACCGGTTAACTGACAGTTTTTTAGAATCAGCCCTTACTCCTATGCGTGAAACTGCAGACAGAATATCGCAACTCCTCTTCAATTAAGTCCTCCTGTCAAACGCCCCTATAGCTATACATTAGACTCAGGGGCGCAGAATAATATGACAAACATTTCCCCCACTTCTACATTCAACAGATTATTTCATTGAAATCACTATCGTCGTGGACTAGAAAATAGAGTCTCTGCTAATTACCTGTTATTGTATATGGTGCTCCCGTAGCATACAGATATCAGCGGGGATATTTTCAATAATTAACCAAGGATCACACAGATATGTTAAGCGATGAATACAAAAAAATAGCGTTTCAGGGGATGGCTGGTGCCTATTCTGATCTGGCCTGCAGACAAGTCTACCCCGATCTTGAAACAGTACCGAGCGTCTCATTTGAAGCGGCTTTTAGAGCTGTCAGGGAAAAACGAGCAGATCTTGCCATGATTCCTGTAGACAATACCCTGGCGGGACGTGTAGCCGACGTACACTACCTTATTCCTAACGGGGAGTTACAAATAATTGGGGAACATTTCCAACTCATCCGCCACTGTTTACTTGGACTCCCCGGTGCTAAACTTGAGGAACTAACTGACGTTCACAGCCATGTCCACGCTATTCCACAATGCAAGGACGTAATAGAAGAGCTTCAACTCGTTAAACATACAGTTGCAGATACGGCAAAAGGTGCATCCGACATAAAAAAATGGGATGACAATACCCAGGCTGCCATTGCTTCTGAATTGGCTGCACAGATTTATGGTCTCGAAATACTGAAAAGAGATGTTCAGGACGCATCCCACAACACCACACGATTTTTGGTATTCTCCCGTAAAGACAGTATGGCCAAAAGAAACAGTAATAAAAAATACCTCACCAGCTTCACTTTTCAGGTAAGAAATATTCCGGCTGCACTCTATAAAGCGATGGGTGGATTTGCAACAAACGGGGTGCAGATGGTGAAACTCGAAAGCTACGTCGACAAAGATTTTAATGTTGCCCGTTTCTATGCGGACGTCGAAGGACATATCGAAGAACATTCACTTCAATTGGCCTTTGAAGAACTACGTTTTTTTGCCAAGCGTGTTGATGTCCTTGGGAGTTACCCCGCCCATCAATTCAGAAGCTCGACCTGAGATCATATGTAAGCAGCCCATATCCATCGAAAGCCAAGGTGCCATTACTGAACCCGTTGATTTAATGCCTTTTTGCCCAATCTCTTCGTTAAACCAAAAATTTTATCCTCCGGTAAGCGAGGCACGAGACTCCGAGATATCAATTATATGCCTGTGGTAAAATTTTTTGTTTGCCTCGATATTGAACAAAAATGCTATTAAATTAACAGACTCATTACTGCCGTGTGCTATGTTTATTGATGAATTCAACCACAGCCTCTCTATCAAGATACACCGATGAGAGTAGATCTCCATCAATTTTTATTGAAGGAATCATACGGATACCATCGCTCCACATTTTTTTTGCTGAGGTCAAAATTTCAATTTCTTCCACTGTTGCATTTGTATTATTCGCGATAGCTTCAATAAGATATTTTTTTGCAAGGTAGCAACGGGGGCAGAGTGCAGATTTATAAAGAGTAATTTGCATAGTGGGTAGAAAGAATGAACTGAGGGTGATTAAATGTCTGAGAGCCATCAATGTGAATGATTCAATCTATAGGATACATAAACATTTTTGTTTTCTCAACTAAAGACTGTGTCAGATAAGAGAGTAGTTAATTATTATTAAAAAACAAGTTTTTACCCTCTAAAATAGCGATGGATTCGCCATTTTCTCTCCCTGATATGATATAATTTGTTTGAATGTCGAAAAGGTGATGTTTTTTTTTGACAATTCTGAAGAGTTTGTGCAGATAGTGTAAATTTCGAAAGGACATTCTCGGACAACCTCCTGGGGTCGAGTTTCTCGAATATTATCCCAGATTTATTATCTGGAATAAGGCGCTAAAATAGTAAATAATCGGGCCGGCATTGTCGGTAAGGGTGGTGACATGTATATATCTGAGTATATGACTTCCGATCCAATTACCATTTCGTCAGCAACCCTGCTACCGGAGGCTCGTCAGATTTTAAACGAATATCAGATTCGCCACTTGCCTGTAATCGATAGGGAGCGACGATTGATTGGAATAATTAGCGATCGGGATTTACGCTCGGCATATCCCTCCTCAGTTACCCCGAAATCTAATGCTCTGCTTACCTATGCACAAGTAGAGAAAACATCGGTTGAGGATATCATGACGACATCATGCTCCACTCTTTCCCCTGATGCGTCGCTTGACGACGCTCTTATTATTTTTGACAGGGACAAGGTCGGAGGGATTCCTGTTGTCAGTGAGGAGGAAGTTGTTCTTGGGATTTTTTCACTCCTGGATTTGACTGCTGCCTATAGAAAACTCTTTGGTGTTGCTGAGGAAGGGTCCATTCTTATAGGAATTGAGGATGATGGGCGAGAAAATATTCTTAGTACTCTGGTGACTCTGCTGGAGTATAATAATATCCCTTTGACCCGTCTGATTAGACTTTCTGAGAAAAAAAAAGTAGCTAAAATATTTATGAGGATTAATAGTCTCAGGCCTGTAGAGGTTTTTAAATTGCTAAAATCGAAAGGCTTTTTGTTACTGGAACCGTAATGCTGGGTTGGTCTTGCCAGCTTTAGTAGACGGATAACCAGATAGGGATTTTTCTACTTTCCTGATTATAGAGCATTCTCTGGATTTCTAAGGCATTAATCTGTAACACACTGAATTGGTAAGGAGACAGGCGAATAGATTCTCTGTTTACGCAAATGGATGTAGAAATATCAAGTTGTAAAAAATGTGGTAACTGTTGTGAAAAGGGCGGCCCAGCCTTACATATACCGGATCTTAAGTCTATTAAGAACGGTAATATTCCCATAAGTAGTCTTATTACTATTAGAAAGGGGGAATTAGTACATAACCCCTTAGTTGATCGGATTAAGGCGACGACTGTGGAATTGGTGAAACTGGTGGGTACTGGTAGAACGTGGGACTGTTGCTACTACAAGCCGGGGACGGGATGCACCATATATGAACATCGTCCCCATGCGTGCAGGGTCTTAAAATGTTGGGACACCGGGGAGATTTTAGCTCTCGTGGAAAAAGATACCCTGGACCGTTTTGCAATTCTGGAAAAAGATGATCCGCTTATACCGATAATAAGGGAGCATGAGAGAATTTGCCCCTGCGATGGATTGGAGTTTATTCAAGCAAATCGCACTACTCTTTCTGCAAACAAAAAAGCGGAAATCGAGAAAATAATACGACTGGATCTCCGCTTTCGCTCAAGGGTGATTAACGACTTTGGTTTGAAACTCAATGAGGAGATGTTCTATTTCGGAAGACCGATATTTCAGCTCCTCAGCCCATTTGGCGTTCATATCTATGAGTCAGGTGATGATATACATGTGAAGTGGTAAAAGGTTTTTCGCCTTTACCATTGTTTTCTTGCTATCTCTTCTCCCCTGGTGGAGATAGTGATTTGCTCAACGGCGATACTCTTTCCTGCTCTTTCAATGGCCTTTTGAATAATGACCGACATTGCTGAGCAGCAGGGAACTTCCATGATAAGGATGGTAAGACTCTTCAAATTGCACGTTGAAATAATTTCAACAAACCTTTGAACATAACTCTCTGCATCGTCAAACTTGGGACAACCCATCATAACAGCTTTTCCCTCAAGGTAGTTCTCCTGAAAATTACGAACAGCTACCGCAGTACAGTCTGCCGCTACCAGCAGGTCTGCATTTTGCAGAAAAGGTGCATGGGCGGGTATGAGGCGAATCTGAACCGGCCAATGACTGAGTGCCGAGTTTTTTCCACCTGCTGAAGAGATCTCTGTTGGTTTATTTGCAGACTGGCATGGTGAAGCTGATCCCGCTGCTGTACTGCTGGGATCGATAGAGTTAAAAGACTGGATGTGTGTAGATGCACAGCCGCAATCCATGGTGGGTTGTTTTTCCACGGTCTCGGATTTCTTCTTTTCCTCTGCCAGATATTTTTCAACGGCTACTTCGTCAAATTCATCTGCTTGACGTTCAATGATTTGCAGGGCGCCAGTAGGGCAGGAACCAAGGCAGGCTCCAAGGCCATCACATAGTTTGTCGGCGACCAGTTTTGCTTTACCATCGATTATTTTTAGTGAACCCTCAGCACAATCCGGGACGCACTGTCCACAACCATCACACAATTCTTCGTCAATTTTAATTATTTTTCTTATAGCTTTCATTTGGGCCTCCCTGTCAGGTGGATGAGTAAGACAATGTGATCGGGGAGAGTCAGAATAGCTTCTCCACCTGTATTGCCATGCGTATTGTTTAGTGCCTTAGAAATTCACTGGAAGTCTTCGCTTATCCGAAGTCTACGCTTATCCGAAGTCTACGCTTATCTGTTGTTTTTTTAGGAATGAATTTCGTGAAGGCACTTATCCCGACTTATTTTCCGTCTATCGGGGTTATGTTTCTATGTTATCACAATGTGTGTATTGATCTTTGATTTGAGTCAAATCCAAGTTTTTAATGTTAGTTTTTTAGTACCAAGGCACATGTCCCTTAGGTCTTATAGTTTACGGGGTTAGAACAAAAAAAGGTGAAGTATCTAAAAGATACTTCACCAGATAAACTAACCAGCAAGGAACTTATACCCTTTGTGGGGTGTTAGCCAAGAATAGTAGCCAGGTCTTCATCGGGGGTTTCAGCAATTGGTTTACAGGCAAAGTTTTCAACGAGTACGTTGAGCACGTTTGGTGTAATAAATGCTGGCAGGGAGGGTCCGAGACGTATATCTTTTATACCAAGGCTGAAAAGGGTGAGGAGAATCACCACTGCCTTCTGCTCGTACCATGATAAAACCAGTGACAGAGGTAGCTCGTTTACGTCACACTCAAATGCACCGGCAAGGGCGACTGCTATCTGGATCGCAGAATAGGCGTCGTTACACTGACCAACATCCAGGAGTCTTGGAATTCCACCGATATCACCTAATTTTTTATCAAAGAAGCGAAATTTACCACAGGCGAGAGTGAGGATCATGCAATCCTCAGGGACCTTCTCAACGAACTCTGTATAGTAGTTACGGCCAGGTTTTGCACCATCACAGCCACCAACCAGAAAGAAATGACGGATGTCTTTGTTTTTGACAGCCTCAATCACCTTGTCGGCAACACCTAACACTGTATTACGTGCAAAGCCGGTGAGAACGGATCCTTTGTCACTATCGGCGGCAAATCCAGGTAACTCAAGGGCCTTTTCAATAACCGGAGTGAAATCCTTATCGTCACCGATGTGAACCAGATCTGGCCAGCCGACAAGACCAGTGGTGAACACATTATCTTTATAGGTATCAGCTGGTTTTTGGATACAGTTGGTGGTGAAGAGAATAGCTCCTGGGAATTCGGGGAATTCTTTTGCCTGATTTTGCCATGCTGTTCCAAAATGGCCGAAAAAATGGTCATATTTTTTTAATTCAGGATAGCCGTGGCATGGAAGCATTTCGCCATGGGTATATATATTGATACCTTTACCTTCAGTCTGCTGGAGTAAAAGTTCAAGATCTTTCAGGTCATGTCCGGTGATAAGAATAGCTTTGCCGGCTTTTGCTCCCAGCGGTACCTCGGTGGGGGTTGGGTGGCCGTAATGGCCAGTATTTCCGGCATCGAGAAGTTCCATTGCCTTGAGATTAATCTCCCCGCACTTAAGAGTTATGGCGACCAACTGACCAAGGTCCTGGCCTTTGTTTGTAAACTCAGCCATGGTTTCGTAAATATAAGTGTAGATTGAATCGTCTTCTTTACCGAGGATTGCAGCGTGGTCTGCGTAGGCGGCAAGGCCACGAATACCATAAACGGTAATTTGCTTGAGTGATCGGAGGTCTTCGTTGTCATCAAGCGAATTCATGAAATCGAGAGACTTGCCCTGCTCGTATAGTTCTTCCAGGGTGGCAGCAGGACTATACGATGCTGCTGGGGCAGAGGATTCGGTGTTTCCGCCTGCAGCTTGAACTTTCTCTTTTAGTGCGTCTCTATATGTAACTGTGGTGTTGATCCAACTCTGGAATCGAAGTGGATCAAAATCTACATTGGTCAGGCAGGCAAAAATGGCCTGGAGACTGAAGTGGTCAATGTTATTATCAACCACACCAACTTTTCTGCCTTCAACTGCGACGATAGCCAATCCCTGGACTGCATAGGTGAGCAGGTCCTGGAGTGCGGCTACATCTTCAGATTTGCCGCAGACACCGATTTTGGTGCATCCAGTTCCCTTTGCTGTTTGTTCACATTGATTACAAAACATATAAACCTCCTGGGTTGTTTGATGTATCTTTAAAAAAATATTTTCGAAAAATGTACAATTTATGTGGTATTTTTAAACAATCAAAAATGAATGTGTTTTGATTATTAAAAAAGAATACAGCAACAGTGTCTCAAGGGGTTTGACATAGGTCAAGAAGAAAGCAAAAAAAAGCGAAAAATCAGTTAAAAACAGCAATAAAACTGGTGGACTCTGAAGGGATAAAAGGGGAAGCTCTAAAATCACCGAAACTCTTTTGTAGGGTGAATCCACTCTCTTTAAACATTGAAAGCCACTGCTCACCAGCTAGACCTTGTATTTGATAGATAGTGTTATAGTCCCGGTTAGGCGTGTCTGGGGACATAGGTCGGATACGAAACCGTTCCTCGATTTCAATGAGTTGCTCATCCGGTTGATACAGTTTCAGGATCTCTTTTATGATACGTCCTCCCCCGGGACGGTTGAACATCTGGAATTGAAATGTTTTTTTCTTTTTCTGACAGAAGTCAACGCTAGGGATATAAAGTTGGACTGCCAGGGTGTTTCCTCTGGAGAGAAGAGACCTGCAATCATCTAAACACGATGAAATCTGTGTTCTGGATGTGAGCAGGTTGAGGGTGTTGTAGGGAATGAGTATGGATTCAAATCTTGAATTAAAAGCTAACTGACCCATGTCCATACAGAGATAGCTGCAAAAAGGGTCCTGTCGTAATTTGGCGAGGTATAGCATATCCATGGAAAGATCAATTCCTACCACGGGTCTGGTTGGAGAGGAGATCTGCCGGGATATGCGCCCTGAACCGCAACCAAGTTCGAGGATAGGGCCACGGTGTGGGAGAACAGAGTTCCAAAATAGACTGTCCTCCCTGTATGAATTCATCTCCAGGTCATAAAAATCACAGCTGAGGGGGGCGGGAAGGGGATGAAAGAAATCCTCGGGTTCCTCATCGTAATCATTATAAATTTTCACCATAAAATACTATTTTGACGCCTCTTGCTGTTGCGCTGCATAAGCCGATGCAGCGCATTCGTTTTTTCCTAGGTCCAGTTCTTCAGCCTTATCGTCGTCAACATGCTCCAGGTTAGCATTTATCAGTCGGATAGTGGCGTACTCATCGGGCTGTTTACGCATGTTACCTTTAATGAAAGCGAGAAAGTCAGCCTTGTTGTCAATTGCATAAATTGCTTTATTGAACTCTTTTGCTTCAGCCAGTGTAGCTGTGAAGATGAGGTTGCTGTTTGCCTCTTGCCAGTCCATATAGTGACCCGGCAGAATGGCGAGTTTGTCGTCCAGGGTTTTGACTTTTTGCAGGGAGTCAAACAGGGTGTCGGACCACGCGTCCACCTGTCCTCCGAGATCAGGTCTGCCAACCGATTGGATGAATACCATGTCTCCACTGATTATATAATTGTTATCAACTAGAAAACTTGTAGAACCAGGGGTGTGTCCGGGGGTGAAGAGGCATTTGACCGTTCCACCCGGTTTTGAAAAAGTGAACTCAGCACCGTCGGTGAGCGGGGTATAGTTGATCTTTGACCCTTTGAAATCATTTTCGTTGGCTAGAAATTCTGCACCACTTTTTTCAGCAAGAAGACGGCTTCCTGCAATGTAATCTGCCTGGAGATGGGTTTCACAGGTGTGGGTTATTTTACACTGTTTTGATTTGGCAAAATCCAGGTAAAAATCGACATTTCTGGACGGATCAAAGAGCATCATTTCATCGCCATTGATCAGTCCGTAGGAGCAGGAAGCTTTGCCGGGTCGTATAAATTGGTATAATTGATAGTCTGAGTCTGGATTAAGGAGTACAGGAACCAGGAGGTTACCCCATGATTTGATGCCTCCCTCCAGGTAGCCGATATCATCAAAACCATGCTTTTCAAGAATCTCAGCGACAAATTTTGCAGACCCCTCCTTGGCACACACAACCTTTACAGGTTTTCCTTTAGGTACCTTGGCCACGCATTCGTCTTCGATTTCCATGAAATCAAAATAGGATACATTTTCCAGGGTGAACGGGAAGGGTGACTCGACCTTGAAGCGACCAAAATCAACTTTATTTCTAACGTCCAGAACTACCATGTCTTCCTGGCTGGTCAGCCAGGAGTAGAGCTGCGCTGCTGTGTATTTGTATATGCTCACGGATTCTCCTTTAGGCGTTTTGAAAACTACAGGTGAAGTATTCCTGCTTCTTTTGAGGACAGGGAAAAACAGTCTAAATGTAACAGCCAGTAGGGAGATGGGTTGTTCCTGATTGTCGTTGATCTCTGCTCGATTAGCCAGTGACTGTCATCTAAGAGGTTGTAAAAGTATGAATCTATACCTATAAACCCATCCATAAAATGGCTTAAGATGTGGAGCGTCTTGCTGATGTATCCCTGCTCAATTTTTTGTAAATTGTTGATCGTTGCTATACCACTTTTTTCCAGGTCACGGATGAGGCTTTGTACCGTCTGGAGATTACTTTTTTCAGCATCATCTATCTGCTGAAAAAAATCTGCATCGAGAGCTGAGATGGACTGTTTTTCAGAGATCTCGATGCAGTCATAGATGACAAGTGAAGTCAGGTCAAAAAATCTACGTACCTGTTCACTACAGTGGTCAAAAGAATCCCCAGCGACGAGGATTTTATGCTGGGCTATGCGTTTCACGCTCGAATCTATTTATCTTCAAAGTCTTCGAGAACCCTTTTGCCAACCCTCTGGCCCAGTTCAACACATTCTTGCAGTTTGTCATCGTCTGGAACGTATTTAAGGCGCAGCCCATCTTCGATGACGTCAATCTTCATCTCTTCAAGAGCTGTGTTCATAAGTCCTACAGCTTCGCCACTCCAACCAAAAGAACCAAAAGATGCACCAAATTTATTGGTCGGTTTGAGGCCTCTCATGTACATAAGAAAGCCGGCCATTCGAGGTAAGAGTCCATTGTTCAGAGTGGAGGAACCGAGAATAACCGCTTTGGCACCAAGAA
>JAAELB010000241.1 GCA_024227155.1 Desulfobulbaceae bacterium
CTCCGCTGTAATCACAAGGGATTTTGGTATATGGTGGCTGCACTTCATATACAAGGGAGAAGCCTCTTTTCGATTTTCCCGGTTCTGAAAGTAGTTTTCTAGCAACCACTCCACTTTATCTTTGTGAAGCAAATATCCTTCTCCGTTCAAATTTACCGATTCCGACTGCAAAGTGTAATCAAGACTTGGATAGATAAGAACCTGGCGACGAATATTAATATCCTCATCATACTGAGCCATATGTGCAATTGTTGCACATATGGCACCACCTCCACTGTCACCTGCTATTGAAAGATGATGAGAGTAGTTAACCTTTCTTGCTTGAAGAGGTGCCCATAAATTTCTAACAACAGTTATTGCGTCATTTATTCCCGCTGGATAAGGGCATTCAGGTGCGAGTCTATAGTCCACAGATATCACAATATGGTTGGTTTCTCTTGCGAGTCGGCGGCAAATCGGGTCATAGACGGTGATGCTGCCAGCCATATGCCCACCTCCATGAAAATAGACGAGAACTGGCAGAGGTTGTTCCGGCTGGGGATGGTACACCCTTATGGGTACATTGAACTGGTCTCCTTCGACCAGATCATCCTGAACCCATTTTACCGATAGTCTCTTCTTTACCCATGTCCAGGTTAAATTTGCCAGTCCTTCTCTGGTATTGGTCGGGGTTTGCTTAAATCCTTCCCCTGCCAGCTTTTCAATCAGCTGGTTATACGTCTGGAGCCATTTTTCAAGTTTTGGTGAAAGTTTACGCATCTTCTGTTCTCGCTATTAATCGGCCGCTGCCGCTAGGAGGTTTTGTTTTACCTGGTGTAGATTCTCATCTCGCACTCAAGTGATATCATTCCTGTCTTAATGCTGGCCGGTGTCGGTGGAATCTGGTGCCGCCCCGGTTTGGCTATTCGATTTCATAAAGAGTTCCTGAGTTTCTTGTTTTTTATGACAGTAATTCAGGAGTAAGGCACTAATTACCGTGTGTTACAGCTTAAGAATTAACCGTAAACCATCGTCAATTTGTTCCATGAATTTACTAGCCAAAGTATGCGCTTTTTCAGTGAGAAATGATTTGTCTACTGTAATTATTTGGGAAACATTAACAACACTCTTTTTAGATAGCTTTGAACTTTTGGCAGGCAGGATGACATTACCAGGGGCTTGGGCTAAAAAAATGTTGGAAGTAATAACCGCAGCAATAACAGTACCAATATTACTGTTATTAAACTCATTTGATTGGATAATAACCAACGGCCTTCGGTATCCAGGCTCGGAGCCAATGGGATCTGGCAACTCAGCCCACCAAATCTCCCCGCGTTTTATTACCATTCTTCTTTTTCTATTGAATGAAATTGCAAGGCTGAAACAGTTTTATTCACTTTGGTTTGTTTGTCTTTATAGATGTTGTTTAATTGGCTAGTTATGTAGTCAGCTGGATGTTGGTCAAGAAATTGAGCAATGGCTTTTGCATACAGATTACTGCGAGAAACTCCATGAGCTTTTGCATATTGATCAGCTGCGGCAAATAGTTTATCGGGAATAGAAACTGCGGTTTTCATTGGGCTCACCATCAGATTGTGAAATGAAATTATATAGTCTTTTTATTTGAATAGTATAACCGTGGTATGACTATTTGTCAAAATTCACTGTAAGATAACGGCACGTAAAGGATTTGATTCAATATATCGCCAGCAGGCAGCTATTCCTTTTGTGAAAAATATCTGGATTTAAATCTTTCTTCTCATGAGTACCATCGGTTAAGATACATTACCATGATCGACAAGTAAAATGACATGGCCTTTAAGGTCCGGCATGTGTTGGACGAAATCAAATAGAAATATTGGTTTCCGGGGCAGAACTATCAAAAACTATACACTGTACATCAACAATTGAGCGTTAACATAAAAGCATAAAAGGAGACTAGAATGAATATCGGCATCCTGTTGCCTCACCACGGGCGCTATCGTCCTGACCATGAGGCGTTTGTCTGTGGTGAGGAACGTTTTACCTACAAGATGTTTAATGCTTATGTAAACAAGCTGGCCAATGCGCTGCTCGCCAGTGGACTCGTTAAGGGAGATAAATTTGCCACTGTCCTGCCCAACTGCACGCAGTTGATGGCTGCATATTGGGCTGCAGCTAAGACAGGTATGGTTATCGTACCCAGCAGTACTATGCTTAATGAAAGCGGGTTATGCACCTTGCTCAAAAATTCCGATACGGTTTTGGTCATTGCCGATGACTCTTTTGCCGGAGTGCTGGATACAATCCGGAAAGATTTGCCAGCCATTGCTGATGATCGTTACATATTGGTTGGGGCGGAGAAGCAGTCCCATGGATTTTGCAGTTACCAGGATTTTGTAAGTTCAGCCGGTGAAGAAAACCCACCGGAAGTTTTTATCGATGATCATGATATGTATAATATCATGTACTCCAGTGGTACCACAGGTGCACCGAAAGGAATCGTTCACACCCACTATGTACGAGCCATGTATTGCACCATTTTTGCATCATCATGGCGAATGACACCGGAGAGTGTCACTCTCCACGCCGGGGCCATCGTCTTTAACGGCGCCATGTTGGACCTGATGCCCTGGATGTATTTGGGTGCTAAATATATTCTCCATAAGAGTTTTAATGCCGAAGATGTGATCGCCGACATAGAAAAAGAAAAGGTGACCCACATTGTTATGGTACCGGCTCAAATTATAGCAATTTTAAACAGTCCAGCCTTTGATCCGGAAAAACTTTCATCTCTTGAAATGATTCACAATGTGGGTGCACCTTTGTTGATGGAACATAAACATCGTCTCAATGAATCATTGCCTGGCCGTTTTTATGAGTTGTATGGGTTAACCGAAGGGTTTATGACAGTGTTGGATAAACATGACGCTATCCGAAAAGTTGGTTCTGTTGGTATACCTGCACCATTTATGGAACTTCGCATACTCGATACAGATGATCAGGAATGTGCTCCTGGGGAAATTGGTGAAATCTGTGGTAAGAGTCCCATGATGATGCCTGGATATTACAAACGACCAGACTTGACTGAAAAGGCCATTGTAGACGGCTGGCTACATACGGGGGATGCTGGTTATGTCGACGAGGATGGTTACCTGTTTCTCGTTGATCGTATGAAGGATATGATTATTTCCGGAGGTGTAAATGTCTACCCCAAAGATATTGAAGAGATAGTGATCCAACACCCGGATGTTCGTGAGGTCGCAGTTATCGGTGTACCTGATAAAAAATGGGGAGAAGTTCCCATTGCTGCCGTTGTGCTGCTTCCCGAGGCCAAAGTAACACCTGAGCAATTGATTGAATGGACCAACAGTAAGGTGGATGCCAAATTTCAGCGAATACGTGACGCGGTTTTCATGGACTCTTTTCCATGCAATGTTGCCGGCAAGATGCTTAAACGTGAAATGCGTGATCAGTATAAAGGCAGGTAGGGATACCTGAGCAAACCAGAGAGAGCAACAATCGTTGCTCTCTTTCCTCTTTCTATGCCGGCTTGACCTGGTATTCCGTTATAACTTGGACAAAAGAAAAACTTGTCATTGAGCCCCGTCTTCGTCTATAGCAGCTTTAAGAGCATTTGACCCACGCGTCACCGTGGCTATTCCCACCCCTAAAATATCGGCAATTTTTCTCTGTGGAACGCCCTGTTTCAGCATCTCAAAAATTTTTAGACGGTTGCTCAACTCCACACGTTCACTTGGGGTCAGAAGGCGCAACAATGCCTTTTCCATCTCTTCTGGTTCTTGTTGGGCAAGCAAATGATTGACTAATGTTTTCATGTTATGTAGGGTTGTGTTTTTGTACTAGTACAGTAGTGCAACAGTTCATTTTGTCAATTTAATTTGGGAGAACACTATCCATGAAGAAGTACTGTCTCATGCTACTGGCATGTTTACTGGCAACTCCGGCTCTGGCAACAGATCCTGTTAAAATAGGCATGATTACAACCCTGTCTACTAAAGCAGGATACCTTGGCGAAGATATTCGTGATGGTTTCCAGCTGGCCATAGATCAGGAAGGTGGAAAGCTAGGCGGCGTAGCCGTTGAGTTGATGGTAGAAGACGATGGGCGCAAACCTGGAAAAGGTAAGCAGATTGCCGATCGTTTTATCAAAAAGGACAAGGCTCAGATTCTCACTGGCATTGTTTTTTCTAATGTGGCCATGGCAGTTGTCCCAAAAGTTGTCCGCAAAGATGTAGTGTATCTCAGCACAAACGCAGCTCCTTCAAAACTCGCCGGCAAGGGATGTAACAGCAATTATTTCAGCGTATCCTACCAAAACGACAATCTGGATGAGGTTGTAGGTAAATATGTGAGTGAGACTGGTCTAAAAAGTGTCTACCTGCTGGCTCCTAACTATCCTGCAGGTAAAGACCATCTCGCTGGATTTAAGCGCTTTTATAACGGAAAAATCGTTGGGGAAGTGTACACTAAACTCGGCCAATCCGACTATGCCGCAGAAATCGCAGCCCTGCGCGCTGCTCAGCCTGAAGCCGTATTCTTCTTTTTACCTGGAGGAATGGGCATTAACTTTCTCAAGCAATACTCCCAGGCAGGGCTAGCCAAGGATATTCCGGTGTTCGGGCCCGCATTTTCCTTTGACGAACGAATTCTGAAGGCAGTTGGTCCGGCCGCTCTTGGAGTACGAAACGGCTCTCAATGGACCCACGATCTGGATAATCCAGCTAACAAACAGTTTGTCCAGGCGTACCAGCAAGCCTACGGCCGTATGCCGACTCTTTATGCCAGTCAGGGCTATGATACTGCTCGGTTAATAGGCTCCGCCCTGAAAGCTGTAGGCGGCGAACTCGGTGATCTTGTGGCTTTCAAGAAGGCTGTTAAAGCTGCAGACTTCGCTTCAGTTCGAGGCAATTTCAGTTTTGGTGCTAATCAACATCCGGTTCAGGATCTGTATATCCGCGAGGTTATTTCAAAAGACGGTACCTTCACCAACAAAACGGTGCAGAAGGTATTTTCAAACCACGTAGATGCATACGCATCTGAATGTAGTATGTAAAACCAAAATATAGCATACGTAATATGAGGAAAAGAAAATACTTTGCAAGATTTAGGTAAAAGTTGAATGAGCCATCTCTAAAGGATGGCTCCTGATTGCTATGCTTCTCATTGTTGAACAATGCCTTAACGGCCTCCAGTTTGGAGTGATGCTTTTTCTCATGTCAGCTGGATTGACACTAGTTTTTGGCATCATGCAGGTTATCAACCTCGCCCACGGTTCTTTCTATATGATAGGAGCCTATGTTGGGGCAACCGTTGCTTCCAGTACAGGTTCATTTCTCCTTGGAATAGTAGCAGCGCTGTCCGCTGCAGCTCTCACCGGAATGATCGTGGAATTCATTGTACTCCGTCGCCTCTATAACCGTGATCATCTTGATCAGGTACTGGCTACTTTTGGCCTCATCATGTTTTTCAATGAGCTGACACGTATTATCTGGGGACGTCAGCCACTTTTTATGGATGTCCCGTCCTGGCTCAACCACGGCGTTGTCCTCTTACCAGGGCTCACCTACCCATTATACCGACTGGCTGTTATTGGTGTCGGCCTTGCAGTAGCGCTGTTTCTCTGGTTGCTCTTTGCCAAGACACGTCTTGGCATGCAGATTCGGGCTGGTGCCGTTAATCGAGAGATGGTGGCGGCACTTGGTGTAAATATCAAATTGCTCAACACCCTGGTCTTTGGCCTGGGGACTCTGCTCGCCGGTCTTGCCGGCGTGATGGCCGGACCAATCCTCGCCGTAGAAAGCGGAATGGGAGAATCTATCCTTATCCTTACCTTTGTGGTTATTGTCATTGGTGGTATCGGCTCTATTCGCGGCGCTCTAGCAGGAGCAATTCTTGTGGGCATGGTGGACACCCTTGGTAGAGCCTTTTTACCAACCCTGTTTCATTTCCTTTTTCAATCCAGCAGTGCAGATGCTGTGGCCGCTTCTCTGGCATCCATGGGGATTTATATTCTTATGGCGATTATTCTGGTATGGAAACCCAGAGGCCTCTTTCCCGCCCATTCCTAATGACAACACAAAAACGATCCGTGCTTGCACTTGCTGTTGGCACACTCTTTCTTTTTGCTCTGCCACCAGTAGCACAGTTTTTTGATCAAATCTATCTGGTCTCCCTGATTAGTCGTGTGTTGATCTACGCTCTGGCCGCCGTGAGTCTAGATCTATTGCTTGGGTACGGCGGACTTATCAGCTTAGGCCATGCCGCATACGTTGGCATAGGTGCATATGTGGTAGGCGTTTGTTTCTTTCACGCATCAGAAATGGAACCACTCATCCAGTGGCCAGTCGAAATAGCTGGTTCGGAAAATGCGTTAATCGTATTACCCCTCGCGGCGCTGGTTTCCGCGCTCTTTGCACTGGTGTTTGGCGCCATGAGTCTTAGAACCAAGGGGATGCACTTTATTATGATCACCCTGGCTTTCGCTCAGATGCTGTATTATCTGTTTGTATCCCTGGAAAAATATGGTGGTAGTGACGGACTGTCTCTCTATTCCAGATCAACCATTCCCGGTTTTGATCTAGGTTCTGATGTAGAGTTTTATTATCTCTGCCTGACCCTGCTTTGCCTTTTTCTTATCTTTGCTGAAAGATTAGTCCGTTCGAGATTTGGTCTCATCGTGCGGGGTGCAAAAGATAATCCCAGGCGCATCCAGGCACTTGGAATTCATACTTTTCGTTACCAGCTCGTCCTCTTTATGATTGCGGGGGCAGGGGCTGGACTTGCCGGAGCCCTCCTTGCGAATCAGACCGAGTATGTCAGCCCTGGTTTACTACACTGGACTCTGTCGGGAGAGTTGATGGTTATGGTAATTCTGGGAGGTTTGGGGACCTTATATGGTCCTGTGCTTGGGGCGGCTGCTTTTCTACTGATGGAGGAAAACCTGGCCATGTATACAGAACACTGGATGGTGTACATGGGACCATTTCTGCTACTGGTTGTACTCTTTGCCCGCAACGGTTTATGGGGACTTCTCGTGGGAAAAGGTGATCATGAATAAAGCTATCTTACAAATAGAAAACCTGTATAAAAACTTTGGTGCGATACAAGCAACAAAGGATGTAAGTTTTTCAGTTGAGCAGGGGGATGTTCACGCACTCATCGGTCCTAATGGAGCTGGTAAAACTACACTTGTTAATCAGTTGAGCGGAGATATTTTTCCTGATCACGGAACTATATTGTTTAAAGACACCGACATCACCCGTTTTAAAGCCCATCGGAGAGCCCAGCTTGGTATTGCCAGATCTTTCCAGATTACCCATATTTTTGAACATTTAACCGTCTCTGAAAATATGGCCCTTGCCATCCACTCTAAAAACGGCCACAACTTTCACTTCTGGAAACGAGCACTGGGCTCCCGTCAAATTAAAGAGGATATCGCTGTTGCTATAGACAGAGTTGATCTCTCCAGCAGAAGCGGGCAACCCGCCAGTTTTCTCTCCCATGGGGAAAAACGTCAATTAGAGGTGGGTATGGCAATGGTGGGAAACCCTGAATTTCTGATCATGGATGAGCCTATGGCCGGGATGGGGGCAGGGGGGACGAGAGAGCTTTCTCAGCTTATAAATGAACTTCGTGGCAAGGTAACTATCCTTCTTGTCGAGCATGATATGGATGTTGTTTTTTCCCTTGCTGATAAAGTAACTGTGCTGGTTTACGGTGAACATGTGGCGACGGGAACTCCTGATGAGATTCGTGCTGATAAGCTAGTGCGTAGCGCCTATCTTGGTGAGGAGGGGTAATGTTGAACGTTAATGAAATCGCTACATATTATGGCGATAGCCAAGCCCTTTATGGCGTCTCTCTTACCGTAAAAGAGGGCCAGGTCGTTACTCTTCTTGGAAGAAACGGTATGGGGAAAAGCACAACCATCCGTTCTATTATGGGCCTTACTCCAGCAAGTGGAGGGTTCATTGGTTTTATGGGAGAAGAGATTACAAAGGCACAAAGTTACTCCATTGCCAGAAAGGGCATAGGTCTTGTCCCGGAAGGGAGACAGATATTTCCCAACCTGACAGTTAAAGAAAATCTGCTTATGGCACAAGCGAACTACCGAAAGATCGAAACACCCTATAGCCTTGATGATATATTTGTGATCTTTCCTCGACTAAAAGAACGTCTTGGCAATTATGGTAATCAGCTGTCAGGAGGTGAACAACAGATGCTCGCCATTGGTCGTGCCCTGATGATAAATCCCAGACTCCTGATACTTGACGAGGCAACCGAGGGCTTAGCCCCTTTGGTTCGAGAAGAGATATGGCGTGGCCTGGATATTCTTAAACACAAAAACCTCGCCATCCTCATTGTTGATAAAAATATCAAATCATTGATGAAGATCGCCCAGTACCACTACGTCCTTGAAAACGGCAGGGTTGCATGGTCCGGAACCACGAGTGAGCTGTATAATCAACCGGAATTGCAAAATCGCTACCTTGGGGTGTAGCACTGGGCAAGACAATTGTTTAAGAAAAAGGGTAACCGCCCGGCCCCACGGTCAATCGCCTGCAACGCTAGCAGTTACGCGGTATAAAGCAAGCCTTCATCCGGGGGGAATATCATCGTGATGGGTTATGCAATTGCGGCCTGTCTCTTTTGAGCGGTAGAGAGCCTTGTCGGCCTTATTTACAAAAAGGAGCATCATATCTTCTGATTGACTGGCCGCCGATATGATGAACTTTTCAGATGCAATGCCAATGCTGACGGTTATATCGCGATGGGCCCAGGCCTTATCGGCAATGGCTTTCTGAAATATTTTTCCCATGTAAAGCGCCTTCTTTTTTTCAGTGTTGGGCAAAATGACGGTAAACTCCTCACCACCGTAGCGTGCGACGGTATCCGTGCTTCTCGTACTTTCGTCGAGAGTATTGGCAAGTTGTTTCAAGATTTCGTCTCCAGCAGTGTGCCCAAAGGTGTCGTTGTAGCTTTTGAAATGATCGACATCTATCAGCAACAGGGAAATCGTGTGGTCGTTTCTACTTGAGAGGCGGATTTGTAGATCGAGTTGCTCCTGAAAGGTTCTCCTGTTGCTGATGCCTGTCAGGCCATCCAGAGCTGCTAACTGGGCAAGTCTTTTGTTGGTCTCATTGATTTTGTCGGCTTGCTCCTGAATCTTTTGCCGGGCTTTATTAATTTCAGTCAGGTCCATCATTACACCAGCAAGCCCGGCAGTTTTTCCTGCATGATCAGCAAAGGTTGCTACACTGAACATGAAATCCCTGACGACCGCATCGGCACATCGTACCGTGTCTTCATATTTCTCACTACCCCCGAGTTGTATTCGTTTCATGTCACGGTCATGGAGAGCTGATAGCTTTTTGTCTGCAATGATATTGTTCATATCAACCAAGGCCTTGCCTATGATTACGTCATTTTCTACACCGAGTATCAGTGATGAGAAAGCGGTGTTACAGCCAAGGTAAACGCCATTACTGTCCTTATAAAACACTGGACTGGCAATGGTATTGCGAAAGGTCTCCAGCAATTCCATATGACTTTCGAGTTTTTCCGCAACTTTAATACGTTCCGCCATCTCTTCTTCGAGATCCCTGGTACGTTCTTTCACAAGTTTATCAAGTTCTCGATGATGTAGTTCAAGTCTATCCATAAACTCATTGAAATACCCGGCCAGTTTGCCGATCTCTTCTGTGGTGTTCACATCCATTCGGACAGACAGGTCGCCCTTTGCCCCAAGATCTAGTTTTGTCATGAGATGCTTGAGTGGATCGGTAATGAACGAGCTAATCCAGAAGGAGAGTAGCAGGGCGATCATCAGGGTGAGGAAGGTAATACTGGCGATAATTATGCGAATAGTCGTAACAGGCCGATAAAACTCGTCAATGTAACTTGAAGATGCAATAATCCAGTCATACTCGGGGATATGGTTAAAGATAACAAGTTTATTCCGGGCAACCAGCTCATCTGGGTTTTTCCAAGGATAGATAATACTACCGCTCTTCTGTTGGCACAGTTCTTGAATAAACATTCGACCATTGGCGTCGACATAATTGAAAATATTAGTTCCTTCAAGTTTAGGGTGGAGTATCAGGTTTCCTTTAAGGTCTATGAGGTAGGAATACCCCGTTGCGCCAAATCGCCGGTTGAGTATGCTGCCGCGGAAATCGGCGACATCAATGAGATTTTTAAACTCTGCCCGGTATGAGGAAACAGAAATTATCCAGTTCCATGGTTCAAAATAAACCATATAGAGCGCCTTTGAACGCTCTTTCAGGTCGCTCGGGTTTTTCCAATTATATTCAAGATAGCCTTCTTTTGCTGACATTTGCCGCTTGATAAAGCTGAAACGGGATATGTCCTTGTTGTGCAGTGAAGGTTCGGGGTGGACCTTAATGACTCCAGTGTTGTCGACACAATAAATATATCCTGTCTTTCCTATGGTTTGGGAGAGTAGAACAGAACTCGCCTGTTCTTTTGCCTCTTTCTCTGAGAGTTTGCCGTTTATCTGCAGGTTGTAAAAGTAGGATGTGATGTCAAAATTCTTCTCAGCAATCCCTCGGAGGCGGTTTTTTATTGACGCAGACGCAGTGCTGTTAATTGCATCCAGTATGGAACTTGAGCTGGTTTCAAGCTCATTGGTAATATGTGCCTCAATGATTTTTCTCACCCTGGTTTCCAGAAAAAAACCACTGCTTAGAGTTGTGGCGGCAATAGCAATGATGAAGCAGAGGAAAATTTTACCACGAATGGGCAGGTTGAGTAAGTAGTTCTTCATCAAATTGTCTTTCTAAGAATCAGGTTTGTATTGGAAATTTTATTGGCATTGAGGCTAACAATTTCATGGGGTTTCAATAATGCCTAGCCCAGTAAACAGGAAGTTACAAAATTTATTAATGTTGTATCATATTTTTCCCCTTACCATTAAATTTATTTTTCAAATCTAACAAGAACTCCAGGAAAGAAATCACCAGAATTGGGGGATTTCTATTTTATCATATTGGGGTACAGTTCTTTTAAAGGAGGTAGATAGGACATGGCTATTTTTAACAATGTAATAGAAATTCTACAGTTGCTTGACAAGAGTAATTGTAAGAAATGTGGTGAGAAAACCTGTATGGCTTTTGCCGGAGCTGTCTTGAAGGGGAAAAAGAAGCTTGCTGATTGTCCCGCTGTTGATCGTGACACAGTCCAGTTATATGAAGATGTGGATGAACAGCGGCCAAGCCGCGAAGACGAATTGCAGGAAGCAATAGTTGCCATTCAAAAAGTCATTAAAAAGTTGGATTTTCCTGAGGTGGCCAAAAGAGTCCAAGGATCATGGAGTGATGAGAAACTGACCATTAAAATAATGGGAAAGAACTTAAGTTTTGATGCTGACGGTAAACTTTTCACAGACCTCCATGTTAATTCATGGGTTCTGATATCGAGCTTTAACTATGTGGTAAATTGTAAGGGTGTTCCTGTTAGTGGAAAATGGACGCCATTCAGGGAATTACCAAATGGCAAGGACTGGCAACGATTTTTCAGCCACCAATGTGAAAAGCCACTTAAAAAAATTATAGATGAACAGACAGATCTCCTTGAAGATATTGTCACCCTTTTTAGTGGTCAGCAATTCCCCCATGAATATCAGTCTGATATTGCAGTTCTATTGTCTCCTTTTCCTCTTGTTCCCATGCTCATCTGCTATTGGAAACCTGAGGATGGAATGGGATCAAGTATGAGTCTTTTTTTTGACGAAACCGCGGAAGACAACCTTAGCATTGAAGGACTCTATATGCTTGGAACCGGAATCGTGCAGATGTTTAAAAAATTAGCTCTACAGCATGGTTCAGTAGCACATACCAATTGATTATTGCCGGTTTTTCGTGGAGCCCAACATGCGGGAATGACAGCAAGGGTGGCCGAGTTTGTCATACCCGAGGTAGTTATCGGCTATCCGATTGACGAAGGTGTTTTATCACTTCCCGGTCCAGGGGGAATTGACCTGGCCATTTTTCCATTTCAGGGTCTTTTTGGGATAGTTCTTTCGGCGATGCAATCACGTTCAGTCCGAAGGGAGTCTCCACCTCACGGGCGTTTTCCTCAGCCACTACATGGGAACCGTCTAACTTTAAGGCAACAGTTCCGGAATTCGTGATGAGTTTTCGATTTGCAAGACGAGTTTTTCGATCGGGTGAACAAACAGTGCGACAGAAACCGCATACGGTGTAATAAAACCAGTCGGGATCGAAGATCGCCTGCCGATAGTTTTCAAAACTGTTCGCTGCGTCTTGCATCTGGGGATCAGCCTTCTGCAGGCTTATGCACAAAGCATCAAGTTCTTCCTTTTCTTCGGGTAGTGCTTGGTCAAGCCGGTAAGGGCTCCAATTAGACCAGGTACCTGAAGTGGACAGTCCCTGATATCCGCTGCATCCGATCCAACAACAGGTGTTCGGTCGTTTTTGAGCTATGGTTTCAGTAATACCGGCAACACTAACTTGCTTGGAAATCTTAGTGGAAATCATTTGCACCGGACAGACCAGGCTGCACATCTTACATTTATCGCAAGGGTGATCTTCATCTGCAATGGTTGAGTCTGGAGCCAAGGTAGCATTGGTTAAAACGCTTCCCAGCTCAACCAATGCACCGTATTTCCTGGTTAGCAGATTGCCACTGAAACCCAAGCGTCCAATTCCGGCTGCAAGGGCCGCATAGCGATGAGAAAATTCCGGATGAAACTCGGTCATTTCTGACACATCGGCAGCGTTGTCTTCAGGTCGATAGTTGTTGTTAAGGTCTACGTTGATCGCTTCATGGCCATCAGATCTCAATTTTTCGACGAGTGAATCGCCAATTCGATAGAGTTTCTGAGCAATTTTTTTCCGGTCGTCGCAGTGTGCTCTCCATTCTTTTTTGCTGATAAAATCCCTTGCGAGATCCGTATCCAGAGATACTGCAAAAGAAATGACCGAATTTACAGATGGTAAAAGATAGCGAGGGTCTGCGGAGGGCGGTCCATCGGTTAGAATAGCCTTTGATGCAACACCGATCAAATCAGCGCCACAACTTTTTGCTAAGGATTTCAGGTTCGTTGTCGCAAGTGCCATCAGAGGATCCCCTATTTGTTATCGAAACTATTTATGTACATCTTAAAAACGACAATTTGCTGGAAGGCGGTCATTAACAGGGTCACAGCAACCCCCAGAATAAACATCAAGATATTGAAGAGTTCAATATTTGCGTTGGAGGTCGATACAATATCTACCACGGTTGTAGCTAAATAAAACAACATCACGACTTTAACAATTTGTGACACCTGTCCTTTTGTACTGTTGAAACTGTTTTTTATTGCATTTAATGGTTTGTGACCTTCCAGGATAAGGTGAAATGGAGCAAATGTAGATCGTAATGAAACGTATATACCAAGAACCAGCAATGGTAACGTTAAGAACTGGAGTGTCGTTGAAGTGAACATTATGATAAAACTAGCGATTAAGGGAGAATTGGCAACAAGCAAGGTGACCGTTAAAAGAGGTGTATATACTAGCCCGTTAATGAGATTCGATTTGATAGACTGTAGTTTTCCCTGGTATGCCTGAGACATGAAAAAAATCAAGGAAGACATATATATAGCGATACCAATAAGATATGCTATCAAACCAATAACCGTTATATACCCGACCCTGTTTTCAACTGTCTGAGCAATAAAATATGAAGGAAATGCAAGTAGTGTGAATGGAACAGAAAGTGATGCAACATATTTAAAATTGTCGCGAAAGAGTCGTGCTGCGAATGTAAGATTTTCTTTCATTTTTTTAGTGAATGTGAAGAGCACTGTTTTATCCAGTGCATTTTTGAATGGAGTACTGTTGTTGGCCTGGACACATTTAAATTGTCTCTCAGGAAAAGACTATATAAGGTGAAACCATGAAAAACAACATTGAAAGATTTCAAAGGTAAGTAATATTTACAGACTTGCAAAGTACAAATCCCAAGATTTTGGCAAAGCTGTCAACGATTGAGGCGTAGGCTTAGGCTCTTAGGACTAAGGCATTAATGAAAACTATCAAAAGAGGAATGACTACAACATGAAAGACACAATTCAATCAAAGTGGAAAGGAAACCTGGCCTTTGAGTCAATGATAGGAGACCACGCAGTTGTAACCGATGCCCCTGTAGAATTTGGTGGTGAAAATTCAGGGGCTAGCCCGAAAAAAATGATGCTAGCATCTCTTGCCGGATGCACTGGAATTGATGTCGCATCGATCCTGGAAAAAATGCGGGTGAAAATCGATGATCTCGCGATCACTGTGGAAGCAGAAGCCACTGAAGAAGTTCCATCGACCTATAAAGCAATGCACATTATCTATACCTTTAAAGGCGAAGGCCTTGATGA
>JAAELB010000242.1 GCA_024227155.1 Desulfobulbaceae bacterium
AGTGCTTTTGAAATGCCTGCAAAATGCATTCATATTTGTGCATGGATTGTTGTAATTCTTCCAGGGATAGTATGCAAAAATGAACAAATAGGAAGCATGGCATTGAGATACCACTAGCTACTACACCTAAAACTGTGTGACCACCATGCTATATATTCTGTTTTTGAATATGTTACAAGGTGGTAACTAAGCAACTATATATGATTGTGTTGCTCATTTAAAAATAGTACCCTATATAATTTCCATTGGTTATGCTTTTGTAAATATGTCAAAAATAAATCAAATAGCTTTTCAATGTTTATTTAACATATCTTACATTCAATCATATTTACAAAATCACTAGCATAAGCCTTAATTGTATATATATACCATATTTTAAACTAATGATGTTCATTAAATCCTTATTTGTTCAATATTTGATCATGGGTTGATCATGATTCCAGATGATTCAACCACAAAAAGTTTGTGATTTACATTAATTTCTATCATTACTGTCAACAAAGCAACACATATACATTTATACAGCAACAATTTTATTTCTTATGAATAGATATGGATTCTGGATATTCAGAGATACTAATTCAATTATAGAAGAAAGTATTATACTATTTTGTTACAGAATAGAGGGCTTTCTTGTGACATCACACAGTGTTATTCTGCTGCTTTTCCAGCGGTCTTGTACTGGTTTGTGTACAGCTACAAAGTACTTGTTTTGAGAAAGTTTAATATATTTACAACCAACTCAGGTCGATGACACATGTCTTAACTTTATACACATATTGATATGAGATGTCATTTATTGAGTGTTCAAGGACGAATCAGTACATTACAACAGGATGTTTATTAGATATCTGTTAATATTGGAGGTTTTGTTAATTGGCCAAATTTTATGTGATGTAAATAG
>JAAELB010000243.1 GCA_024227155.1 Desulfobulbaceae bacterium
GTGATCCTGCTATAAAAGAGTGGACACTCAGTTAAGCCAATATTAAATGAATTGGCAGGAGGGAAATATGAGTGTTCAGCGTAGAAATTATGATCCTGATTTTAAAAGAAATGCAGTCAAGTTGTCAGAGGAACTGGGACGTAGCGTCAAGGAGGTAGCCGAGAATCTCGGAATTGCAAAAGATCTTCTTTATCGATGGCGAAGAGAGCATCGTTCCAAACATAAAGGAGCATTCCCTGGTCATGGTAAAGAAGCGTTAACAGACCAGGAAAAGAGAATTCGTGAACTTGAAAAAAAACTGAAAGACGCTGAGATGGAGAGAGACATCTTAAAAAAAGCCATGGCCATTTTCAGCAGAGCACCGAAATGAGATTTCAGTTTATACAAGAAAACCGCTCCTCTTTTCCGGTGAAGAAAATGTGCCAAAGCCTGCAAGTATCATTGAGTGGTTATTATCGTTGGATCAAGGCCCCGGTATCGCAAAGGGAAGAAAAAAACCAGAGACTCAGAACACGAATAAAGGAGCTGTACCAAGCACATAACGGAATGGCCGGCAGCCCGATGATCACCGCAGATCTCAATGACGAACCTGAGTTTTACAATGTCAGTCGTCCTCGTGTTGCTCGTTTAATGAAGGATATGGGGCTCAAATGCAAAACCGTTCGAAAGTTTGTTGTCACAACCGATTCAAAGCATGATGAACCTGTTGCCCCAAACATATTGAATCGTCAATTTACAGTACCGGCTCCAGATATTGCCTGGGTAAGCGATATCACCTACCTGAGGGTCGGGAGAAAGTGGTATTACCTGACGGTATTCATCGATTTGTTTTCCAGGGTCGTGGTCGGCTGGGACGTAAGTGATTCTCTTGAACGGCATTCAGCTATTCGCGCCTTCAATAAAGCGATCCTCAAGCGACACCCAGGCGAGGGGTTAATAGTTCATAGTGACCGTGGTGTTCAGTATGCCAGTTCGGATTTTCGCAAGTTATTGAAAAAAAGAGGATTCATCCAAAGTATGAGCCGCAAGGGAAACTGTTGGGACAATGCTGTGGCTGAATCTTTTTTTCACTCATTGAAAACTCAACTCGTCCATCATGTGAAATTTCAGAGCCAAGAAGAAGCGGAACGCTCTCTCTTTAACTATATCGAAGTCTATTATAATCGGCGGAGGAAGCATTCAACAAATGGATACAAGGCTCCTGCTCTGTATGAGCAGGAATGGTGGGAAAAGAGAAAAGTAGCTTAACTGAGTGTCTACTATATTGTTGCAAGATCACCGTTCGCTTCACTCTCTCGGACTCGCTGAAGCTGGCCAGTTAACTTAACGTAATAATAAAGGTATTTTAAATGTCGGCAACTTACAAAACTAATCCATGGTCTATACCTGAGCTGGTTGACTATCCAGTTTGGCCATTTCACGATATT
Source organism: Desulfobulbaceae bacterium (assembly GCA_024227155.1). Classification (GTDB taxonomy): domain Bacteria; phylum Desulfobacterota; class Desulfobulbia; order Desulfobulbales; family Desulfocapsaceae; genus Desulforhopalus_A. The sequence goes on from JAAELB010000243.1 coordinate 1,428, forward strand.
GATTTCTGGAATATTTCTAACCTTATTCATGAAATCGGAGTAAAAGAAGAAGGATTCCCACACGGTGTTAGTTTCCATTCAAGTAAGTTTGCTAACATACGTCTCCGCGACGCGTTTCTTTGTTCTGGAATATTAATGTCCCCTTCTGTGTACAACGGTGGCCCACAGGCGTGGGGATTTTTCTTAGAACATATCGATTCACTTAGACCCAGCTCAGGAAAATTAAGAATACAAGCCAATTTTGTTCATTGGGAAGAAAGAGTAAGGGCCATCTTTGCTGAGCGGTTTGCATTGGGTTTAGCAGGATACTTTCTCTGGAATTCTTATGGAGTTCAACACATCGCAGACGCTGGACCATTTATTGCTAGAACGATCAATGACCCTTCATCTCCATATAACAAAAA
>JAAELB010000244.1 GCA_024227155.1 Desulfobulbaceae bacterium
AACCAGTCCATCCACCTGACCCCAGCACATCGGCGGTTTGGAAAAGTAACGGTTTCAACTCAGGTAATTTGTAAATCCATCACCTTGCTACTTAGGCTGGGTCAGGTGATGTCAACGTGATGTAAAAAGGGATTACAGAACTAGAAATGAAAACAGGAAAAATAGTTATTTTGTTTCTGTTCATTTTTGCAGCATTACTTGGGGCAATTTTCTTCGTAAAATACGATGGCAAACTAGAGTGTGTTTTCTACTACGATCACTGTTTCGGCGAGCGCATCAAAGGGCTAACAAAAGAGCAGTGCTTTGCAAAAGAAAACTCATCTGCTTACTTATTGGAAAACAACGAATGTCTATTGCAAGCAAATTAGAAACACATAACAAGTTTGTCAACGAACGCACTACGTGCTGGACCGCTAGAAGCACTGCTTCGCAGCAACGCGGCCCGTTACAAAGGCGTTATACGCACAAATGTTGAATTAACAGTTGATGAAATAAACACCTAGGCTGACGGGTATATAAGAGTTCAAGAAACATATAGCGAACACACAAATAGGTGTCGCCTACACTGGGTGATTAACAAGTTTTTTGAATATGAGATTGAACATCCAGAATTGTGTTGGCAAGCCTGTGATGAAACGGACAAACAAGAGGCCGAGAATTCAAGTGAGAGATCGGCTCTTCTGGGTTTTGCTTTCCCGAATTTGGAGTCCTTGGCGTAAATCTCTTGTCATAGTAAGGCCGGATACTGTTGTACGCTGGCCAGCAAGGGCTTTAAGCTTTTCTGGAAAGTCAAATCCAAAGGTCCGGGAAGACCAAAAACCGATCGTGAAATCCGTTGTCTTGTCAAGAAAATGGCCAAAGCCAATCCAAGCTGGGGTGCACCCAGGATTCATGGGGAATTACTCCGGCTGGGTTTCAATGTTTCCGAACGAACCGTATCGAGCCTGATGTCCCGACGTCCACCGAATTCATAGCCATCTCAGACGTGGCGAGCTTTCCTGAAAAATCATGTGAACAAGCGTTCTTCATTCATATTTCGAATATTATCATAACGACAGAACGCATTTGAGCCTTGGAAAAGATTCCCCCAACGGTCGGCCCGTCCAATCCAGACCTGCTGGTAAATGCAAGATAATCGCTTTACCGCGCATCGGTGGGCTGTATCATCGCTACACAGATGAGCATGTTTTTCGACAAATCTGCCACGGATTAATTTTTGCGAAGGACAACCGACGCAATGAGCTGGCAGCAGGCCGTTGACTATTGCACAAATTTAGACTTTGGCGGTTGCCCGAACGTAATGAAGCTGTGGCCATTATTGATTATAGCCTGAACGATCCGGCGACCCATCCAGAATTCCCAAATGTAAGGTCTATCTGGACGGCTACCAGCTACGCATACAATACTTACCAAGCGTGGTGGCTCGTCAGTTTGACAAATGGCCTCCAAGGCAAAGACGACAAGGTAAATGACGAATATGTTCGTTGTGTGAGTGGCGGATTATCGAATACTGGGCCGATTGATCCTTATTTCACCACCAAACCAAAGGAAGAAGGAATTGGGCTGGGTCTCTCATTTGTTCACGGTATTGTTGAAAATTGCGGAGGACATATTTCCGTGTACAGTGGACCAGGTCAGGGTACGACGTTTAAGATATACTTTTCAAGTATCCTATCGAAAGAACAAAGAATTTTGACAAAACCGGTCATCATGAGAGATCTAGCCAATGGTGTCAGAGAGGTTCTTGATGGGTCTTGAAAGTTACCTAGTGTCGCGTCAACGCGGAACTGACGCATCGTGTTTGTCCTTTTCCGCACCTTCGTCGGTAAAGCTTACGCCACATAGCTCATCTATGCAACACAAACCAACCAACAAAGACACAAAAAATAACGGCGCAATATTGCGACATTTCATCATTGACGAAACACTAGTTTCCACCTGAAACTAGAGGGATTAAATTACTCCTTTGTATTTTTATACCAATCTTGATCTCCATACATCTTATCCATACATGTAATGCAAAGACTGTGTGAGAAAAGTACGTCGGCATGATTTGCAATATATTTCTCAATTGAGTGCCAGTACCCTGCATCGTCACGAATTTTCTCACATGTTGAACAAATAGGTAGTAAACCTCTTAGCGTCTTTATTTCAATATGTGTTTTTATCCTTGCAAGCAACTCTTCGCTGTTAAATGGTTTGGATACGTAATCAACTCCACCTACCTGAAATCCCCTTACAATATCTTCGGTGCTCGTTTTTGCCGTTAGAAAGATCACCGGAATATGTCGTGTCTCCACATTGGATTTTAATTTCTCACATACTTCAAAACCGTCCATTCCAGGCATCATAATATCCAGAAGAATGAGATCCGGATGTTCATTATCAATAAATTCCAGAGCATTGTGACCATCGGGAGCTGCACCAACTTCATAACCGTTATTTATCAGAAGATTACCAAGAACTTTTCTGTTTTCGGGGTTATCATCCACAATCAATAGAAGCCTTTTATTATTTCCCATCAAAATCCCACCTTTTTTGCAGCAGTTTAATTTCCTGGCCTAATTTTTCAAGCTCAGTCTCTATCCCAACTGTATCAAAATTATCAGCAAAAGTGATAAAATTTCTTCCAAATTGGAAAAGAGGTTCAATGTTGTACTTGTCTGCAACCGCTTCAATCTTTTCACCAAAAGCCTTGATTCTTCCCATAATCATAACCTTTTTTAGAGATTGGCAGTATGGTAGAATTTCACTCTTTAACA
>JAAELB010000245.1 GCA_024227155.1 Desulfobulbaceae bacterium
TATGATGAATCTTGCTGACTTTAAATCCCTTGCAAAGACACAAGGTAAGCCTATTATTTTATATTTTCATGAAAATCAACTTACATACCCTTTATCACCAGGACAAAAAAGAGATTGGCAATTTGGATATACAAATATCACTTCAGCTCTTTCAACTTCAAAAGTGTTTTTTAATTCGAGGTTTCAACTTGATGAATTTATATCAAAAATTGATGAGCTAATTAAAAATATTCCAGATTTGAAACCTGAGTGGATTAAAGATGAGATTGCTAAAAAATCAAGTGTTCTTTATCCAGGGTGTAGATTTTCAGGGTCAGCTATTAAGCTTGACCAAGGAAATATTAAGCAACCTCTCATCATTTGGAATCACAGGTGGGAATGGGATAAAAATCCTTCTGATTTTTTTTGGGCATTAAATGAAATAAAACAGAAAAATATTTTCTTTAAACTTGCTTTGTTAGGAGAGCAAGCCGGTAAAATACCTGATATTTTCAAAAAGGCAGAAAAGCAGTTTTCAGATGAAATAATTGCTTTTGGATATATTGAATCAAAAGAAGAGTATCTGTCATTGTTGCAAAAAGGTGATATGGTTGTCAGCACTTCAATACAGGA
>JAAELB010000246.1 GCA_024227155.1 Desulfobulbaceae bacterium
CCTTGGAAGATAATGACCCTGTAGTTAATAGCTTTATCAATTTGGGAACATTGACGGACCAAGATTTGGAGATCAATGGCAATGATATTCCACTGTGCATTAAACCATTTGAGAAATTTGTATGTGCCACATATGACAAAAAGGGAGCCACATGTCTACCAGCTTTGCGATGGGATCTTTTCAGGACAAGAAACTTAGAGGGTGAAAAGCTTCCTCCTACAAGGGCTTCCTTCATTCCACACATGCAGCGTGCAAATTTCACCACCAAGCGAGACAAGTCTTACACTTCAGCCACTCCCATTTTACCTTCTCTTGATGGGAATGGTTGGAATGTAGATGATAATGGTAACATCACGCCAACTCCTTGTTTGAATCTACCAGCTCCATCTGGCATTCTGGAGTTGGTAAAAGGTTCATGTAAAGAAGGTTGTACACACCTGTGTGGCTGTGCAAAAAACAACTTGTCATGCACAGCTTTGTGCAAATGCTTTGCTGCTGGGTGTAGTAATTTCAAAGATTATAGTGTTATTGGAGAGGAAGAGGAAGAAGAAAATGTTGACTCCTAGTTTATTTATGATATAGTATGCAATGATAAGATAATGTGCAACAGTACATTGGACATTCTCATGGCAATGGTAGTAGTAGAATTTGAGTTTTTGTGTATTTTATTCTAGTGAACTGATGTTTGAAGGATTGAGCATATACTTGTAAAGGGCAAG
>JAAELB010000247.1 GCA_024227155.1 Desulfobulbaceae bacterium
GACAACCACCGGCGGAATTTGTGGAGAAAAGCCCTTCGGCCAAGGGGAACTGTGTCCAGACGACGGTGACCAGCACACAGCGGCTGGAATCAGCTTCGAACGGACTGGACAGAGTACGAGAAACAAGCGAAGCAGTGTATTACCTCTGCGCGGGTCTTTGTATAATTCACCCGATTCAATGTTTCTGCGTCTGACCTGAGGCAGGAGCCCAGTGCGGTAGTTCCGCATGCTTGGGATCTGTACGGGGGGTGCCGGGCAACCGGTATCCCTACCGTGACGGCTTTTGACTCTTGTGTATCAGAACCACCATCGGCTAATTGTAGCGGCTCGCAATCATAAACGCCCAGGTGCGCAATAATGATCTTTCTGGGCTCACAATAAATGACAACAAGAATAGCCCCAGGCTCACATTAAGTGTCACTGAGCTCAGATTAAAGGTCACTGGGCGCGCAATAATGGCACCGGGCTCACATTAAAGGTGAATAAGACGTTGGTCTTCTTTGTGCTTTGAAAAAGCAGGACCGTAGTAATGTTTGCGTCAGCCTGGAACTGGTAATCAAGATATTTTCCTTGCCAGTCTCAACATTTGATAAGAAAGTAGAATCAGTTCTCCATATGCTTGGAAATGGAGCAACTTGCTCTATTGATAATCTGGAATTATCTACTTTATAAAGGTGTTGCTTTTTTTGTTAGGTTATTCTCAATTTTCTAAAGGGTAAAACATAGAATCGAGAGAAATTCACATTGGAAACCAAGATCAAAGGCCGGTTATACACGGCAAGCCAGTTTGACCTGCCTCCTAGAGTTTGGCCAAAATTAAGGTATAGTACTTCTGACCAATTATTCCTAGAAAGAAGGTCAATACTCACTTGTAGAGAACTAATCTAAAAGTTTGCTTGAATATAAGTCAGAATGTCAGAAGCCTGTTTTCCCGTCAAGTTTCCTGACTCTTTTCGGGTCATTTCACTTTTGCCACCGGCACCATAAACTGCTTTATGAAAACCTTCGCTGTACTTTCCATCTTTACCGAAGTATTTCTTCAGAGACATGTCTGCACCATCGCCATCTTCATTATGACAATTGGCACAATTAGCCTTATAGAGATTTTCTCCTGCCTCTAGGTCAGGTTTATTGAAAGTATATGATACAGGTTTGGAACTGATATCCAAAGTGGCAAACTCACCAATTTTTGGACCCTTGTTCAAAAATGCAACTACGTCTTTAACCTGTTGTTTTGTTAAACCTCCCTTCTGGCCAAAAGCAGGCATGGCCAAGGAAAAGGTGTTGAACTTACGTCCCTTCTCGGAGTGAAGGACATCCTCTGAGGTTATTGAGCCAAATTTTGCAGAAAGGTCAGTGCCAGTGCTGGGATTGGGTCTTGAGTCCTTGGCCGAGCGGCGCACATATCCCCCTTTTGCACCCAGACCATCCCAACCATGACAAGCCTTACAACGTAAGAAATCTTTTTTGCTGGAATCATAGCCCTTGGGGTAACCGCTACCACCTGCTACTGCATTCGTCCAATTGCTCCAGACCAAGCCTCCTTTAAATGGATCACCGCCCTCATCGGCACTGCAGGCAGGGCCGGTAAGAAAAAAGATACCAGCAGCAATACCAATCACGATAATGTAACTTTTTCGCATGACATACCTCCTTGTAGTGAGAATTAATCTTGGACCTAAGAGTTGGCTTATACTACACCGTAGTGGTACTTTGATCAAGAATGATAACACACCCAAATGCTGTTTAGGCTAAAGATAGAGGGTAATTGGCTGTAAATAATTAATGAATGGGCAAGGAGGCCTGTCCTTCGCAATTATTCGTACATTCGGAAATCATTGACAAATTTGGATGCGCCTGCCAAGCTGTAATCATGATGAAAACGCTTGGAAATCTTGTTTTGTTCATTTGGTCGAAGTTCAGAATCACTTCGAATCTCGCTGCCGAGAACCTTGCGCTTCGCCAACAACTGGCCGTGATGAAACCGATGAACAGGCGGCCGAAGATTCAAATGATGGACCGGCTCTTCTGGGTTTTGCTTTCCAGAATTTGGGCACCTTGGCGTAAATCTCTGGTCATTGTCAGTCCGGATACTGTTGTCCGCTGGCACCGCAAGGGTTTCAAGCTTTTCTGGAAATTCAAATCCAAGGGTCCGGGAAGACCTCAAGTCAGTCGTGAAATCCGCGATCTTGTCAGGAGAATGGCCAAAGCCAATCCAAGCTGGGGTGCGCCCAGGATTCATGGGGAATTGCTCCGGCTGGGGTTCGAGGTTTCCGAACGAACCGTATCAAACCTGATGCCCCGGCGCCCGCCAAATGCAAAGAGAAGGGGTCAAGTCGGCTTTTGACTCTTGTCGCAAAGATTGATAACGAAATAGTATATCGGATCTGCAGGTGTTCATCAAGTCAAGCATCAGCAAATCACCAAAACTAGAAGTAAAAACGTGGTCTGTCCCCTGTTTACACTGTTTACTCCAGTGGTTAATAACACTTGCTTATCCTAAAAGTTAGACTGGCCCGAGTAAGAGGAGACATTCATCGACGTGCAGACATGAATACACCTGCTGCGGAGTTACTGTTGACAAAAACTGATAATGAATGTTAGCTGATTATCGGAAAAGTGTTTGTTTGGCTTCGATCAACATCGTTTTTTTGTATCGGCAAAATTAACTTGCAAAAGGTAGAGCATGACGGAGGGTCTTGTGAAATACAGGGCTGGATGGTTGTTTATGGAAAGTGGTTGACTGTCACCACTGTAGGTATATTTTGGGATTGCCTAAGGCAATCCTTTGTAAAAACCAATAATGGGGGAGTGACGTATGAACAGAAGACTATTACAATCGAGTTTTATGCGAGTCGCAGCAATGGTGGGCTGTACAGTGCTGTTTATGTCCCAGCTGGCTACAGCAGGATCGATCCTTGAAGGTCAGCGGATGCATCCGGTACAAGGCAAAGAGGGAATGGTAGTCACCAGTCATTTTCTCGCCACTCAATCTGCCCAGAAGGTCTTGAAAAATGGAGGTAATGCCATTGATGCTGCAGTGACCGCAGCTTTTTCACTGGCAGTTACACAACCCCGGTCTGGTAATATCGGTGGTGGTGGCTTTATGCTGATTTCTTCTGAAAAAAAGAATGAAGTCGTGGCCATTGATTACCGGGAAAAAGCACCAGGCAAAGCAACTGTCGATATGTTTCTTGATAAAGAGGGTAACGCCGACAGCCAGGTTTCAAGATATTCTCACCTAGCAGCAGGGGTGCCAGGTACTGTTGCCGGTCTTGCCATGGCACTTGAACAGTATGGTACCATCAGTTTAAAGGATGCAATGGCCCCAGCAATTAAGTTGGCAGAAGAAGGTTTTATTGTAACACCGCGTTTTAGTGACGGCCTCAAGAAAAAAGAAAAGATGCTTAAAAAATGGGACTCTTCCCTGAAGATTTTCTATAAAGCCGACGGAACTTACTATGAACCTGGTGAGCTATTTATTCAGAAAGATCTTGCTGCAACCTTAAAGCGTATTTCTGAAAACGGTATCAAAGAATTTTATGAAGGCAAAACAGCCGAACTTCTCGTTGCTGAAATGGCAAGACATGGCGGCCTCATAAGTATGGAAGATATGAAGAATTATTCTCCGGGTTTCAGGACACCAGTCCATGGGAACTACAGGGGATATGATATATATTCAATGTCTCCACCGAGTTCCGGAGGTACCCATGTGGTACAGATTTTAAACATTCTTGAAGGATATCCCATCTCAAAATATGGTCATAATTCAGCCAAGACCATTCATTTGATGGCTGAGGCAATGAAACGAGCCTACGCAGATCGTTCCCATTACTTAGGTGATGAAGATTTCGTCAAGGTGCCGCTGAAAGGTTTAACTTCAAAAAAATATGCTGAGGTACTCCGCAAGGAAATCGATCCTGAAAAAGCAACACCCAGTGCAACCATTGCCCAAAACAACCCCTTACCTTATGAGAGCAATGAAACAACACATTTCTCCATCGTTGATAAGTTCGGAAATGCAGTATCCAACACCTATACCATTAACTTCAGTTACGGTTCCGGCATAGTGGTTGAAGGAGCTGGCTTTTTACTCAACAATGAAATGGATGATTTTTCTGCAAAACCCGGAGTACCCAATGCTTACGGTTTACTCGGGGGAGATGCAAATAAGGTTGAGCCGAACAAACGGATGCTCAGTTCCATGTCCCCGACCATTGTCAAAAAGGATGGAAAAAATTTCCTCGTAACAGGAAGCCCTGGTGGTTCCCGTATTATCACGACCACTCTCCAGGTTATCATGAATGTTATTGATCATAATCTCAATATCCTGAGTGCCGTAGCAGCCTCGCGTATCCACCATCAATGGCTTCCGGATGAAATACGTGTTGAAGAAGGTTTGAGTCCTGATACTATTGCAACTTTGCAGGAGATGAGCCACGAAATAAAAGTGAAATCAGCTATGGGAGCCATCCAGTCTATCATGATCAAAGATGGCAAGATGTTCGGAGCAGCCGATCCGCGCAGATCCACCGCGCTTGCCGCCGGACTGTAAGATACTATCCTTTGGGACATTGTTCCTATTCGTGTTTTTACAATGGTCGTCCTAGAGACGACCATTGTAATTTTCCACAACAAAGTGGAATCACAGTTAGATCACTTTGCTCCTTGCTCTCCAAAATATCTCTTACCGTTTTTGCCAGATCTTCTTTGATAATAGGCTTTTTGATAAATACTTGAGTACCGATTTCTAACACTTTTTTCTTTGGTAATGGGCAAATACATTGTAAAAATCGTTCCTTTACCAGGAGTACTATCTACAAGTATTATACCGCCATATGATTCAATAATCCCATGAACTAGAGCAAGCCCCTTCGCCAATTATTTTTGTTGTGAAGTACGGTTCGAATTTTTTCTCAATAATATGAGTTTCAATCCCAACTCCTGTGTCTGAGACCTTAAGTTCAATATAGTTCCCAAATTTTAATTTCGGCCTTATCTGATGAATCTGTGCTGGGCTCCCCATGATGAGAGACTCATTCGTGATATTCTGTTTGATTTCGATCGTGGTTGGAATGGAAGATCTTATAAACGTAAAAATGTCTTTGATGATGTGATCAACCTGAATTGTGGTGTATTTATTGCAACCTAGACATGTTATGAAAAAGTCAAACATGTTGCAAGGATGGGACGGAAAGTTAAGGGTTCTTAGTGATAACTGAGCTGCCTCAATAAGTAGTTGATCGGCCATTTTTTATTAAATCTCTAACACCCCACAAGGGGGTATAAGTGCCTTGCCGGTTACTTTAAGTTCTTAATTTCAATACAGTCTCCAGATTACTTGTTTTTTATTGCAGCTTTTCTGGAGTAAGGCACTAAAATGGTGGAGGGGAAGTGGTGATGATAATGATGAAAGTATTTATTATTGTATCAGTACTGATGATAGCAGTGAGTGCATACGCAGGAGCGGTGAAGAAAGATGTTTGTCATATCACTGGGACCTTCGATTTTGGTAATGGTGAGATTCCAGTCGGACACATAATTAATATAGCCGACCCAGCATACCCCGCCCATTTGGAACATGGAGACCCTGAAGTATGGGCATTGACCTATGACAATAACGGAAACGAGCAATGTACAGCAAAAGTAGAAATAGATGAATGTCTGGCATGGACAAAAACACAGTTAAATAGTGTCTTTACATCGTTCGATGAATACGGTTCTGAAGATCATAACAACCTCAATAAATTAGGCGATGATCATGAAGAAATTTACGGTGCAATCGTTTTTATTCGGATTCACAGTTTGTCACCACCGACGAAATCAATTTTAGGTTACAAGTTATTTACATACGAATGTAAACAGGCACAAGAAGCTGATGGCGTCGTCACTGGCGTCGTCACATATTCAGGGAGATATACGTGGATTGATGAAAATGACGTTAAACAATACAGTGATACGCCATTGACCGAGGCTCAATACAATAAATGTAAGGAAGACATTTACCTTCATGAACCGCAGTCAAACTGATGGTCCAAATCGCCTCGGACAGCAAAGACACACGTGATGTAACTCTGTCTTTCGCAATTATTCGTACTTTCGGAAATCATTGACAAATTTGCATGCGCCTGCCAAGCTGGAATCATGATGAAAACGCTTGGAAATCTTGATAGGGAAGGGGTCAAGTCGGCTTTTGACTCTTGCTGCAAAGATTGATAACGAAATAGTATATCGGATCAGCTGGTGTTCATCAAGTCAAGCATCAGCAAATCACCAAAACTAGAAGTAAAATCGTGGTCTGTCCCCTGTTTAGTCCCTAGCACCATTTGGCACTGTCCCCGAGAAATTTTTGATAGCTTGAATTGCAACTGTATTTTTTGTAAAATTTTAACACTGAGACCATACCCACCCACACTGTCTATAGGAGAATAGGAAACATGATAATAAAATGGAAGCAGATGACTATGATTGTCATAACGCTTGTTATGTGTGTCATATTCACCTTCGTAGAAAAGGGACTGGCCAAGTCACCCCCTCTGTTGATTGTTACTGATCCGTTTGAACCGTTTGTTTTTCCGTCAGATGCAGAATTGAAAGGGTTAGATTATGATGTGACAGAAGCGGTCTTCCACATGTTGCAGATCCCTGTTGAAATCAAATTCTATCCTTTTAGCCGGTGTTTATACATGATGCGCAATCAGGACGCGGATGCCCTGATCGATTTGGTGAGGTCAGAAGAACGGAACACCTATATGGTCTTTCCTGAGGAACCTCTATCAGACACTTCACTCATCATCTTTTATCATAAGGGGAATCGCCCACAGATTGAGACGCTTGACGATTTAAAATTCTATAAGATTGGGTCACAAGTTAGCTCTGAATATCCTCAAGAACTGGCCAAGGTGATGGTCCATCGAGAAGATGTCAGATTGATGGAACAGAATTTTCACAAGCTGGTATTTGATCGGATTGATATCATGGTGGAGAATAGGATTGTGGGACGGTATATCGCAAGCAAAATGGGAATTTTGGATCAGATAGAAGTACTCGAGTTACCGAAGTCGTTTCCAACACAATACTACCTTGGTTTTGCTAAAAATGAAGGGCATGATCGCTTGGCGGAACAATTTAGTCAGGCATTAGTTCAATTTAAACAGACCCAAGCCTATCAAGACATTCTCGTCAAATATGGACAAGCGGAATGATTTTATGGGCGGCAATATGTATTGAGAATGGGAAGGGGTCAAGTAGGCTTTTGACTCTTGTTGCAAAGATTGATAACGAAATAGTAAATCGGATCAGCAGGTGTTCATCAAGTCAAGCATCAGCAAATAACCAAAACTAGAAGTGAAATCGTGGTCTGTCCCCTGTTTAGTCCCTGTTTAGTCACTGATCAATCCCAGTACACCCAAACGGGTGCACCAGGAAGAGTTGTATGACATCAAGATATTATGAAAAAGTGTGACAGTTGATACAATTCAATCCTTTCTCAATGTGCTTTTTATGGCCTTCTGATTTCCAAGATTTGTTTCTATGGCAACTGCTACACAACTGGCTCTGTACTTTAACAAACCCAGTGGGTTCAGGGGTGTGACAGCTGTTACATGAGAGATCATCTGCCCTATGGCTTGAGTGCATACTCTCCCACCCCATACTCTTTTGCTCATGACAAAGATTGCAGGCCTTAACAGCTGCTGGTATATCGTGGTAACCTAGTGCCTCGAAGGGAAGCATCCCTGTTCCGTCAGGCGTTAAACCATTGCCAGCATGACACTCGATACAGGAAGGTGCATTCTCCTTGGGTTCTACACCGTGGGTGATAAGCATTTCGGCATCAGCTTCTACAATTGAGTAGCTACCCGACATCCCTTGTTCTTCCATTCCTTTTTGAACCGCCATATCAAAATCACCAGTCATAAACATCCACATGATAGCAGGTGGGACTATCTGACCACTTTCATGCAGAGGCATGATTGAAAAATGTCGTTTTATAGGCACTATAAAGGATTTACCGTCAAAAGGTCCTCCATTGGCTTTGGCCATCGGATAGACACCCCTTTCGTCTGCCTCTATGGTCTCGCCGATATTGTAAACGTAAGAAGTTCCGTCAAACCATACGTAATCAGGCTTAACATTGGATTCTTTAACTTCATGGCCTACAAAACCACCCTGTCCTGAACAGAAAGCAGCATTCCATACAGGATCATTCCAGTCTCTGGATATTTCTGTTGCACCACCTTTACCATATTCTCGGATATGGCAAACCTTACAGCTGATTTGGCCTTGTGCATGTCTATTTAGGGTTGAACTGGAATGAGGTGCATCATCATGACAGGATTGGCAGGTTGGAGCCGCAGCTTCGGTTTGTCTAAGGTCTATACCTCGGCCAGCTATCTTGTGATTAAGAGCAGAGTGACAGCTGACACAGGAAAGACCAGCACCGGCTGTTGACAAGTGAACATCTTCTTCAACTGGTGGGTCGATGGAACTGAGGCCCATATCACCACGTTTGGTCCAATCACCACCACCGGCTTTTGCATGGCACCGGAGACAGGATTTGTTTGTAGGCATATGAACTGTTCTGGCAACATTTACCATGCTGGTTTCAGGTGGCATTTTGTCATAGTCCGGTACAGTGGTGTAGTTGCCATTAGCATCTACCTTGCCAAATACGTAGGTTTTAGTTTCTCCCAAAACGTTGGTTACTGTTTCGGTATTATCGGGGTCAGAAATAAATTTTCTTTGATATGTATCACTATGGCACATCAGACAATCGACATCTTTTGCCTGTACAGCATCAGGTGCATTGCCGTCAGCACGAACATGACAGGAAAAACAGGCAGATTTTGAAGACATGGCATAGGTACAAAAAGTGTTGATTCCACCAACACCTTTACCCAAAGATTCTCCGTCCGTGTTGGTTAAATCTGGTGTTGGCCCTGCCCATTGCATATGAAGGCTCTGGAGCATCTCCGTTGCCTCTGTCTGGTGACAGGTTATACAGGTCAAAGGACCAGTATACTCAGTAATGGTGTTGTGAGCATCAATCGGACTATGAACGAGTACGGCATCAGTTGGGTCGTCCGGAGTTGAATCGGCGACAACAAATTTGGCTGTTGACTTAACTCGAGTAGATTGATCTTTGATAACACATTTGAATTTCCAATATCCATCCTGTTCATCCAGAGGAATAGTAAAATTATAATTGGCAGTGGTGCCCTCAATCTCCATGTTATCCCGGGCTATGACTCTATCACCTCTAGCTCTTTCAAGGTTGCTGATCACAATTTTAGCTGAGGTTAAAGGCGGTTGCCAATCGCCTCCACCTTCGCATTTAAAACTCACAGTCTCTCCAAGCACCGCTTCTCCTGGATCTGTTGACATTTCGATGTACCTGTCAGCAGCATAGCAACTGCTACTCATCAGGACAAATAAGCTCACTGCAATTACAACATTCATACCACCCTCCGGGGTTTCTTGTTTGTGAAGTCCCTCTTTAACTCTGCATAGGGTCTCCCTTGGTATTGCACCACATTGTCGTATTCTTGCAAAAAAAACGCCAGAGTGTGGAGCCCAAGAGATTCAGTATTTTCGTTTGTACTTACCTGTCAACACGTTGGATTCTGAAAAAAATTGTAAAAATATTTTACGCATGGCTTGAAAATAATCACCAAATCCCGGACTTAATGACTGATGACTCAGGTCAAACTGGCAGTACATTTTGGAGGAACTTCAATTAACAGTTGGAGTGAAAATAGTATTTCTGAACCTGATTTGTATAATTATTGCGGGAGCAGTTTGGAAAATTTTGCACACAGTAGTCTCTGCCAATCGACATTTTGTGCATGTTGTCAAAAGGCAAGGAAAAATGGTTGTGAATTCTTACATGGTAAAACTAGACTGGAAATATCCCGGGCGAGCAAACAGATAAAACTTGTTAGAGGAAGGGGTCAAGTAGGCTTTTGACTCTTGTTGCAAAGATTGATAACGAAATAGTATATCGGATCAGCAGGTGTTCATCAAGTCAAGCATCAGCAAATCACCAAAACTAGCAGTAAAATCGTGGTCTGTCCCCTGTTTGTTCTCTGTTTGTTCTGTGTTCTGGAAACATCTTTTCATATTGCAAGCTACAACTTTATCACCTTCACTGGTCCAGGTGTTCATCATCCGGATGAGCCTTGAAACCGGTCTTTACAGCCATTCTGTATTTACTGTAAACATATACTTCATAATCAGTTGGTTCCACTTGCAGTTTCTCCAGTATGGAATCAATCTTTTTTCTTTGTCCGCTTTCCTTCCAATCGTTCCAAGCATCCATGTCATGCCATGTACTGATCACAATTATTTTTTGAGGATCGTCGGCACGAATCAGGGTTTCCCCGGAAATGTACCCTTGCTGCTGCATGGCAACAGCACGGAGATCTTTAAGTAATCCATAGACTATCTTTTCATTTTCCGACTGGACCTGTCTCTTGATAAATACCCTGATAAGCATGGGACCCTCCTTTCTTAATTTCGCTATGGGCGACTAAAAAACACACTCCCTAACTTTTAAACTGGCTATAGCAGGTTTCACTTTATCTTGTGGTTGGAAATGAATTCTTTTCTCTCTTATATTGTATGACAAGGTATAAGGGAAAAACAATACCACATTGTGGAGTGTTGCTTGTTCGGGATAGAATGAGATCCATTAAAAACATATCGTCCAACACCCCCCATTGAGGGAAGTTAAGCTTCATTTGAATTGTAGTTTTTACCCAGAACTCTGGGCAAAACATTGATTTTAAAGCAGTGCTTAATTTAATTGAACAGGTTCTTCGTGGGCTGCAGGATGTGTCGCTAACACATAGGGTCAGGTCTTGAAAAATAATAAATAGGTAGTATGGTGAGCAAACTATGGCAAGACCACTATGACAACAATCCCCAGGTGCTGTGTTGCTTCATATATCCCGAGTGATAATTCAAGACCTGACCCCATTTATTACCATTTACTTTATTACAGTTTTCCTGGAGTAAGGTACTAAAAGATGAGTCAAGCAAAGATCCGCCCCTCAGTGGACCCCCAATGAAACGAGAAGATAAGGAAGATTGCTTATACTCGAGAATGGAGAGCTAATGCATTTACAGAAACTAATGGATATTGTTGTAAAAGAAAAAAAAAGTGAACCTTTTATATGTATTCAGGATCTCGTTGAGAATGGTCCCCTTTTTGATAGATTTGCAGATGATAGCGTTAAGAGACCGAGTCGCCATGAAATAGCCATCTTTCTCGCTTCTTGGTGTAAGCGTGTCGGGTTTACAGCGGAAATCTATCGGGATTGGCTTACAGATTACTGTGTCGATATACTTTCAAAAATTTCTTCAAGTTCAGCATCACAAATTCGCCATAGTACCAAGTCAACCATCAATTATATTCATCGTAGTGATATCCTTTTTTCATGCAATTGCGAAAATAATATCTTCAATGCTCGCTGTACATCGAATTGTCCTGTTTATGATGAGATGAAGGATGTCTATTTGCGAAATTTGGAAGAAGAGCAGAGGAAAATTCAAGAATACAAAAATATAGCAAAGGAAAACAAACCAGAACCAGATTCTTTGCCTGTTACCAAGCGGTATAAACAACAATTCGGGGAAGCGGTTTCACTTATCAAACAGTATCTTGAAAAAGGACATACTAAAAAAGACATCACTATTTTGCTTAACGAAAAAGGATACAAAACAAGCACAGGATATGACTGGAAAGTTGGTTCAGTATCGCGCATCGCAATAGAGAAAGGTTGGGCTCCCCAGCGAAAAAGAAGAAATGAGAAAAAAACAGCATCAGAGCAGTTAAAGCTATTTTAAACGTGATTACCAGATCTAGGGTCTTGTGAAATAACAAATGGAAATTGATGGGATTGGGATCGAACCACACCAACTAACTAACCCGACAAGTCGGAAACTTTTTTAGTATCACTGGATAAGTGCCTTGCCGATTACTCTAAGTTCTTAATTTCAATACAGTCTCCAGATTACTTGTTTTTTATTACAGTTTTTCTGGAGTAAGGCACTAAAGAGGCACTAATCTGACTTTGGAGCGTACTTTGCAAAAACTTCTGCTCCTGTCATATTCAAAGTCTCCTCAGCAAAACTATAGAAATGTGGTTTTTCGTCAATAAAGATTTGATGATCAAGAAAAAATTGTTCCTCATCACCAAACAAACCTACGGACATTATGTACTGGTTAGTTTCCTTTAGTCTGTAAAACAGATGGCTGCCGCACTTGCTGCAAAAACCACGTTCTGCCCACTCCGATGAGTTGTATACCGTTATATTTTCGTTACCCTCAAAAGAGACATCTGTTCCACAGTCAACAGCCAGAAGTGGCCCGCCTCCCCACTTACGGCACATTGAGCAGTGGCAAGCACCAACGTTTTTCTTAACTTTACTGACATTTACTTGAACCGAACCGCAAAGACAATTTCCTTTTCCATTTTTTATTTCATTCATGGAATCCCCCAACAAAAAAATTAATGTCTGTTTTATACCTCAGAGTATCAGTCAGTGAACATAGCTTCTCTGGTTATGTTTGAGGTGCAAGTCAATAGTCCTCCTATCTTTCAGGGGTAGGAAGCTGAATGAACTTTCCAACTACTGAAGCTTTGATATCCCCAGCAAATCAAAGTTTCGGGTCAATATGTCCTGGTCCACCGCAATCAGGCGTGTAACAACTGACATCTTTGAATGAACAGTTTTTATTACAACTTGGACATATTTCCGGAGGAGAAGGGGATTGAACGGTATTCCCGCATTCCAGACACTTCCAAAAAGGATCCATATTTTGTACTTGAGATTCTTGTGTTTTTTCAGTCATAATTTCACCATTTTAAATTTGAATTACCAGATCTGTTTAAGGGTCTTAAATTTGTCGCTCCAGCCACATCGATAGTAAAATAATTCAGTGTCCTCTCTAGCCCGTTTGTGATTTACCACTGATTTTTTCTCAGTTGAAACTTTCCTCAAGTTGTTTAACTATAAGAATCGGGGCGGGTAATGACAAGTAAAGGGCCGAAGTCAATATGGCTCTGTTTGACTTTTATTATCTCTTTGATGAATTCGGAGAGTTGTGAGGTAAAATGTTATTATTTTTAGAAATTTTAAAAATTCAATCCATCCAAATAGAATTTGTCCCATACATTATAGAATTTTCCAGCTATCTTTGTTGTATTTCAGTGTTAAAAAATCAATGTTTTTGTTTTTTATGGAGGATGTCATTCTTAATAATGCCTTGTGTTCTTTTTCCAAACGTATTACTCGAGCTTCTGTGAGCTTTTCTTTGCCTCTAATATCTTGGTAGCTGTTATAAGTAGTTTTTGAAGTAATTTCTCGTGCATAGTCATACAGCCCTTCAATAGTATCAAATTTTTCAACGTATTTCCTTCTTTCCTCCTCCCAATTATTTATTTGATAATAGGCACCATCGACCAAGAATCTAAAGTCTGCTTGTAGTCTTTCATCGATTGCGTATAGACCATCTAAAATTAAAATATCCACTTCAAGAAAATTTGTTTCGAGATAATCTATTTCTTGATTTAAAAGATCCACGCATGGCATGCGGCAAATAAATCCATTTGCAAAACAATACAATACATTGTCAATCATACTCCAATCGTATTCATCTGGGCCTATACCTGCATAATTTCTAGCTATTATTCGATCTTCACGTTTGAGTAGGCTAATCATTTTGTTGTTTTCAGTGTAAAAATTGTCAACATATAGATGCTTTACGCTAATATCGTTTTTAATTTTTCTGAAATCATGCATTATCCTTTTTGACAACTGATGGGCAATAGTCGATTTTCCACAGCCAGATTCACCAGATATAGAAATAACCAATTTTTGATTATTGACAGAGAGAGTATTTTTTAATTTACAATTTATTATTTTGATTATTTCTGTTGCCGCATCGTAAAACTTTTTACTCCCGATATTTGGTGTGTCGTGCAACATATTGCCCGATAGCCTCTTCGTTGGTAATGCTCTGTCGGTTTGCCTTGAGATCAGTAAATAACACGGCAATAATTACGCATGAAAGCCTTGTAAACAAAACAGCCGGGCTACCTTCTATCAAGGTAACCCGGCTGTTTACATAGATTTAGCTTTCCATCCCAAATTCTCAGCAGGTTTGCAGAAGGCTTTGTCTGTCTTTTTTCTTTATTATATTTCAATCAAGAAACAAATGTCAAACCGCGAAAGTTGGTGCTTGCTATATTAACTCATTTGGCAGCATGCCATCAACACTTTGTAGAATGTAAAATTTTTCATTGGCAGAGGCTGTCAATGGCAGGCATAAGGTTAGTATAAGGCTGGTTATTCATCCATAAAATGGAGGACCTTAAAAGGTTCTACCGATCCGGGGTGAGGTAAAATAAGTCAAATACTCAGAAGATAGCCGCGCGCAAGGTAAGTAGGGAAGATGACTTATTTCCCGTTTATCGGGGTTAGAATGCTGGTCTTCTGGTTTACAGTCGAATATCGCTTTGAAGAACTTTTTATTTGGTAATCTCGTGTATTTTGAAAGTGCATTGTGGTCATGTTTCACAATCTGTTGCCGTTTTTAGAATATCAAGTAGTTCTGCTATAATTATTGGTTTGGGAAGAAAACCATCCATGCCAGCTTGGCAGCATGTTTGGAGAGGATTAATCAGTGGTTTCCCCGACATGGCTATAACTGGAGTGTGATTGCAGTTTTCTGCAATTTCGTATTGTCGAATAGCTCCAGTTGCTTCAAAGCCATCCATGACTGGCATTTCCAGATCCATCAAAACAATCATAAATGTTTCTTTTTTAAATATATGAACAGCTTCCTGACCGTTGGTTGCACATTGACATTTTAGATTGTAATTTGAACAGATGGTTGTCAAGAGATCCCGTATGAGGTCGTTGTCATCGACTATTAATACTTTAGGTAAACTTTCCATTCTAATGTCCAGCAAAGATAATAGTTTACTTGCGCCGTATGTGCCTTCGTGACGGCTATACATTAATACTAAGGTTGATCAGTCAATCGAGTACTTTTATGCTTCCAGGTGTCTTTGGGATATTCCAAATTATACATAATTAACATGATGATATGTAACAAGTAACTGCAGACTTCGTGCTTTCGTAATACTCTCTCACTATATCAGTTTTGGAAGTATACGGTAAATGTTGTGTTATCCACGACTAATCAGGGAAACAAGGGCAATGTGGAGAACAGTTTTAGAGATCACGAACGCGTATGTTTTCATATCCTTTAAAATTTCTTGTTTGATGTTGAAGTAAATTAACTGGGTACCATACTCGATTAACCTTACAAAAAACTTACAGCGACAAACCGGTGGCATTATCTACAGTGATTGCATAAGGAGCTAACACGTATTCGCCGGGATTTGCCTGTAAAGCTAGACCAGTGTTGTTCACCGTTACTGTGCAGTTGTCACTTGCACTCAGGTTGTTACCGTCTGTAACGATCAGTCGAAATGATAATTTTGAAATGCTTGGATAAGTACCTTCACCAAATTATTTTCTGCCAAAAAAACGCAGAAAATAATTTTTAAGGTACTAAATTAGATCATATGGGGAACAGAAATTATAGCAAATCAACAAATTATATTTTATCTCAGGACAGGAAAGTTAGGTCCTCTGTAAGCTTAGCAGGTAGAGAGACACCATCACACCTATAGCCAGTAACATTGTACTCACCCAAACATTACTAACCAGGCAGATACTCACTAAAATGCAGATCCATAGTGTAATAAGAGCACTACGTAGTGCGGTAATAGAAATTGAGCGGTTCTCAAGATAATTTTGAATTGTGTCTCCAAACACCGGATGATTAAGCAACCATCGTCTGATCTTTGGAGAAGAGTTGTAGCTCAACACCGTTGCCAAAATCAAAAAAGGAGTTGTTGGCAGGATTGGGAGTAAGGCTCCTATGAGTCCGAGACCAATGCAGATGCATGCACCAATCTTTAATAAACCTCGCACAAACGGTGTAGAGACAGCTTTCACAATGAAGTTCCAGTATTACTGATCGGCTAGTACTTTCAAGATTGCAGGCATAAAAAACGGGATATCATCAGGTGTTCGGCTAGTAACAATATTTTTGTCGGTCACAACGGCCTCATCAACCCAATCAGCACCCGCATTGACCATATCGTCCTTAATTGCAAAGAATGACGTCACTTTTCTTCCTTTAAGCACATTAGCGGAGCAAAGCATCCAGCCAGCATGACATATTGCAGCGACAAGTTTGCCACTATTTACAGTATCAGCCACAAGCTTGACCATAGAGGGGTAGCGACGCATTACATCAGGCGCATAGCCACCCGGAATAATCACACCATCAAAATCAGCCGCTGACACTTTATCCGCTGAAACATCCGCTTTTATTTCGGTAGCCGGTTTGCCGACAAAAGTCTGTTGCCGCCCAGACCCTACAACTACTACCTCAGCTCCTGCTTCCAGCAATCTATAATACGGATACCAAAATTCATATATGTTAAACATATCTTCAATAAGAATTGCGACTTTCTTTCCTTTTAAGTCCATGTTTTTCTCCTTAAAATTTGTTGTCAGAATTCCTTTCAAAACCATTCCTGAACCCGCCTGGGGCAAGGTCCAGGAGGAAAACTAGTAGTGTTAGTATACTATAAATTATAGATTTAGGTTGGACAAACTGTCAGTTAGCGTGTGGAGAATATCCTTATTTGGCAACAGTCATTGCCCAATCAGGTATCACCCCAATCTGTACACCAAACATAGGCATAACGAAAAGGTAGGTAATGACCACAGTAATGAGAATACCTATAACATTTAGCCCGAAACCACTTTTAACCATCTGTGGTATGGTCACGTATCCTGAACCAAAAACAATTGCATTAGGTGGAGTTGCAACCGGCAGCATAAAAGCACATGATGCTGCTATTGCTGCAGGCACGATAAGGAGTAATGGGTCCTGACCAAGCCCGATGGCAACAGCCGAGAGGATAGGCATGACCATGGCTGAAGTTGCGGTATTGGATGTTAGCTCTGTTAGGAAAATGATGAGGGTGGCAACCGCAACTACGAGAACTAAAATTGGCGCTGTATCCAGCAACCCGACCTGATTTCCAATCCAGGCTGCCAGCTCTGTCACTTTAAAGCCTCCCGCCATGGATAATCCTCCACCGAAGAGGATCAAGACCCCCCAAGGCATCTTGGAAGCCCAGTGCCAGTCCATGACAAAGATATTTTTCTTAAAATTGACAGGAATCAGGAACAATACCAGGGCCCCGGTCATGGCAATTGCGGCGTCGGTGATCATTTTGGGATCGTAGAACATGAATCCCAGTTTTTTTCTAAAAATCCAGCCAAGAGCTGTCAGACCAAAGACCAGGGCAGTCCAACGTTCACCACTGTTCATTTTGCCCATGGTTTTGAGCTCTGAATTAATTAAATCTCGCCCACCTGGAACTTTTTTAAGTTTCATCGGGTTGGCAATTTTTGTAAGCCATAACCAACATAGAGGAAGAAAGATTACAACGAGGGGCACGCCGACCTTCATCCAACTGGCAAAGGTAATTTCATAGCCGTAGGTTTTCTGCAGATATCCGGCCAGTACTGTATTTGGAGGAGTTCCAATTAAGGTGGCAACCCCTCCAATTGATGCAGCGTAGGCAATACCCAGCATCAAATTGAGCCCAAAAGCGAACTTTTCCGGTGAGAAATCGATTGTCTTATCAAGCCCTTCTTTTTTCCCTTCTGTGATAACATGGGTGATAATTGCCAGGCCGATTGGCATCATCATAACCGTGGTTGCTGTGTTGGAGACAAAGGCTGACAATACTGCAGTCGCTGCCATAAAACCAAAGATCAAACGTCCTGGTGAAAAACCGACCAGTTTGACGATATTCATAGCAATACGCCTATGCAGGTTCCAACGCTGCATGGCCAGAGCAATGATGAATCCTCCCATAAAGAGAAAGATCAGATGTGAAGCGTAGGGAGCAGCAGCTTTTTTGGTGTGCATAATGCCCATAAGGGGGAAAAGGGCAATGGGGATGAGGCTGGTGGCGGGAATTGGAATCGCCTCTGTCATCCACCATGTTGCCATAAGACAGGCCACGGCAGCCATTTTTTGAGCACCGGGTTCCATGCCTGTAGGCGTCGGCATAAAAAGCATCACCAGAAAGAGAACCGGCCCGAGAACCAGACCAATTTTTTGACGCAGTGTGTACTCCCGTGGTTCACCCTCATCTACACCGCCAGGCCCAGCCTGGAGACGTTCAATATGCTCGGCGGGTGCTTCTTCAATTTTTTCCGCTAAATCTAGATCTTTTTCACGGTGAGTTGTGGAAAGATGCACATGATCTTTCCTGAAGTGCTTAACTAATTTTTTCGGATTAAAACTGATTAAGCTCTTCGTTTCATCATGCATCTTCCATAAACGATCCCAAAAAACATATCCAGACATTATTTTTTCTCCCTTGTTAAGTTAAACCGCTTCTCAAATGAGATTTATTTGAATCCTGTCAGCTGAATAGTTACTTACATTCTTGTATTAATCTTGAAATGGGCTGATCCATTTATGGATAACACCCAATAAATCTTCTTCATCAATGGGTTTTTGAAAAAAGGCCACAGCCCCTGCCGCCATCGCTGCGGATTTTGCCATTGCATTTTCACGGGCGCTGATAAACACGATAGGAATTGCACGGCCTGAGGCTGTTAGAAGCTTCTGTAGATCCAACCCCGTCATAGCGGGCATCTGTACGTCAAGGACCAGGAGGTCCGGTTCCCTGGTGGGAACATCATCCCAAAATTCCTGTGCCGAACCGTATGTGATTACATTGAATCCTGCTGACGTTATTAATCTTCTCAGCGCATTGCAGATCGAGAGTTCATTATCAACAACACAAATAGTTGGGTCTTCTTTGCACATGGTTCACCAATACTTAAAACTGAGGCAATAATTGCTATCTTTATGATGTGACTTCTGAAAACGAAGAGTATGAGAATGTACAGAGATAGACATCTCTTGTTTATGAAAAGGACTATATTTGAAAAGAGTGGGGAAGGACAATTGGACCTTGGTCCAATGTGTATAGGACTTTAGTGCCATATTCCTGAACTTCTGTCAGACATAACAAGAAACTCAGGAACTATTTATGAAATCGTGAAATTACTTTTACCACCAGGGCACTTATCCAGTGATATTAAAAAAGTTTCCGACTTGTCGGGTTAGTCTTATGTAGAATTTTGTTTGCTGCTGAAATGTCTGTTTTTTTCAGCCATCCTGACCAGGTCCGCCAGTGATGCTGCCTGCATTTTCTGCATAACGCGGGCACGGTGAACTTTAACGGTTTTTTCACTCATGCCTAACTCAATAGCGGTCTGTTTATTTAACATCCCTGAAACCACCAGCATAAACACTTCATATTCCCGAGGTGTTAAGGAATCCACGCGGGTTTGAAGCTTACGTCTTTCTGATTGTTCTGCTCTTTCTTTCTTGCTCCTATCAATGGCTGTGTGAATAGCATCAATGAGTTTTTGGTCTTCAAAGGGCTTTTCGATAAAATCCATCGCTCCAGCCTTCATGGCCTTGACACTCATCTGAATGTTGCCGTGACCGGTAATGAAGATGATCGGAATTTGAATACCCGCCTCTGCAAGTTGTACCTGAAGTTCGATCCCACTGGTTCCGGGCATCCGAACATCAAGAACCAGACATGCAGGTCCATCATGCATTTCTTTTTCTAAGAAAGCTTGAGCTGAATTAAATGTTTGGACAGGAAATCCAAGAGATCTAATGAGTCTTTTCAAAGCGGTGCGTACTGAGGTATCATCATCGACCACAAATATGGTTGCATTAGATGAACTCATCTATGTCTCCTCATAAATTGGTAAAGTAAAATGAAATGTGGCTCCTCTTTCAGAATTATTGACAGCCCACAACTGGCCCATATGGGCATTAATAATGGTCCGATTAATTGAAAGACCCATTCCCATGCCTTCAGGTTTAGTGGTAAAGAAGGGCTCTGTCATTTGGGCTATAGAGTTCTCAGCCAAGCCAATACCGTTATCCTGGACACTCACTTTGACCATCTTATCATCATCAATACCAGTTGATATCGTAATCTTTCCGGTATCATTATCAGCGTCTGCCATCGCTTCCGAAGCATTCATAAGACAGTTGATAATCACCTGTTGTAGCTGAATCTTGTCTCCCATAATTGGAGTCAGGCCTGTGTCCAGTTTGGTTTCTATAGAGACATTCCTTATCTTCGTTTCCGTGTGTATCAGCGATATAACTTCTTTAATGAGCCCGTTAATGTCTATTGATTCTTTTTTACATTCACCTTTTTTGAACAGCGAACGAAGACGGTTAATGACTTTGCCAGCCCGCCTGTCGTCTGAGACGATATCTTCGAGTATTTCACGAATTTCATCAAGATCTGCTCTGTCGCTGGCCAGGAATCGCAGGGCTGCCTGGGCGTTGCTTAAGATTGCTGTCAGGGGCTGATTGAGTTCATGTGCCAACGACGCGGAAAGCTCGCCCATGGTCGCCACCCGACCCATATGAGCTATCTCTTCTCTACGCTTCTGAGCCTCTGCTTTTGCTTGTCTGAGCTCAGTGACATCTTCTATGATGCCGTCATAGTGAAGCGCCTTTCCATGGTCATCTTTTACCACCACCGCGGTTACTGAACCACAAAATAACGTTCCGTCTCTTCGTTTAAAAATGAAATCTTCATTATTGACAGCTCCGTCCTGTAGCATCTTACGGCTGAACTTGTCTCTATCGTCCGGGTTTTGATAAAGTTCATAAGCTGATAAAGAATACAACATCGCTTTTTCCTTAAACCCAAGCATTCGCATATACGCCGAATTCACCTCGATATAGTTGCCTGTGGGACCCGGAGTACTCCTAAACACTCCAACGCTAAGATTGTTTGTTAAAGTCCTATATTTTTTTTCACTTCCACGGAGTGCCTCCTCCGCCCGTTTACGTTCAACTATCTCTTTCCGGAGTTCATCGACTGTTCTGGTAAGCTCGAAGGTTCGATTTTCAACACGTTCCTCTAGTTCATCATGGGATTTTTTTAAGGCTTGCTCTGCTTTGATGCGTTGATTTATTTCATGATTGGCTTTGTTATATAGAAAAAAAACTGTCAAACCGAATATTACGCATAATGTAATGATCAGATAGCCGCTGAATCTAATTAACGGACCCTGTACTCGCTTTAAAATTGAATTAATGTCGCTCAGGAAGATAAGATTCCAACCTGGATAATTTTCCAGTGCTATATTATGAAATAGATATTTATTTCCCAAACTATCAATCGCGTTGGAATCATCGACCAAACTGACACCTGTCCAGGGCCATGGCCCGTCTCCAAATTGCTGATAGCTTTGAACTCGGGTGGTTTCTTCCGGAGAAAGCTTTGAAATGGTATGCATTTCCCATTCATGGCGGTTAGTGATAAAAACAATACCATGTGGGTCTGTGAGCAAAACTATTCCTTTGTATTCTTTTGCGAATTCATTCTCTATGGGATCAATAGGAGCTTTGATAACAGCAACCCCCAGGGGTACATCCTGCCCATCCTTGTACACTGGATTACTGTAATAGATCCCTCTTTTGCCAGATGTCATCCCGAGTGCCATATAACCCAAAAGATCAGTGGTGTTACCGTTGATGGCTTGCTGGAAATAGGGCCGGAAAGCATAATTTTGTCCCACAAAACTATTGGGGGAATTTCGATTACTTGAGGCGATGGTCTTACCATCACGGTCAATCAAATAACAGACATCCGCATGGTAGTTTTGTTTAAATATATCAAGGATGAAATTGGTCTCAACTAAGGTGTGTTGGTCCGTTTTTGTTAGGGCGTTGGTTAGTTCCTTCAGCCCAGACAACGCCTTGACCGAATTCAAATTCTCCTGCAAAAAGAAAGATAGATAGCTTTTGATTGTCTCTGTGTGAAAGATCGCTTGTTTTTGGGCCTCTTCAAATGCAGAATTTTTTATGGATGAATAGTAAAGGTACCCTCCTGTCCAGGCAGAAAGAAACGCCATCAAACTGATAGTAATGAGAATAAGTCGAAGTTTCATAGTATGTTTTTCGCACAACCTTATGGTTGACTCTTACCTAGCTTCTCGGGTTAGATTATCATTTTTGTAGCAAATTTCTTTGATTGAGTGTCTAACGCATTTAAAAGATCGGGACATTATTGTTTTAAAGTGACTTGGCCTGAGACCGGCCACAAGACAGTGAGGATCAAATGAAGAAACTATCGCTGATTTTATCAATTTTTTTTCTATTGTCCAGTTATGTTTATGCTGAAAAACGTTCAGCAGATGGTCGTTATATAGATTTGGAGAACGGTGTGATTGAGGACACCAAAACCGACCTGATGTGGACGCAAATAGATAGCTACGTTGACCTGGGTAAATCCCTGAGTTGGAATGAGTCCAATGATTATGTCAAAGAGCTTTCTTCTGGGGGCTACAGTGACTGGCGTTTGCCAACCATTGCAGAATTGAAAACGATCTATGAGCCTTCAAAGTTAAATAAGGACATTTTTGGAGGTAAAATCAAACTTGACCCGATTTTTGCTAAAAGAGGTCCATATAGTTACTGGTCATCGGATACTGACGGTGCTTGTTGCGCCCTCGCCATCACCTTCGACTATGGCTTCGTTAGTAGACATTCTCGGGATTACAGTGGCAGCTACGGTGTTCGAGCCGTGAGGCGGTGATCGATTGGAAACTTAGGGTTGAATGAAAATTTTGTAACCTAAGCAACTTTAACACATGGTCTCAAGGCAGCACCACATTATCTGCTCTAAGATCCGATCTTGGGGTCGGACCATGCCAATTAATTAAAAAAATGACCTAACACCCCATAAGGGGGTCTGAGTGCCACAGAGGTTGCTTTAAGTTACTAATATTAAATAAATTTACAGTTTTCTCGGAGTCTGTGCTATCTGTTTTTTATTGCTGCTTTTGTTGAGTAAGGCACTAATCCCACTGATGGTAACTCTTTGATCCTGGGTGTCTTTCCTCGGTTTATAGCGATATAAGTTCTTCGCCCTTGTTTGAGGAACTCATAGAGGGCTTGGCATTGCTTCTCTGTCCAATTTGCGCGTCTATTCAAATCTTTTAACATTAATACCATTTCCTCATCTCCAACTCGTTTTGCGAATTCATCAAGTCGAGTTGGTTGCTTCATTCCAGGCAACCGATCAAGCCAGCGCATTATTGTAGTAAGCATTACATTTTTATCACCATTTCTCACAGTTTTCTCTATTTGTTTAAACAGATATTGCTCCGAGTTGTGCCTTGCCGCACGCCGCATCTGAATAACAGCCAACAGTCTATTTCTAGATAGATACAGAACAATACAGAGTAAAAAGGTAGAGACAAGCAGATACAGCCATATTTGATCTTTCTCTTTAATTCTTGATGTGCCAATCCCAGCCCCTTGGTCCTGACTACTCCCTTTGACTGTAAACGTGATTCCCGGGAGTACAACAGTGTCAATTTTCTTCTCAGTTATGTCCAAATATGAAACAGTTAAATCAGGAAAACGTAACTCTCCTGGCCTCTCAAGAATACAGCTGATATTGTCAATTCTGGTTCCCGCCAAAACACCTCGGTTGAATGAATCATTAACTTCGGGCTGGTCAGGATAACAGCTCATTCCATCAACTTCGGTCAGTTCAAAAGGAGTAAAAACCATTGCTGACACATCGTTTGCCTTGCGAGTCACTGTCCTTTCGATGGCATCTCCAGCCTGATACTCTTTTTCCTGTGAAGACCAGGCCTGTTTTGCATCCAGCCTGGCGGTAGCTGGCAGGTAGTCTCCTGATGCAACACCTTCCGGTGACAAGACTGTAAGTAGCACTGATTCTGTGGATAGTTTCACCGGGTTTGTAGCCGCATCAGTTGTTCCCCATGTTTTCACTGAAACCTCAACTGGGAAAGGATCAATGATCAGCTCCCCAGCCTTCTGGGCAAAAAGCAGCACTTCATAGCGTTGACCGGAGTAACTTGTACTATCAACATTTTCATTAAGTCGTGTGCCCTGGGTTTCATAGCGGTGTAGATATGCTCCCTGGACTTCAAGAAGAGGAAAATTCTTAATGGTTGCCCAGCCATCATGGGCAAGCACATCGATGGTAAGAGTTACCTTCTGTCCTACCCAAGGGGATGACGGCTCAGCCTTGGTTCTGACTATTACCCCGTCCTCTGAACAGGCAATGCCGCCATAACTCATCACAACACTTAACAGGACAATGTGTACGAAAAGCTTCATGGCCTATTCCTGTACCGGTTTTGGTTCTGGAACTTTCTCATCTGCTCCGGTAGCCGACTGGTCTTTCATCTGATATTGGTAGGCAAACTTGGTTCGGAGAAAGTCAGCAGGCTTAGTCTGAATCTGCCGTAGCCATATAGCTCGCTGCTCTGCTTCAGTGGGCTCATCCCCCGCAACGGTTTCTTCCCCTCCTTCATTATTTGAAGAGTTGTTTGAAAAAACGTACTCGTCAGCACCCAGTTTGCCCCCTGTCATTTCACCACCCTGTCTTTCAAGTGACTTTGCCCGGTTTTTTGCCAGGGCGAGGTTTGTCATGGCTGGTGGCCAATCGGGTTTAAGGGTAAGCGCTCTTTCATAACGTTCAATGGCTTCTTCATACTTTCCCAACATCACCAGACTGTTGCCATGATTCAAAGTACCTTCTGGGCTGTCCATGCCTGAAAAGGCCTTCGCAGCCTCCTCAAACTTACCGCTTCTGTAGAGTGACGCCCCTTTCCATGATAAAGAATGAAACTCCTCAGCTGCAGAATCATACTGACCCTTTTGAAACAATCGGTAACCTTTCTGATTCTCCGTCAGTACATTGTATTTATTGTCAACCAGACAAATAACGACAAGTACAAGGCTTAAGAGAAAAGCTAGACCCATCACAATTTGTATTCTACGTTTCTTTGTTCCATCTGTATGATCTTTCATTGCACGATCCATCCCTTCCTGAACCACAACAGAAAACAGCACGCAACCAGTGGTAAGAACCAGTAACCATCATCCCGCCACCTTGCACTCGTCCCATTATCAGAGAGCTGGGTGAGAGAGGTTTCTGCCCTTTGGCCAAGAAGCTCTATATCACTGGGGTTAACACTGACCTCAATAGGACGGGTAGCAAAGATATCTGCCGTACGTAACAGGCCGGAATCAATATCAGAGCCAGGTGGATTGTAGGAGTGGAGCTGAAGTGGCACAGTTGACTTCATATTTTCAAGAAGGACAAGTTGGCTTTCCGCCACACTATCAGCCATTATGAGTATTGACCCAGGCTTTGCAGACTGTTTGATCATTCTCTTGCCAAGTTCTATTGCCCCGGCCAGTTCATCACCTTCTCTTGGCATGAGTTCCGGAGTGAGGTCCTCAATCATCGAGGTGATTACCTGGCCATCATTGGTCAGCGGCATAACAAGATGACTGCTGCCGCTGTAAACAATTAACCCGGTGGATTTTCCTCTTCTTTGCTCAAGCAGGTCCTGCAACTTTTGTTTGGCCCGTTCCAGCCTTGAAGGTTGCAGGTCCTTGCTCGACATCGACTTACCCATTTTCATCAAGACCATGAGTCCCGCATCATCACCAGCAAATGGCGATGCTTCCTGCCTGAAGCTGGGGCCGGAGAGCGCTATAGTTGTGAGTAATAATAGAACAAACAGTACATTTAGAGGAGTGATCCGTTTTTTCTCTGTCTGGCCAACCAAAAGGTATTCAAGCAGATGCGGATCAATAAAATCTTTAAAACGTTTTTCATCTTGTCCATGTTTTCTGTACCGCAACCACATCAGAATAATAGGTAATATGGCTAGTAGCCAGTATGGTCTCAGCAAATGGAGATCAGTCATGATTTGACCCTCCATTGCGGGAAAGATGTACAAGACGTAAGCCGTAAAAAAGTAGAGTGCTCAGCAGGAAAAGGCCAAGCGGCAGGTGATACAGATCTGTTTTCGGGTAGTATATTTCCTTTTGCACCTCCTGTGGTTCAAGCTTATCAATTTCTTTGTATATCTCTTGCAACCGTAATTGATCGTCAGCATGGAAATATTTTCCGCCACTACTTTTCGCTACAGCTCTAAGTGTCATTTCATCCAGCTGTTCTTCCCCCACAGCTAAAGGGTCTCCTATCGCAATAACATGGATT
Source organism: Desulfobulbaceae bacterium (assembly GCA_024227155.1). Classification (GTDB taxonomy): domain Bacteria; phylum Desulfobacterota; class Desulfobulbia; order Desulfobulbales; family Desulfocapsaceae; genus Desulforhopalus_A. The sequence continues at coordinate 26,226 of JAAELB010000247.1, forward strand.
GTGATTTCGTTATCGCTGGCAATTTTTCCGGCCTCCGCAGGAGGCACTCTGCTTCCGGTGTCGTTACCATCGGTAAGGGCGATCATTAATCGATCTTGAACATCACTGTTTTTAAAGAGGCTGATGCCAAGACCTATAGCATCCCCAAAGGCAGTTTTAGGCCCAGCCATCCGTACCTGGAGCTCTGACAACAGTGTACGGCAGGCCTCAAGGTCCTGGGTAAAAGGAATCTGGACAAAGGCACTATTACCAAAAACGATCAAACCAACGCGGTCTCCATCTCTTTGGCTCAGAAAGTCCCCAAGAACCTCTTTTACTGCATCCAGTCGGTTAACCTCTTTATTTTGTTTATTGCTGAAATCATTCGTTTCCATAGAGCCGGAGAGATCCACAAGCAACAGGACATCCCGCGAAGGTAAAATACGCTCTAAAGGAGGCTCAATAAGCTGGGGCCTGGCAAGTGCCACAACAAGCATCGCCCAGAGTAGCCAGTGCAGTAGCTGCCACAGTTTGTTCTCTTTATAAACTGTTGCCCCCTCGTGGGGCTCCAGGCCAAGGACTTTACCAATGGTATCCAGGCGTGGCACCCTGATTGCCTGCTCTATGTGCTTAAAACTTGGGGAGAGGAAGCGAACCAGAAGTGGTAGAAGGAGAAGGAGCAACAACCAGGGGTAGGTCAGTATATACATAGCTATCCGTCACCCTTGTATATTCACTTTATGGTTACGGATCCAGAAACTGGTAGCGTCTATCAACACTTTGCCAGCCTCGTTTTCCGGGTTAGAGGATAATTCTTCTATGTCACAACCGGGACATGTTTTCTTTAGAAATTCAACCCATTGATCGCCATAAAGCGACGCGACCTGTTCCCGAGGATAGGCTGCAAGTGCTACCCGTTTCAGAATCACAGAAACATCGTAAACAGAAACCGCATGTCCTAGAAAATTAAGGCCGACTCTACGATACTGATTTTCTCTATAGCGCTCTCTATAGAGATAGGCGAGAAGCCCCACAGTTATCACTACAGCTATTAGGAGCAGATAGGCGCCCTGGCCTAAAGGCCAGAGTCCCACAGGGTCCGGTAGTACAATATCATGTAGATCATTTAGGGATGAGTTTGTGCTTTCCATTGTTGCCTGTGCTATTTCCTTTTCATTACCCGTTAAGAAGATTCATCTCCGGGGAACCACTCCCAACAGTCTGCGTAGTTGGTCTCCAACATCACCCTGGTTACTTATGGGCAGTAGCGGAGCAGTCAATTTCCTTAAGAAATGCTGCAGTTGAGACTGCTCTTTCGCATAGTGCTCCAGTAAGGTCTTCCTCACCTTGTCGTTGCTGAAATCCACTTCCATTTGACGTTTCCCATCACTTAAGGTGAGAGGTCGCTCCTGCAGCTCAAGTCGACTGGGATCATGTATAAGCAGGGTAATAATATCGTTTTTTTGCCCTATTTTACTTATCAACTGCTGGCCAGAGTCATCCAGGCCTGAGCCATCGGTGATGAGGACAACCAGAACATCATGAGGCGCAAGCCTAGCAGCACTCTCAAGGCAGCGATTCATCATATCATCGTTAGGAGGCGTGGCCGTGTCTTTAGTAAGAAGATGGTTTAATTTAACGATGTTACCAAGGATAGAGAGCACTGTTTGGCTGCTTTGTCCCGGCTTTGTATCGAGGATAGTCTCATCGTTGAAGACCAGGGCACCGACACGGTCTCCTGCAGCTATTGCCCGCCATGCCGCTATTGCCGCAGCTTCCGCCGCTGTAACAGATTTAAATTTTTCTCTGGTACCAAAAAACATATTGATACGCTGATCAACAAGAAGCAGCACTTTTCTATCTTTTTCTTCACTGTACACCCGCACATGGGGTGTTCTGGTTCGTGCTGTAACCTTCCAGTCGATGGTTCGAACATCATCGCCACTCAGGTACCGACGGAGTTCCTCAAAGTTAAGTCCACGTCCTCTCAGGCGTGAGCCATATCTCCCCGACAAAATCGAAGTTACGGGCTGGGTCGGTTTCAAGGAGAAATCCCGCACCTTAAATTGAAGACGCACGAGTTCGTCGAGGCTCGTATATGGCCCCTGTGGTCTGTTTGAGGTGGCTGTATTTCGCTTAACCCTTGACCAATCCATAGATCTTAAGCTACCGGAACCAGTTTAACCAGCATATGGATGAGTTCGTCACAGGTCACACCATCGGCCTGAGCCTCATAACTGAGAACCAGACGGTGGCGCAGACAGTCATTAATCACTCCCCGGATATCATCGGGAGTAACACTGTTTCTGTCATTGAACCAGGCATGGGCGCGGCTGCATTTATCAAGGGCAATTGAACCTCTTGGGCTCACACCAACCTGAATATATTTGGCTAAACCAGCCCCCAGTTCTTTTGGTCTTCTTGTGCCCGCAACAAGACTGACAATATAGTCTTCCATTGCTTCAGGGATGGTAACGGCTGCGATCTCGTCTCTCGCTGCAAAAATTGCATCCTGCTGAATTGCCGGTAGTTTTTCTTTTGCCTCCTCTGGGCCAGATTTGGGTCGGCCAGAAAGCTCTTCACCCCGCACCAGCCGTATTACCTCTCGCTCTGAGAGATCATCTGTGTATGAAATATAGAGATGCATCAAAAAGCGATCCATCTGCGCCTCGGGCAGGGGATAGGTCCCTTCCTGTTCAATGGGGTTTTGAGTCGCCATGACCATGAATAGCGGAGGAAGTTCGTGTGTTGTATTGGCAACTGTAATTTGCCTCTCTTCCATGGCTTCCAGCAGGGCAGCCTGAACCTTAGCAGGGGCCCTGTTCACCTCATCAGCCAAAACAAGATTGGCAAAAATCGGTCCTGGCTGAAACTCGAAACGGTTTGCGGACGTTTCTCCCAAATACATCTCTGAGCCCGTAATGTCAGCGGGTAATAGATCCGGAGTAAACTGAATCCGGCTAAATTCTGCATCCAGATTTTTAGCAAGCCCCTTCACCGCACGAGTCTTGGCCAAACCGGGCAACCCTTCTATCAGTACGTTGCCATTACACAAAAGTGCCAGCAAAAGTTTATCAACAATATCCTGCTGGCCTATTATGTCTTTGGCCATACGCCCGCGCAGGTTCATAATCACTTCATGGGGAACCATACGATCTCCTTGTCTTTCGTTATTGGGCAGTTACTTCAAAAAGAACATCGCCTACGGCTGCGGAAGGTGCTTTTATCTTCAAAATGGTCGATAGAGTTGTTGCAATGTCAACAGGATGAACCGATCTTTCAATCGTTCTCGCTTCTATAGCTGCCCCTGCAAACATCATCGGCACAAAGGTATCATATTTCCAGGGGGAGCCGTGCATAGCGGCAAGCGGTGTGGATTCATCTGAAACCAGGTGATTATAAGGCTCCTGGATGACGTAGATATCTCCGGAACGAAGGGGGTGATAGTTGTTCTTCACCTGACTGCTGAACATACTGTTAATATAGTCGCCCTGCTGTAACTGACGGCTCGATATTGCTGCCGCAATTCCGGGAATCTTCATGATTTCTTCGGCAATCACCCGTTCAACCTGCATCTGGTCCAGTCCTTTTTCAACAATCAATGAACGGTTAAGGTAAATATAGGGATGTGAGTAGATTTGAATGAGCTCTTTACCGATTCCAAACTGTTTTTGCAGGCGTTTTTCTACATTGTCTGTCTCTACTCGCTCAGGTGATAGCCTATGCACATCCATACCAAGTTCAGCCATCTGCTCTGGTGCTTCCGGGGTCCCATGGTCTGCGGACAACACAATTATAGTATTACTTAGTCCGATTTTTTCATCGATATAACTGAGAAGTTTAGCCAGAGTTCTATCCAGGCACAGCAAGTTATCTTCCATCTCCAGACTTGCCGGTCCAAAAATGTGGTTCATGTAGTCTGTGGAAGAAAAGCTAAGGGAAAGATAGTCTGTTACATCATCAGCTCCCAACTGTTCACCTGTAATGAGGGCTTTTGCAAAATCGAGAGTGAGTTCATCCCCAACAGGGCTTATGGTCAGCAGGGTGTACAGTAGCTTAGGATTGTCACCAAAAGGATGAGGAAAGGTTCGACCATACCCTCTTAAATCAATTTCATAAGGTCGATCATCCCTATCTTTCAGCACATAATTGTCGGACTTCTGTAATAGACTCCACTGTCCACCTTTATGAATATCTGCGAGCTTTTTTTCGTTCCAGTCGACCACCCAGTCTGGGTACTCCTGGTAGTAATAGGTTGAGCTTATAAATTCCCCACTCTGTTTATTGAACCAAAACGCCTTACCGCCGTGGCCGGCAAGAGGAACCGCACCTCTATCTTTAACTGAGACAGCAAAGATTTTTGCCCTCCCGTTTGAACTCAGCAACAATTCATCGCTAAATGTGGAGGTACGTATTGCACGTGGTGACCTGCCATCTGTGCGCGCGGCCCTCTGGGTTGGATCAATCTCTGTCTTTTTATCCACAAATGAGGCCGAGCCGATAATTGCATAATCAGGATCCTCTATATTGTAGTTCAATTCCCCTGTTGCCTGATCCAGCCAGAGATTTCCTATCATGCCGTGGGATGCGGGGTGGGCACCTGTTGCCAGCGTTGTGTGCCCAACAATGGTCTCATTGTTTGAATATTGGTAATGGCTGTTGGTATAGACAATCCCATTATCCAAGAAATATTTGAATCCACCGCTGCCGTACCTGTCCATGTATTTGTATGGCATATCTCCACGCAGACCATCAACTGTAATCTGTAGGATCAATTTAGGCGGGGTAGAGCTCGATGCAAGGGCGGAGACTGGAAGTAAAAATAGAAAACAGAAAAGTAGAGTTGAAACGTTGAAATATTGTTTCATATGAAGGGTCCTCAAAGAAAAACTCCCGATAGCTTATGACTATCGGGAGTTTTTTTTACAAAGGTTTAGTGGCTGCTGGGATTAAGCAACGCTTCCATCACCTGATCAAGACTGAAAGACGCTGCTTTTTGCCGAGGTGGATATTCTTTGAATGTTTCCAAAAATGTTCCCACATATGCCTGTGCAGGCACCAGTAGATACGCCCTGTCCAGTACCCAGTCATAATAGGTGTTTGATGTCTTCTGGGCACGTTCGTAGGGATCTCGACGCAGGTTGAAAATCAGAGGAACACGGAGGGGTACAAAGGGTTCCATCCAGGCTTGAAAAGTTGCCTCAACCCGTTGCTCAAGAAAAATCAGTTTCCAGTCCTGATAGCGAAGTGCTGTGAGATCACCATCATCTGAGAAGTAGAAGATTTCATTTCGTGGTCCCTTCTCTTCCTGGCCAGTCAAAAATGGTAAGAAGTTATATCCATCAAGATGCACCTTGAAATTCTTATCTCCGGCTTGATACCCTTTTAACAATTTATCTTTGACATCGGTATCACCTGCAGCAGCAGCAAAGGTCGGCAACCAGTCCATGTGGTGCATAATTTCATTGGACACGGTTCCAGCTTCAATTTTTCCTGGCCATTTAACCATGGCAGGAACGCGCCATCCACCTTCCCAGTTTGTATTCTTTTCACCGCGAAATGGTGTAGAAGCAGCATCGGGCCAGGTATTGTAGTGGGGACCATTATCAGTGGAGTAGAAAACGATGGTGTTGTCTGTAATGCCAAGATCATCTATTTTTTTCAGAATCAGACCAACATGCATGTCGTGTTCTACCATGCCGTCACTGTAGTTATCCTGACCTGAGATACCCTTTAGTTCTGGCTTAACATGGGTTCTGAAATGCATGCGAGTACCATTCCACCAGAGAAAAAATGGTTTTTTTGCAGCAACTTGGCGATCCATAAAATCGAGAGCCGCGGACACAGTTTCATCATCAATGGTCTCCATACGCTTTTTGGTAAGAGGGCCGGTATCTTCAATCTTACCATCAGCTGTTGAGGCTATTACACCACGTGGACCAAATTTTTTCCTGAATTCAGGATCTTTTGGATAATCCTCATTCTCCGGCTCTTCTTCTGCATTGAGGTGATAGAGGTTTCCTAGAAACTCGTCAAAACCATGGACGGTTGGCAGATGTTCATCACGGTCACCAAGGTGATTTTTACCAAACTGACCCGTGGCATAGCCAAGGGGCTTGAGGATTTCTGCGATGGTCGCATCTTCGGCCATTAAACCTTCCTTGGCTCCAGGGAGTCCAACCTTACTGAGCCCAGTCCGGAAAACAGACTGGCCTGTAATAAATGAAGAACGTCCAGCGGTGCAGCTCTGTTCTCCGTAATAATCGGTGAACATCATTCCTTCATCCGCAATACTATCGATGTTTGGGGTTTTGTAGCCCATCATCCCTCGGGAGTAAGCAGAAACGTTGGTCTGACCGATATCATCACCCCATATAACCACAATATTCGGTTTATCTGCAGCGAGGACCTGACTGTTGGCGAATATCGTAAGCCCCAGGCAGATCACTGTTCCAGCAAGTATTTGCTTTACTGACAAATTTGGTGCTTGGTACATAAGGTCCTCCTTGGTAATATTTTGTAATAGAACTAGAATATTAACAACACGACTAGAGATGGTAACAATACAATGAAGTATAGTACCAAAGTGGTGCGAAATCAATCTGCTCAGGTTCTTTTCTAATAACTATCTTTGAAGGAGTTGTTTTATTTCATTTGCCTCAGGGTGATCAGGGAAACGTGACAGAATCGTTTCGGCAAGTACCTTTACCTTATCGTGTCTGTTATTTCTGAGATAGAAATTAGTAAGGGTTATAAAATACTGGCGATTACCAGAGTCGACTTCAAGGGCCTGAACCAGACGTTTTTCCGCCTGAACCCAATCCTGCAGTTTCATATAGGCCAGGGCCTGGTTGTACCTGGCCCTGGAGTACTGCGGCATCCCATCAGCGGCATTGCCCAGACTGAGTGCAGCCTCCCTGTATTTGCCAAGTTCAGCCTGGAGAAGTCCCAAAGAATATGAAATCTCATACAGATTTGGATGCTCAGAAACTACCTCCTGCAGCAGCTTTTCAGCTTCCTTGTTCTGCCCCTCCCGGTTGAGTTGCATGGCCAGGTTAACCTTTGCTGGATAAAAGAGGGTATCAATTGCTATGGCTTCTCGGAAAAATGTCTTTGCACCATCAACATCACCCTGGGACAGGGCGAGATTTCCCAGATTATAGCGCTGGGGTGCAAAGTCACTGTTGTAGAGCATTGCGCGGCGGTATTCTGCTAGCGATTGTTGCTGCAATTTTCTATCGGCTGGTCGCAGCTCATCTAAAGGAACCTTCGCCAGAATAGAGGCCGCCTCAATCCTGACAGCTTTTACCGAATCATATAGTTTGGGTGCAACCAGCTTTACTAATCTTTCATTTGATAGCTGAGATAAATTGCGGAGCGCGGTATAGCGAATAAGGGCTTCACTGTCCTGAAGGCTAAGGATGAAAGTTTTTAGTGTTTCAGGACCGGGATAATTACGTAAGAGAGAAATGGCAGTTGCCCTGACAATGGCGGGTAGAAGATTGTCTTCAGCCAAACCTTGTAGCTCTGCACTATTTACAAGGCTTCCCTTGCGCGCCTGGGAAAAAATCTCGCCGTAATGAGGTTTGCGCTTGGTTCCGTACCATTTGGTATAGTTCTCGACAACCCAGTCAAGGGGCTTGTTCCCGTGACAATCTTGGGTTGAACAGCTGTTAGGGGTAGCAAGTTTTTGGCTTAGATCCGGGCGGGGAACTCTAAGGCTATGGTCAGGGCGATAATCTATTCCCATATAATATTGCCCCGGCATATGACACTTCACACAGAGATAACCGTCGCTCGGCTTTCCCTGATATGTTTTTTTGTGAAAATGATGTGTTTCTGTATCATACTCCTCCTTACGGTGACACTGCAGACAGAGTTCATTTTTTTCAGCGTGTGGTCTCAAGCTATGTGGGTCATGACAATCACTGCATCGTACCCCTTTCTGATACATTTTCGACTGGGAAAAAGAACCATAAACATACACTTCCTCGATAATCTGTCCATCTGGATAATAGAGCCCTTCATCAAGGAGGCTGGGTACCAGTTTGTCAAGTAACTCACCCTCACTGTGGTTATTATCCCCCAACTGAAAACGTCTGGAGTGACAAGGTGCACAAAGGGCAGCCTGGTTCTTGGCCGAAAGATTTTTGCTGGTAACTGTGAGGCCAGCATTTACAAGTGTTGCTCTGCCCATGGCTGGTTGTTCGGCCCAGTTCTTATGTCTTGAGCCTGGGCCGTGGCATGCTTCGCAGCCCACATTTATCTCCGCCCAGGTTGTGGTGTAGCTATTACTCTTCTTGTCATAATTCTTTTTGAGGCTGGTTGAGTGGCACTCTGCGCACATTCCATTCCAGTTTTGTCCCCCCTTGGTCCAGTGCAGCCAATCGCTTGGCCCGTTTACTTCATATGGGGGGAGGCGATACCAAACTTTTTTCTGATCATCCCAGGCGATATTGAGGCACTGCAACCTGCCACCCTCAAAGGGAATGAGATATTGCTGCAGCGGATAAACCCCAAAGGTATGTGTGATTTCAAAACGCTCCAGTTCACTCTCGCTATCCTCGGTCTCGACAAAATACTTGTCCCCCTCACGAAAAAACCTGCTTGTGACATTGTTGTATTTGTCAAAATAGACGGAGTCGTTAAAGTCACCCTTTACTATTTCATTAGTGGCGACGGCCATGGCCAGATCATGATGGGAATTTTGCCATTTTTCATAGACCCCCTTATGGCAGCTTGCACAGACCTTACTACCGATAAACTGGTCCTGTTGCTCATCGACGACGGCAATACTATGGTTTGAGCGCTGTAAATAGAAAAAAGGACTCAGGAGGATAAGAATTGCCCCAACACGAGCAAACCACAACCACGGTTTAAGGCTTGAAGCAGGTGGTGCTGTATCAGGTTTATTTCCCTCTCCGTCCATTTTTACACTCTTGAGGTTTGGGTTGGACCAAAGGCGTCTCGTCGCATTGGTTTTGAAACATCCACACGGACAAGGCCATTTTCAATAAACACCGGATAGTAATCAAGAGGCCGAAGAGCCGGTGCAGTCAGCACAACCCCATGTAAATCAAAGGTAGAACCATGGCATGGACAGACAAATTTCTTCTTTTTTTCATCCCACGGTACTGAACAGCCAAGGTGAGTGCAGGATTTTGATAGGGCAAGAAAACTACCATCCGCTAGACAGGCAAGATGAAACTGACCCAGTGGGACTGGAGTGACTGTGCCAGGGGTGAACTCTGCGACCATTCCGACATCCACAAGCTCCTTGCTCGTATCTGTTTTTGAGTGTTGAGAAGACCGTAGTACAGAGCTTGTTATCCAGCCCATTTCGATCACGGCAAGAGCTCCAACCACTTTCCAGAACCAACCAATGACTGATCTGCGCCCAATCGTTCCTTTGACGGTATCGGAGGATTCATTTTTTTTAAGAATTTCTTCTGTCTTCATCAATGCTTTATCGTATCAAAAGGGATATACAAGGACCATTCCACCGCCACGAAACCAGATACCCAGGACTGTAAGTGAGACAATGATCGAGATGTTTGCCACGAAAATTGCCATAACACCTTCTGCTCTTGAATAGCCAAAAATCTTAGTTACTACGAGATATAACACTAACTGCAAAAGTAAAAGGGATCCAAGCGGTAAAATTCCCCGATACAACCAGAGATTAACTGCTTGTGAAGAGCTCGCCCCATGTAGCAGTTGCTCATCTATAATGACGACAACAAAGGTCAAAAGACTCGTCAGCAGAAAAACGATTAAGGCCAGCCGCTTTCCCCTGTGACCTCCGAACCATATGCCCGCGGGCAGGGTAGTGCCTTTAATATAGGGAATAGCTCCAAATCCAAGCAGCATAAGGGCGGGTATAATGCAGATTGCAACAGTAGGGTGCAAATGTAGAAGCAACTCCTGCAGCCCCATAAAGTACCAGGCCGCTTTGGCGGGGTTTGGACTTTGGCCAGAGTTTGCCGGATCAGCAAGAGGTGCATCAACAAGGGAGGCAAAGGTGAAAAGTACAGCAATAAGAACAGATGCCGTTGCAATTTCCCGGCTAATAAGATGAGGTGCGACAAGAATTCTATTTTCTCGCTCCTCTTTCTGGCGAACTAACCCTCCCGCTTTTCTTACCTGCCAAAAATGAAATACCAGTAATACAACAAGAGAGATAGGCAGCAAGCCAACATGCAGGCCGAAAAAAATGTGCAGGGTGCTGGCAGTTACTTCATTGCCTCCTCGGAAGAGATAAGTCAACTGTTCGCCAAGAACAGGCACATAGGACAGCATATTGGTAAATATTGTTACGGCCCAATAGGCCAGTTGATCCCACGGAAGGAGGTAGCCAGTAAAATTAGTGAAAAGTAACAAAATAAAGAGACAAATACCAATGAGCCAGTTCGTTCGGCGTTTTTGATCCAGAGCACCTGTTAAAAAGACCCGCAGCAGATGTAAAAAGCTTAGAATAACAAGAAGATTTCCACCCCAGAAATGGATATTGCGGACAAAACCACCCATTTCCCCAACTTTGTACAACACTTGGATGGAAGAATATGCGGACTCCGGCTGGGGAGAATAGGAAAGAAGCTGTAGTAAACCACTGACCACCATCACACAGAAGAGAGTTGCTGCCATTCCACCCAGCCCTAAACTTAGCCGAAACCTGAGTGTTGATGCTGGAATAGTTCGTGGGTGCAAATGAAGAAAAAACGAACTGAATATATTTGCCCTGTCTGTTGTCGGTTTCATCATTTTTTTAAGTAACAATTTATCCAGTAATGGACGCAGGCTTCACCCTGTTGGTCAAGACCGAAAAAAAGACAACGAGTCCGTAAAATGGAATCATGTAAATAGCACTTAATGTTGCGGCCAACGGTTGATTTATTTGAACAGCTAATGCAATGATCAAAATATTATTGACCCAGATCTGGCTGCCCGATGCGGCTATCTTGTCGGCCCAGTCCCTGGACATTGTGGAATTCCAGCCAAGAAAGGCTAATGTCAGGGCCAAGCCGATTGCGAAGATCACACAATAGATAACCTGTTCTGGATTGGCTTGCAGGTAGGGAACGTAGCGGCCAAGTGCCCCAAAATTTATCCCTGCGATCACCACCAGTGAAATGGGATAACTCATCCGGTTCATAGGTTCAAGTAGTCTCGGTACCAGTAGTCGAACCGCTAATGCTGCACCAAGGGGAATGAAAATAATCATGGTGAGAAACAGGGTCATGGCGCTAAGATCAAAGCCCAGTGTGGAATGGGACAGCACTTTTACCATCACCGGCAGGCTGATTGGTAAAAAAAGACTGGTCACCACAGCCATAACCAGACAGTATGAGATATTGCCTTGGCACAAAGAGGTGAAAAAAGGTGCAGACACGCCGGTAGAGGTCCCCGCAAGTAAAAGAATGGGAAGAGCCAATGGCGGGTAGAATGCCAGAGTGACCCAATATGCCACTGCAGGTGCGATTATCAGACGAACCAGGGTTCCGAAGATCATTTCGGCCCAGTTCGACATCAGGTTCCGGCCGATATCAATTGGAGATATTTTGATAAAGGCCAGAAACAACATGGTCATCATCAGGTATTTGATGATACCTGAAACTGTAGCGGACATCCCGGGGAAAAGTAGTCCTGCCAGGATTGAACCATACAGTACAACAATCAATATGTAATCTTTCTTGCCCATTCATCGTGTCCCCAAAAGGATAAAAACGTCAGATTTTGAAACTTTCTGAGTGGCCAGCGTATTTTTTTCGTAGCTCAGGCTTTTCTATTTTTCCTGTCGCATTGCGGGGGACATCTGCAAAGATGATTTTTCTGGGGCGTTTATAGCGGGGTAAAACCTCGCAAAACTCATTAATCTCTGAAGCTTTCAGCTCATGACCGGGCTTTGTCTTGATAATTGCAGTGGAAATTTCGCCAAGTCTCAGGCTTGGGGTGCCGATAATTGCCACATCCTGAACTGCAGGATGGCCCATGATAAGAGATTCAATTTCCACTGGATATATGTTTTCTCCGCCGGTAATTATTACATCTTTTTTTCTGTCGACAAGCCATATAAAACCGTCTTCGTCTCGCTGTGCAATATCCCCGGTCAACAACCAGCCATCGACAAGAGATTTTTCTGTTGCCTCAGGATTCTTGTAATACTCTTTCATCATGCCTGGCCCTTTGATGATTAGCTCACCTGGAGAACCGTATGGAACAGGTCGAAGATGCTCATCAACAATCTGACACTCCCAGTCAAAGCCGGGCACCCCAATTGAGCCGACTTTGTGCATATTCTCTGTTCCCAGATGAATGCATCCGGGGCCTGTACTCTCGGTGAGGCCATAGTTTGTGTCGTATTTCTGGTTAGGGAATATTCTCATCCACTCTCGAACCAGACTTGGCGGTACCGGTTGTGCCCCTATATGCATGAGGCGCCACTGGTCAAGTTTATAGTTTTTGAGTTTCAACTCTCCGCATTCAACAGTAAAAAGCATATCCATTGCCCATGGCACCAGGAGCCAGACAATGGTTGCCTGCTCCTCTGAGATTGCCTGGAATATCCACTCCGGTTCTATTCCTTTTAAGATAACGGCCTTTCCGCCGACAATAAAGCTCCCGAACCAGTGCATCTTTGCTCCGGTATGATATAGGGGTGGTATACAGAGAAAGACGTCTTCATGGGTCTGGTGATGGTGAAGATTCTCTATATAGCAGGCGTGTTCGAGATTGCGATGGGTCAAGCGCACCGCTTTGGGCGTGCCTGTCGTTCCAGAGGTGAAGTAGAGCGCAGCATCATCAGAGATATCAAAGGAAATCTTGGGATCTTCAGGAGGGTACTCTCTGATGATTTGCGACAATGATTCTGCCCATTCTGGCCTCTTATCTTCTGGACCTGCAAAAATAAAGGACTTCACACTGTCCTGAATGTCATCTCTGATCTCAGAAATCCTTTCGATAAACTCCTCACCGAAGATAACAACCTTGGGTTCAGCAAGTTGTGTACAGTTGCAAATTGTTTTGGCCACAAACCTGAAATTCAAGGGGACAGTCCAGGCTCCGGTTCTCAAGATGCCGAAATATGTAGGCAACCACTCAAGGCAGTTCATCATCAAAAGAACAACACGATCTCCTTTTGACACTCCACGGTTAATCAGCCCCTGGGCGATAGAGTTTGCCTGGTCTTCAAAAGTTTGCCAGGTTATTTCAGTTCGGAGACCTTTTGCAGGTTCACGCTCTATCAAGGCGACTTCCTGGCCATACATTCTGGCGTTACGTGTAAGGATTTCGGTAATTAGCATTTTCTTCTGATACGTGGAGGATTAATTACGATATTTTCTTTTCTCACCCGTTCCTAAACAGCAAACCGGATATGAATTTTTTCAAACCACACTGATACTGTTTTTTACCTGTGGGGTTTAAGGCCGTTGTTCAAATATTTCGAAAAATTCTGATTTACTCAGAGCAGGGCATCAAGCAATCTACAGGAACGGAGTGTTCTTTGCAAAAACTATGTTGTCAGTTTTCACTTTTATGATGTTGGCCTGGTTTCTCTTTTATAATGCTACTATCGGTCGCTTTCTTTGTTTATTTCTGTTACAGATTTGGCCTGAAAATTTTTGTCTTTTTTCTATTATTCTGTCAAATCTTGGGCCTGGCACGGCAATATCTGTGAGGGAATTATGCTGCAAACTTCATTTGTAACAGGTATTGCCATTTAAAACGGTACAACATAAGGACGTCACATCAAATGATTTTAAATGAGGTAAGTGAATCATGAGGCAGCAGAGTAAAATACAGGTAACTGTTGGAGATGCTGTAATAGGAGGTTCCAAACCGCTGATTTGTCTATCATTGGTAGGCGCTGCAAAAGAAGAAATTATTACGGAAGCGGGACTGTTGGTTGCAATGGAACCTGATCTGTTAGAGTGGCGGGTTGATGCGTATGACAAAGTAGAAAATATAGAGGATTGCTTAACTGTTCTAAAAGAGTTGCGCACTAACATTTGCGAGATACCTCTGATTTTCACCTGTCGAATAGATCTGGAAGGAGGTATTGCCAAAATTTCCCGGCAAAAGCGGTTGGAGTTGATTACTGCAGCAATAGAAACAGGTGATGTCGATATTGTTGATATAGAGCTTTGTAATGATGCTGAATTTGTCGAAGAAATCAGAAATATCGCTATATTACATGGAGTTAAATTAATCTTTTCCTACCACAATTTTAAAGAAACCCCCAGCGAATCCTTCATTTACCAAAAGTTGGTCGAGGCCCAGACCGCAGGAGCAGATATTTCTAAACTTGCTGTCATGCCAAAGACATATCAAGATGTGCTGACTCTTTTAAGTGCTACAAATAAAGCGAGAAATGGGGAAGTGCACGGCCCAATCGTGACTATGTCCATGGGGGAGGAAGGGGCGGTGAGTAGATTAGCTGGTGGTCTGTTTGGTTCCGATATTACTTTTGCCGTTGGTGTCAAATCTTCCGCTCCCGGTCAAATCCCTATAAAGGATTTGAAAGAAAGTATGGTAGTACTCTTCCGTTCGGAATAGAGATAAAAACATGCGGGAATGACGAAAATACTTCACGGGTAAAACAAACTGGCTGCGAAGAAAATTGATGCCGGATTATTGGGCTCGAGTGGAGGTAGTACATCGAAATGTTTCGATTCAGCAGAGGCATGCTCAGCACTCCTTCAAGATATCGATAAACCTAAGGAGTACTGAACAGGGATGGTTTGCTTAGTTTTTCAAGAAAGGAAAGCTGAGTTTTTGCACAAAAACTTCCTGGAATTTTGGGTCACAGGCGAGATCAATAATCGTTATTTTCTCTGTCATATCAATGGCCTTTTGGAGGATTGTGTCATCGCAAAGGGCCATGACAGCGCCAGCGCCGGCAGAATTGCCTGAAACCTCAATGCTTTCGGGGTTTACCACAGGAATCATTCCCAGCGTAAGCATATCCTCTTTTTCTATAAATGTACCGAATGCTCCGGCGATTAGTATCTTCTCCGGCGTTTTGTATCCTGCGGCTTTCAGGAGGAACTCAATGCCGGTGATTAACGCGCCTTTACCGAGTTGAACAGAGCGGATGTCTTTCTGGCTAATGTAGACAGCAGATCCGTCCTGGCTGTCATCCCCGTTGACCAGAACATAGCGTGGTGAGCCTGCCCCTTTGCGTTGCAGTGGTTTTATTGTATTGTTCTCTTTTGTGAACGCACCACCCGGTTCAATTATGTGGTTGCGACAGAACTCGGCCACTCCGCTTATTACCCCTGTCCCACAGACGCCAAAGGGTTTTGTCTTAGAAGATTTTTTTGGATTAATCATGGTGAATTCAGGGGCGTCTTCAGGACTGGCAACTACCACCTTGTTGATGGCACCGGGAATAGCCTGCATACCGCACGAAAGGGTTGCCCCTTCAAAGGCGGGCCCGGTAGCGCACGATGTGGCATAGAGTTTTCCCTTGCCTTTAAATAGCAGTTCTCCGTTGGTACCGAGATCTATCAGCAGGGTTCCGTCGGGCTGATTTTCCAGGTCAACAGCCAGAGCGGCACTTAGAATGTCGCCCCCAATAAAACCGGATATCTGGGGTAAAAGTTGTAGTGGGATGTCGCCAAGACCAAATCCAGCATCAGCTGATTTCATTGTTCTCGCTTCATGAAATGCTGGTTGGTAGGGGAAGGTGCCAATGGACTCGGGATTGACACCAGCAAGGATGTGAATCATGGTCGGATTGCCGACAGTAACTATTTTACCGATGTCTTTTTTGTCTAATTCCAGGGAGGACAGTAATTCTACTATTCCCCATTCTATAGCTTTAACAACCAGATTCTGCAAACGTTGTAAGTTCGCCTTTTCATTGTTAATGGCCCCAATCCGGCTCATTACATCATCTCCGTAGAGAGCTTGCGGGTTTTTGATCGCAATTGAAGAAAGGACTTCTCCGCTTGTTGTATTGCATAAATAAACGGCTATGGTGGTGGTGCCTAAATCGACGGCAATGCCGTAACTGGTATCCAGGTCCGGGTCAATAAATCTGTTACTGAATGAGTCGGGGAAAGAGACTGGAGCTTTGGTGATAATATGTGAGGAAAGCATGGAGGTCTCAGGGATCTCGATTTTTATGTCACTATTTATCTCGTGGGTGCATGAGATCAGATCTTCCTTAGAGCCATTGGCTGATACCAGCTCTACCCGGCATTTGCTGCACTTACCACGACCGCCACAGTCAGATCGCAGGAAAATGGAGTGGTCAACAAGTGCTTCCATCAAACTCCGACCTGTTTTTGCCTTTATTTCACGGCCATGGGGTTCTAACTTTATAGTAAATGTATCAGACATAGTGGTCCTGGATAATTTAAATGTTTAAACGAATCTGGAGTGTAGTTTTACCAGAATATCTTCAGGAGATAACTAATAACCAACAGATTATTAAGCGCAAGCGTTGATTGTACCTGTAGTTAATTATTCTGCAGTTTCGGTAATTAGAGCGGTATTTAGAAAAGTATTTGTGTTATAAAAACAGTCAACGATTTCATCCCTCAGGAAAGTGGAGTTTCCTGGGCGAGGAATATTGGAGAGACAGGCTTTCAAGGGTAAGGCATTAACCAAACTAAGGAGAACTGTAATGAAAATTCTCATTTCTTATGACAAAAATACCTCAATATCAAATATACTCGACAAGGGTGTACAAAGGGCAAAAGATTCGAATGCATATATTTATCTGGTAAGCACTTTTTTACCTGATGGATCAGGGGAAGAAATTGCTGAAATAGATGCTCAACTCGAGGAATTAAAAATAGATATCTTTGAAAAACAGAATATTCTCTGTGAGAGCCATATCCTCACCAGAAGTGTGATGCCAGGTGAGGAGCTTGTCAGCTATGCAAAGGAGAAGGGGGTTGATGAGATTATCATAGGATTAAAGAAACCATCAAAACTTGGTAAAATTATGTTTGGTTCTACAGCTCAATATATAATTCTCGAGGCTGATTGCCCAGTATTATGTGTTAAATAGACTGGTTATCTGTTTTTCGCTCTTGATATTATGAATAAACAAACAGCAGATTATCCACAGGCAGAAATTTCAATGAACAGAGTTCGAGACCGGCTACTGATTTTTATTGTAGCGTATAATGCAGAAAATACCATTGAGAACGTTCTTGAAAGAATTCCGACTCAACTCCTCGATGTCTATGAAATCGAAATCCTGATTATAGACGATTCTTCCCAGGACAAAACGTTTAACAGGAGTGAATTGTTTCGTCGGGCAGGCCTGTTTCCTTTTAATCTGAAGATTCTTTTCAATCCAGTAAACCAGGGGTATGGAGGGAATCAGAAAATCGGTTTTCATTATGCCATTGAAAACGGTTTTGACTGGGTTGCTCTTCTGCATGGTGATGGGCAATATGCACCTGAATGTTTGCCGGAACTTATTGAACCCCTGGCCACCGCCGAGGCCGAGGTTGTGTTCGGCTCCAGGATGATAGAGAAGAAACAAGCTCTGAAGGGCGGTATGCCCGTATACAAATATGTGGGCAATAAGATACTCACCGGCTACCAGAACCGAATGTTACATTCAGACTTGAGTGAATTTCACAGTGGCTATCGATTATATAGTATTGCTGCTCTGAAAAGGATACCCTTTAGACTCAATAGCAATGACTTTCATTTTGACACAGAAATTATTATCCAGCTGATATTTGCTGAACAACGTATTGTGGAGTTGCCTATTCCGACTTTCTATGGAAATGAAATATGTCATGTGAATGGTCTCAGATATGCCTGGGATGTTTTTAAGGCAACCCTTCTAGCAAAGGTGCAACATTTTCATATCTTTTATGACCCTAAATATGATTGTAAAGCCGAAAAGTCAGCTGCATTCAATAACGTCGAACAGAAGTTTTTTCTCGAAGCTCTGGAATCTCAGGATATTCAACCTCAATCGAAAATTTTACTGGTGGGGAACGTACCCGGAGAATTACAAGAGCATTTGAGGAAAAATGGACATCATGTCAGCGTGAAAAGTGGTAGCTTCTTCAATGAAGATCAAGATGTAACTCATGATATCGACTACATCTTTCTTTTGGAGGATTCCGGGATATCTCTTGATCCGGAAAAAATGATTGTTAAACTTCTGGAAATTACCGAAAAGAGACCAGATATTAAAATATGTGTAACTGTTGCCAATATCGGTTTTATTCTAACGAGATTGTTGCTTCTTATCGGGAGGTTTGCTTATACCAGGCGGGGAATTATCAATCTAAACAGTTATCATTTTTTTACCCTCCGATCGGCAAAGAAAATTTTTACCCAGAACGGCTTTACCCTCACTGGGCTATATGGTCTGCCGATCCCCTATGGATCGGTGTTGTCGACAAAAAATCTTGTAAAGATCCTGGCAGGGATACATATGGCTTTGATAAAATTGAAAAAATCTCTGTTTAGTTTTCAGTTTGTCTTCTTTATTACGCCTCCACCTTCACTACAGCACCTTCTTACTACCGCCTCAAAAGTCTCTGGGCAGAAGTCTGAAGCTATTGGAACGATAGCTGACGCCGATAATTCGTTGCAGACGTAGCCAAGAACCTCAACGAAGTAGATCGGAGTTTTTAGTACCTTAGAAATTATTTTCTGCGTTTTTGTGGCAGAAAATAATTTCGTGAAGGTACTTATCCAAGCATTTTAGAAAGTTCCGATCTATTCGGGTTACGAGTCCATCATTGCACATGGATTCTTTTAATTGGAGCATGCTTTCTTGAACTTACTCCTACATGAGCTTTAAGGACAAAGACGTCCGATCCATCAGCGGTAACCTCTAACCATTGGCCCTTGTCTTTTAAGCGCAGCTGTTCTGCTTCTTTCACGGTCTGGACAAACTTTTTTGTAGATGAGAGGATAGGCACTTTATATTTATCACTATGGCTATAATTATCATAGATTATAAATGAAGCTATGCTCAGCATCATAAGAACTCCTGCACTAGACTGAAAATGTTTTATTTTCAGAAGTATCTTGTCGAACGAATAGAGTACAAAGGCTAACCAGAAAAATTGTGCAATCATGATGTGGCAAGGGAATATTTGCTGGTAAAGCAGGTATTTTTCACTGAGGAAAAGAGGCGCTAAGGAGCTGATTATTAGAATGGCAAACAGCAATGTTGTCTTTAGATAGTATTTTTCGTTACGCAGGTATATTAGTAGTGGGATAATTGTTACAGGTATCAGAAGGAGTCTCTCCGGGTTTATCGTGTCTTTAAAATTCATATAAAAAATGTGGAGCACAAGGGATTTGCCCCACATAGTCATTATGTTCGAATCCAAGAGGTTCTCTGGCATGATTGTACTTTCTGATACTGAAAGAACATAGGCTGCGGTGACAAGTAAAAGCCCTGAGAAGAGGATGTTTTTACCTTTAAACAGAGCAATGAAAGCCAGGCAGAAAGGTACAGCTAAAACAGAGTATGGGCCTGACCAAATCAAAAAACATGCTACCAGGAAGAAAAGAAAATTTAATAATAGTGCGGAACTGTTTTGCCAGAACAGCATCACCAGCAGAAGTACGACAACTACATACATCTGAAATGTTAGAGATATGTAATAATAAATGTGGTTGAGACCTGAAAAACCCAGGAGGAGAGGGCATATTAGCAGGATATATTTAGATCGTATTAATCCGGAAAGAGAGAAGGCAGCAATCGTTAGGATTGCAAGACTGATAGATACGAACTGATAAAGAAAAGGTTGAAGGAGTATGTCTGATTTAGCAATGAGCCAGGCCATCAAATTGTTGTAAACATTGTGATAACCGTTAGGTGTTTGGAAGATGTCAGTGAATCGGTGAGTATTCCCGTAGTAAAAATTAAAATAATGGCTGGCATCTTCCGCATAAAAACCGGGCTGAGAGAAATTTCCCCAGGATCTTGCCAGCAATAGAATTACATAAATAGATAACCCTGAAAAAATATATAGTTTCTTTTCTGAAAAAAAAACTCTCCAATGTAACTGATATGTTTCTCTATTATTAAAGAGACTAATAAGGGTTTGAATAGATTTGCGCATTTTTGTTCAGGGATATTTTCACATGTTTAACTGGTATGAAAGGATTTAGGAGTGCTTGCTCAGGGAGTTCCAAAAAGCCTGGGTTTTTATTTGCCCGTCAATTCACAGTCAACTTTTCGGCGAATTGACGGGGGAGGTGTTACTCGTCCCAAAGGTTTGCTAAACTGTATGGCCCGCCTTCAACCACCCAGAAATCACCACTCACGTATCTGCGGTTTCTGTTAAGTTCCGCTATCTGTTCCATATCTTCCTGGGAAAGAGAAATTGCAGCTGAACCCAGATTTTGTTTGAGTCGATCAGGGTTGACCGATTTTGGAATAACAACACTATTCCTGTGAATAGCCCAGCTGATGAGCAACTGTGCAGGACTGATAGCATGGTTGGCGGCCATCTTAATTATTGTCGGATCTTCAAGTAGTATCGGTTCGTCCTCACTCTTTAAGGGGGCGGGTCGATCGGAGGAGCCGAGTGGTGCGTAGGCCGTTAGGTGGATGCTGTTGGAATTGCAAAATTCTAACATGGCTGGCTGCTGCAGGTACGGGTGGAGTTCTATCTGGTTCATCTCTGGTTTTATATTAGCGGTTCCCAGGAGCTCTTTTAGCTTGGGGACGCTAAAGTTTGAAACACCAATATGATTGCATAAACCTTTGTCTACAAGATTCTCCATGGCAGACCATGTTGTGGCGATTGGCAGCTCGTTCAACCCTATGAGGTCTTTGGCAGAATTATGAAAGAGTACTTCGCTTCGGAATGCCACCGGCCAGTGGATAAGATAAAGGTCAAGGGAGTCGATCTGGAGATCAGCAAGACTCTTTTCAATTGCCGGCTGTACGTTTTCTGGGGCGTGGGAGTTGTTCCATAGTTTCGAGGTAATCCATAATTGCTCTCGAGTTGTCACACCCTCCGCGAAGGAATCGCTAAGAGCTTGTCCGATCTCTGCCTCATTACCATAAATTGGTGCACAATCGATATGGCGGTAACCAAGTTGCAAGGCCTCTTTTACTGCTTTGTACACTTTCCCTGGAGCTGATTTCCAGGTTCCGAGGCCGAGAATAGGCATCTGATCGCCGTTTGCAAATTGAATTGATTTCATCCTATGGGCTCCATTCGTTGGTGTTGCTTGTGAAGTTAAACTCGTTTAAAGCTACTTTGTTGATTGTAGCAGAAGCTATTATCTTTTAGCATGCATTCGTTTATTGAAAGGCCAGGGTCTTTCAATAAAAAAGCCCTGTACACCATCAATGTTTAGTTGTTTTAACAGGTTGAACTGTATCTCAGTCTCCACGCCTTCAGCGATCACCTGTATGTCCAGACTGTGGGCAGCGTTGATGAGTGAGGCTATAAAAAAGTAACTATCGCTGTCTTGCGTTTGCAATTCATCCGTATAGGCTCTGTCGATTTTAATGTAGTCAGGTCTAAGTGATTTTAAATAGCCAAAATTTGAAAAGCCCTGGCCAAAATGATCCAGCGCATATCCGTGGCCGAGTTGATGTACCTGGTTGCCAAATTTTTGTATAACGCTTAGGTTTTGAACAGCACTGTACTCGGCAAATTCGAAGATTAACCTTGGTGCTGTTGGGCGAAGTTTCTGTAACGATTTTAACAGCCAGTTGCGGAAAATTTCATCACAAAGAGATGCTGTGGAGACATTGACGGCCACCTTCTCAACTCCAAGCGTTTCCACCGGTCTATTCATTGCCTGTTCAATGACTATTTTATCAAGTAGTGCTATCATCTCAAAGCGAATTGCAAGGGGTACGAACATCCCTGCACTGAGCAAAGTACCCGACTCTGATCTGATTCTGGAAAAAACTTCATGGTGAAAAGTATCTGTTTGTTTCTTAAATGGTACAACTTTTTGATACAGCAACACGATATCTTTATCGGTGATAGCCTTTGTTAAGATGTCTTTCCATTCTTGTTGGTTCTGGGGCACGGTTCTTTGGCTTTTAGTTAGCGCTTCAACCCTCCATCTGTTTTCACCATCCTGTTGAGCTGAGCGCAGAACGATGTCTGCTCCGGATAGGAGTTGAGTGAAATCGGTTTGCTGGTCAAAAGAGACACCTCCTGTATGACTCACATTGTTTGATAAAGCCAAACTTTCAGCTGCCAGTTTGACTAAGTTACGAGTTACAGTTTTTGCCACAGCTTGCGCTTCTTCTAGATGGGTGTCCGGGAGGAAAATTGCAAAATTTCCACCGTTTAACCTGGCAAGCGTCCCATTGGCAATATGCATGGTTGTCTGTTGTAAAGCATCACCCGCCTTTTGAATAAAGATGTCACCCGCCTGAAAACCTCTCTGTTGGTTAAGGTTATGCAGGTCTTTTAATTCCAGGAGAAGAAATGCACCCTTTGTTCTGTTGTCGCCCCTGTTAAGCCTGGTTGTAATTTGTCTCTCAAGGTACCGTCTGTTACCTAAACCGGTCAGAGGGTCGCTATATGCATTTTCCCTCAACCGTTCTGCTGTAGCCATCTGTTCGTTGAACATATCTTTGACTTTTTCGCTCATTCTGTTCATGGCCTCGACAACCCGACGAAGTTCTCTTGTTCGAGGGAGCGTCTCCTGTTGATCGTATTGTCTTTCACATATATTGTTGGCCTGATGCTCAATACAGACAAGGGGTTTAAGTAATAGTCGTAACCCCATTCCTCCAACTGTAATCACCAATGCCCCCATGAGAAAAAACCAAAGGGAGGTGTTGGCCCCTGTTTCCCACAGGGTTTTATATGCATACCCGGGGTGGCTCTCAACCTCTATCGTGCCGGTCTGGTACCATCCGCCCAGTACCATTGCGCTTGATTTGGGAGAAATAAATTTGATCGTGCTGGTAAACCATTGGGGGATGCCCTCGATGTGTAAATCCAGGGTCCGATCAATAAGGACACGATCCTTCATGTCTACTAATCTGATTGTTCGGTAGTATCCACTGTCAAAAACGGCATTAATTATTGTTTCAACAGCTGGCAGGTCGGGCTGTTCCATGTATGGGGAAAGCGATAGCCCAAGAGAAGTCGCTGTATCCTGGCTATGGGATGCCATCTGATGGGTGAGGAAGTTTCGTGTGGAGTTGAGTTGTGCTATCCAGGTACCTGTACATAGCAACAGAAAGAGGATAAACGTAAAAATAAACAGTTGTCGATATAGTGTCATGATGATTCCATTTATCTTATAAGTGCTTTTGGCATTCTCTCGAGCAGACTCTGCCAACGTTCAAGCTTCGAGCTTTTACCCACCAGTTTTCCCTTGCCTCTTTGTTTAGCTAGCCATAACCCGGTGGCGTTAAAGCTATATACAGGAAGCAGGTCACTTCTTGTTGAAGCGGGTTCTATTTCGTCTGTTAAATTGTCAAGGATAAGGGGCTCAGCCCCAGGAGAGGCAAAGTATGTAAGAACCATGTGGGCCTGGTTTAACTGCAGGGCTTTGACGTAGGTAAGGTTAAGCTTTTTATCGGAAATCCCCAAAGCTTTGAGAGTGAAGTATTTGGCAAAGGAAAAGTCTTCGCAATCACCTCCTCCACTTGCTATAAACTCAAGGGGAGTTGCCCAGTAGTCCCTTGTTCCCCAGTGGCTGTAGTCGCTTATAAATTCGAATCGGTTGAAGAACCTGTTTACCTGGTCGAGTTTTGCAAAATCTGATTCGCTGTTGTTCTCTCTGATTAATTTTTCCCATGTAAGAAGACTGTCTTGGGATTTTTCACAATATTGGGCGGCTGCCCAGTCAAGATTTGTTTTATCGATTTTGAATTGATCATCACTAAAACAGTCATGGACTATTAAAAAGATAAATATCACTACTCCTGCGAGGTTAGGGATGCGCCTTCTCAAAGCTGGTAAGATATTCATTTTTTATAAAAATATTTGGTGGACTCTGTCGGAGTATAATAGTCCAAATCAGTGATACTGTATATTAATACTTTTTGTCGATTGCAGGGGCTTCTGTTTGGAGCCCGGGTTACCTATTCAGTTTATCGGGGTTAGGCTGGACGATGGTTGGAGAAAATTGCAGGATTGTATTAAAACAGTAAAATTTCAAATTGGATATGGACCTCACTGGCGATTTAGTTCATAGTAGCAAAAATGGTAACCGTTCACCAGCACCCCATTTTCGTCCGATCAGGCCTCCTGACATAGCCAACTATAGCCAGGAGACCAGCTTGAACGAACCTGGAGCACTGGACGAACGGTTACGGACTCTGGTTATGCAGTCTTTTGAAGGGGGCGGTGAACGGTTACCAAAAATGTTTATGAATTATTACCGCGAAATACTTATAGCTTGCTCAAAATTATTAACCTGACTGTCAACCAAGCCTATGATTTTTTTAGAAAAATATTCCCTAAATCCACTTTACAAGATCGAACAATTCGACAATGAAATACTACTTTACTCCGGGTCCGTAGCTGATGGGTTGTATCTGAATGAAACAGCATATCTCATCTGGCAAATGTGCGACCAGGGGTTCTCTGTGGAGGAGATGACAGTTCATCTTGAAAATGCATATCCTGATCAAAAAGAGATGATCAGGGGCGATGTGTCTGCAGCGATTGAGTCTCTGGTTGAGAGTGGGGCGTTGATAGCGAGTAATGACTAAAATTAATAATCGAACGGTCGGATTTTGTGAGCAATACATAACTCTTAACGCAAATGGAAGACAAGCTCTGGAGCTAATTGACTTTCTTTGCTGTGATCTTAAAAGAGGAGAGGGTGCGCTTTCCAGGACAAGTTATGATGTCAGAGTAGGAAGTGGTAAGCCAGCCTTTGAACTAATCCATGACGGAAAAACACTTTACGGCGGTGAATGTCAATATGAACTTGCATATGCAGTTATTAATGAAATTATCCATCAATCTGTAGTTGATAATTCGCTTGGCTTTGCAATCCATGCCGCGGCTTTAGGTACGAAGAATGGTGGTATTCTGTTGCCGGGTAAGAGCGGGTCCGGCAAGAGTACTTTGAGTGCCTGGCTGGTTGCCAGTGGATGTACATATCTGACTGATGAGCTTGTCGTTCTTAATGAAGATGGCTCTCGCATAGTTCCCTTTACCAGACCATTTTCTTTTAAGGCCGGTTCCAGAGCGGTGCTGGAGTCATTCGCTGATTTTGAAGGTGAAGGGAAGGTCGCTGGTGCAAAGGGATTTATGTTACCCCATCGTTTGCTGAGTAAACTCTTTTGCCCGTCTGCTCCACCTCTTTCTCTAGTTCTTTTTCCAGAATATAGAGCTGGCGCAGTAACTGAGCTAAAAGAAATCTCAGGGGCTGAAGGATGTGCTAGGATTTTGGAATGTTATGTTAATGCAAGGAATTTTGAGAGTCATGGTATCCAGCGGTTGGCAAAACTCACCAGGGCTGTGCCTTTTTTTCAGCTCACTTATGGCGATTTCTCCTCGATTCTCACACTATTACAGGATGCATTTCCTATGTTCTTTACTCAAAAGAGTTGATGTTGTCCTCAATCCTGCACCTCTGCGCTTGCATCGAGGGAAATTCCGCTCAGCGCAGGCAGTTGTATGAGGCGTGCGGTAGTTGTCAAAATTGGGATACTCTTTTGCCGGAGGTCGAAAAACATGGCATGGGGCCGCTACTGTATAAGCATCTTGAAACTGTAGATATCGAAATTCCAGTAGCCTTCTCACGTGGGTTGAAGTTTTTGTCTCTTCGTCATCGCCACGCCAACAGTGTACGTATGAAGAGCCTTCAGCAAATTTTACTCTTGCTGGAAGAGCTTGGTGTTCCAAGTTTAGTTCTTAAAGGGGGCGCGTTATGTCAGACCCTTTATCCTGAAATTGGTCAGCGGCCAATGCGTGATTTAGACCTTTGGTTCTTAAGTGAAGATGTATATCATGTACACTCACTGTTGCAAAAACATGGCTTCAAGGCGTCTACGGCTGCAATTCCAGATGGTTATTATCATCTTCCTCCTCTTTTTTGCACAGTGGATGGACTGCTGGTTTGCGTGGAGCTTCACCATGGCCTGTTTCCGAACGATCCTCCCTATTATCAGCCACTTTCTTTTTCTGACTTGTATAGAGATGGACAACTTTTTGAGGTAGATGGGGTAAATGCGTTTACGCTTCCTGACGTTGAAATGCTTTGGCACCTGTTTCAGCATGGTTTTCATGCACCGCTGACATATGAACCATTTAAGTTAATATCCGTGGCTGATATTGTAAGTTTGGTTGAAAAGCGTGTTGATACACTTGACTGGCACAGGGTAAAAGAGGTGTATCCACAGCTCTTCAGGTCGCTTTCATTATTTCATTATTTAACGCCATGGAGTGAAAGGGTGTTGCGTGAGATTGCATATGTGGAAAAGAGAGTCCCTGGGGGGATCGGTTGTTCTTTTGATGGTTGGCCCCGTGTGAATCTGTCCCAAAAAAATGATACCAGTTTTTGGGGTTTAGTCTGTTGCACTCTTTTTCCAGCCCAGTGGTGGACAATGCTCTACTACAGCTCTGATAATCTGACTTCTTATCTCTGGAGCAGTCTTGTGGGTCATCCACTCCACTTGCTGCGATGGATGAAAGTTTACTGGAGAAGGGAAAAGTGCAAAAAAGCAAACCCGGTATGAGCGATCCTTGGCGGTCGGACTCATTGCGACAGGGTCAGATGTGAATCTCAGAGGTGGCTTGGATTTTACAGCCGCTTGACGAGCTTGTGGCTGTTGCTGTCCTCTATATTCCCAGCCTCATTCCAAATGGAAACTTGTTCAGCTTGATACGGGTTGCTATAGACGAGAACATTACGTATTTCAGCGATAATGAAAACCAGTAGCAGTAACATAATGTAATGAATTGCTTGGGACATGATTTTCTCCTTATTTCCGGTTTATCGGGGGGCAGGTTCGTTTGTGGGGGTGTAAAATATTAATCCTATTCCGTTGAGAATTATTCCTATCTGCAAAGGGTAATGCACAACGTGTTGAAAGTCACTGTTCTGTAGTGTTTTGCTTATGATTAAGTATAAGATTTACTGATACGTTAGTCTAATTAATTTGAAAATAATGTGGCAAAAAAAAACGGCACCTGCTGATTTAGCAGCTGCCGTTGGCATGGGTGTTTTTGAATTTAGACAGAGTTGTCGCCGGCCCCTTACTCCTGAAACCTTGTCCAGCTCTGGTTAGGAGGCTGTCCGAGAATGCTCTTTCCCCTCATATCTTCGTTAAACTCGAAAAATTACCCTCGGAATATTACCTATATGCCTCCGGTAATTTTTCGATTTTGCCTCGATCTGAGCGAAAACTTCTATTCTCGGACAAGCTCCTAGTGTGAGTTGAAACGGCGTTCCCAGTCATATTCCCGAGTAGTTACCTCATCCTCCATTCTCCTGATTCTTCGGTCGAGTTCATCAAATTTTCTTTTCAGGCGTTGGGCTGCACTTCTAGGGGAGTGGGCGTAGCTGTCATAAAACTCTCGTTCACCTTCACTTTCGAGCGGTTTGATCGGCATTGGTTTCATGAAAAAGGCCGCTACCAGATAGACACCGATGACGGGCCAGAAGCCACTGAAGATAAATACGACGACCATCGTCATTCGCACCCAGAATACACGAAAGTTAAAATAATCGGCTATACCTTTGCAGACACCTAAGAAGACGCCGTTTCGGGCCCGGTAGATTCCTGCCTGCTCGTTATATCTATTCATTGCTATCCTTCCTTCTGGTGTTGTCCGCTAAAATCGTTTCCAGGGATTCAATTCGTTTCTGAAGCTTGTCGAGGCCCTGGTAGATCTCTTGGATAGTTTTTGCTTCTTCGCTGTTCGCTGCCCCCATGGAGCTGTTTCTGCTGCGGCTTTTGACGATAATTAACACGGTCCCGCAGATTAGAGCGGCCAGTGCGACAATTGAGCCAAAAACTATGGAGACGATGATTACGTTTAACATTGCAAATTGCTCCAGTTGAGTTGAAGATGGATTTTATGCAGTATCATTTTTCCTACTGTATTGAGCAGCTTTAATCTTAGCAAGTTCATTCTCAATTTCATCATCGGTTGCGAGGGTGTCAAATTCTTCGTCGATGGTCTGTTTTTTTGGTATATTGACCAGTTCTGCCTCCGCTTCCATCTGTTCTATTCTGCTTTCCAGTTTGTCAAATCTGGCCATGGTATCCGCATTTGAACTGCGACGGATATCTTCCTGGGCGCGTTTTTTACCTGTGGCACGTTTATGGCGTTGTACAAGCATTCGTTTTTTTTCCTTGGCGCTGGCAAGCTTATTTTCAAGCTCCTGGATGTCTTCATGGTATTGTGTCAAGAGGCCCTTGTATTCACTGATTTCGTTTCCAAGTGTTTCTGCGGTTTCTGCAAATCTACGCTTTTCAAGCAGGGCTTCCCTTGCGAGATCGTCTCTGCCTTTACTCACCGCAAGATTTGCTCTTTTACTCCAGAGTTCGACTTTTTCCAGGATGTTGTCAGATTTTCTTTCGAGCTTTTTTCGACCGGCAATTACCCCGGCGCAAGATGATTTGAGCTCGATCAGAGTGTCCTCCATCTCGTGAATCATCAATTTTATCATTTTTTCAGGATCTTCAGCCTTGTCGAGCATTGAATTGATGTTTGAGCTCACTATGTCTGTAAAACGAGTAAAAATTCCCATGGTATCCTCCGTCTGATTTAAGGGTTTGCTTTTTCTGTAGCACGTAGTGTGCCAAAATAAAGAGTTTGAATATGTGCTGTGTGTTCAGCTGGATAGCTAGGCAAGTTTGGTTTTGCGAGAAAATGCGATATTGACAGGAGCGGTGATATGCGCCAATATGTAGGATATTTTACCTTATTGTGGTTAGCTGGGTGGTGATGCTATGGTGAAGACGAATGATGCGTTAGGGCAATCTGAGCCTTTTCTTGATTTTCAGGAGCGATTATCGCTGGTGGCACCTGTGGACAGGCCAGTGTTGCTGATGGGAGAAAGGGGGACGGGGAAAGAGCTTGCAGCAAATCGCCTCCATTTTCTCTCGAAAAGATGGCAGGGGCCTTTCGTTACACTTAACTGTGCAACCCTGTCGCCAACCCTTATAGAATCGGAGTTATTTGGCCATGATAAGGGTGCTTTTACCGGTGCAGATAGAAGGAAAATAGGGCGTTTCGAGGTAGCAGACGGGGGAACTCTTTTCCTTGACGAAATTGGTTCAATTCCGCTGGAGGCCCAGGAAAAAATTCTAAGAGTGGTCGAATACAGCTCTTTTGAACGGGTCGGAAGTTCAAGTCCGATTGAGGTTGATGTGCGGATTGTCGGGGCTACCAATGAAGACCTTCTAACTATGGCGGAATTAGGACGATTTAAACGTGATCTTCTTGATCGCCTGTCCTTTGAGGTTCTGTTTCTTCCTCCTCTGCGCTATAGAGGGGAAGATATAATGCTTCTTGCAAATCATTTTGCCTCCAGGATGTCTTTTGAACTCAATCGGGAGGTGGATGTCAGTTTCACCCGCGCTGCGGTGAAAAGTCTGGAGGAGTATCACTGGATGGGAAATGTCAGGGAATTGAAAAATGTTGTGGAGCGAGCTGTCTACAGGTCCGAAGCTGGAGAGATAAGCGAAATTATTTTCGATCCGTTTGTCTCTCCTTATGAAAATTTAAATCCTGTAGCTTTGCCAGATACAGCAACTCCTGAACAGAATATAAGGCAGAAAGAAAAGCCGGAGGTTACCTCAACCACACAGCTCTCTTTTAAAGAAGCAACCAGGCAATTTGAAATTTCAATCCTGCGAGAGGTGTTGCTCGTGCATCGACATAACCAGAAAAAAGCAGCGTCCTCTCTGGGGCTCAGTTACGATCAATTTCGTGGCAAGTTACGAAAGTATGCCACAGAACTACTTTACTGAGTTCAGTCTTAGCTCCTGTACACCGGGGTTACGCCATCAAACGGTGCACTTCTTCAGACATTTCATCCACCAGCGGTTCAACTCCAGTAAAGAGCTTGAATGCAGCAGCACCTTGGTAGATGAGCATTCCAAGGCCCGGCACAATCCGTGCACCTTTTCTTTCTGCTGTTTTGAGTAGCTTTGTCATACGGGGATTGTAGACGATATCCGCTACAATATGTTTTTCGTTGATCAATGATGCATCAAAAGGCAACTCCTCTTCATTTGGGTGCATCCCTACACTCGTTGTGTTGACGAGTACATCACAAGCCTGGGTTGCGTTACGTTGGTCTTCGTGGTTTGTCTGAACCGGGACAGAGCATTTTGCAATTTTACTGTTTATTTCTTCCGAGAGTGCTTCCGCCTTGGTAAATGTTCTATTGCTGATGTAAATTTTGGCTGCACCTTTGAACGCAAGGGTCATACAGATGGCTCGGGAACCACCTCCACAGCCGTGGATGAAAAAGCATTTTCCCTTCACCGAGATTTGGCTCTCCTCTTCGAGGGAACGGATAAAACCTTCCCCGTCTGTGTTATAACCTTTAGATTTTCCGTTTTTTATACAGATGGTATTCACTGCGCCAATGGTCTGTGCCACGGAATCAAGCTCGTCAAGATACTGTATTATCCCCACCTTGTGGGGGATCGTTACATTGCAGCCTATCACATTCATCTTGGTCAGGGCTCTAAAAACTGTTTCCAGGTTATCCTCAGTAACTTCAACAGGAAGATAACAGCAGTCTATTCCGAGTTTTTTGAAAACACGGTTGTGCATATGGGGTGAAACGGAGTGACCCAGCGGGTTGCCAAGCAAAGTCACGAGTTTTGTATTGATAGTTGGGTATGGCATTGTTGTATTTTTATTGAAGGAAGTGGTAGCGGGTTATAGGTTGTTGTTCAAAGTAATACCATGGATGAATCAGTGCAGCAAGGAGGGGAGATAATGGTAAAACATGGTTACTATTCCGCTATGTTTTATGCTAACTTGCTTCGGCTGATTTTCTGTTTTTCCGAGATTGGAAGATATACAATAAAAATTTTAAGTGAGGTTGAAGGATGTCGCTTTTTACTATTGTGCTGGCCTTTATCGTGTTGCTGGCTGTTGGCTTGCTCTGGTTTATTGTCTATTACTATGCAAATCCGGTATTGGATGATCCGGATGGAATCGCGAAGATTGTTGGTAACTGTGGGGATACCATGGAAATTGGTCTAAAGCTTGAGGATGACAAAGTTGTGGCAACCCATTACTGGACGAACGGTTGCTCGTTCAGTAAGAACTGTGTTGCGGCAGCCGCCACTCTTGCAAAATACAAAACGATCCAAGAGTTGAGAAAGATCAATATGATCTCAATAATGGACGTGACCGGGCAGCTACCAGACACACACCTTCACTGTGCACAGCTCGCAGAAACCACTCTGCAAAAAAGTCTTGATGATTTTTTGCAAAAGCAAGCCTCGAAATCTTAATGTAATGCCACACTGTGGCAATTGAAAGTCAAGTTTAAATGGCTTAAAATTTTGTAACAATTCAGCAGCACCCCATATGCACACGATCAGGCTGTCCAGCATACAGTTGTATAGCTTACCAGCCTGCTTGTGCCCCTCTGGAGCACTGCTAAACAGTTACAGCTCCCAGCTTAGATATGGTTTTTTGCTGTAGGCTGAATAATATCAAAAACTTTTTGGTATGTGGTTTTTTTTAACACATATTGGCGGTCACTTGGAATAGTTACACTTAAACTGTGATATTAACTGGTTTCCAATTTGAGGAGGAAGTATGAATTACCCTGTTTGGTACCTGCCGGAAACTGGTGGTGGGGTTCTCATTGCGCTCATTGCCATTTTACATGTGTTTGTCTCTCATTTTGCGGTTGGTGGGGGGCTCTATCTGATTTATGCTGAGAAAAAAGGTTTGCGTGAGAATAGTCAGGCTATTCTTGATTTTACCAAAAAACACGCCCGGTTTTTTCTTCTCATGACCATGGTGTTCGGTTCCATAACCGGGGTGGGGATCTGGTTCATAATCGCTCTTGTCAACCCGGCAGCTACCTCTTTTTTAATCCATAATTTTGTCTTTGGCTGGGCAGCGGAGTGGGTGTTTTTCACAGTGGAAATAGCTGCCGCCTTTGTCTATTTTTACATGTTTGGCCGAATGGACTCAGCAACGCATATCCTGGTTGGCTGGCTCTATTTTATTGCGGCATGGATTTCCCTGCTATTGATCAATGGCATCATCGGTGCAATGCTTACCCCCGGCGCCTGGGCTGAAAATCAGGATTTCTGGGTTGGTTTTTTTAATCCGAGCTTTTTTCCATCTCTGTTTTTCCGGACCTTTATCGCCATAATGATAGCCGCCTGCTATGGTTATTTTTCGGCCTCTTTTACCGCGGACTCCGATGTTCGGGAAGATATGACCCGTTTTTCGGCAAAGTGGGCACTTGTCAGTCTCTTTCTGGCGATTCCAGCTGGTATCTGGTATCTCTCCGTGTTGCCTGAACCGGCCCATGCACTGGTAATGGGAAAGTCTCCAACAATATCTACAATGATACCTTGGGGATTGGGAGGCACGATTATTCTCATTATTATCATGCTTGGCGCAGGTATTTTTCGTTCCAGTCAAAATTTGAAACCGATAGCATGTCTCACCCTTTTAAGTGCTCTTGCGGTAATGGGCAGCTTTGAGTGGATCAGGGAAGCGGCCAGGAGGCCCTATGTGATAAATGAGGTGATGTACTCCAACGGTATAATGAAAAGTGATGTGGAGAAGCTTAACCGGGATGGTTTTTTGCATTCCGCCCTCTGGATTGAAAATAAAGAGGTCACCCCGGACAATCGATTGCTTGCCGGGGAAGAACTCTATATTCAACAGTGTTATGCCTGCCATACTTTAAACGGTGGGAATAATGATATCGTCAGTTTAACTGCAAACATGAGCTATAGGGCCCTTGCTAAATATATCAGTCGCATTCATGATGTCCGCTACTTTATGCCTCCTTTTGTCGGTACAGAAAAAGAAAGTATGGCGCTTGCTGCCTATATCGCCGGGGGAATCCATGGAAAAGATATAGCAGAGCCTGAGGTGGTACAAGTGAAGGATATGATTGCATCAGGTGAAGGGTTATTTGAGGATAACTGTGCCGCCTGCCATGAAACAGCAGATCTTGTAGATGGTGTCGAGGGTCAGAGTGGAGCTGAGTTAGTTCAAATGCTGAAAACACTTGATGAAATCTCTGATGAAATGGAGCCTTTTGCTGGTACTGAAGAAGAGCATAAGGTTTTGGCCGAATATCTAGGAAGTTTACCTGAGGGGGTTGAATAATGGATCCTTTTATTATCCCACAACCGGACACAATCCCTGTAAGCTGGGGCTGGTTTCAGTTTCTTTTACTGCTGACTTTTCCTCTCCATATTCTGGCAATGAATGCCATGCTGGGTGGTCTTGTCATCGGCATTGTACAACATCTGCGAGGTGGATTGCTCCAGAGGCAGCTAGCACATCGCATCGCCATAGCTCTGCCCCTTGTAATTGCCTTTGTCGTCAACTTTGGTGTGGCTCCACTTCTTTTTATCCAGGTACTTTATGGACAGTTTGCCTATAGCAGTTCTGTGCTGATGGGGACTTTTTGGATACTCATCGTGCCTGTATTAATTATTGCCTATTATGGTGCCTATCTTTACGATTTTAAGTTTAAAGCTTTAGGTGGATTTGGTCCGTTGCTGGCGGTTCTGGTTTTGGTTTTGCTGCTTGTAATTGGTTTTTTCTTTTCTAATAATATGCTGTTAATGACGTTGCCAGAGAGGTTCGGAGAATATTTTTCCAATAAAAATGGAACTCTACTTGCGTATAACCAAGGGGAGTTTTGGCCACGGTATCTTCATATGGTCTGTGGGGCTCTTGCTGTGGGTGGGCTTTTTGTCGGCTTGCTTGGGAAATTCAAAAAGATAAATAATCCTGGACTTGCAATTCATAGTGAAAAGGTGGGATTGCTTTCGTTTACTATGTTTACAGTTATAAATATAGGTGTGGGATTCTGGTATTTTCTTTCTCTTCCTGCAGTGCAGATGGAACTCTTTATGGGGGGAAGTATTCCCGCGACTATTTTTCTGATTATTGGGTTGCTGCTTTCGGTGGGAGCTCTTTATTTTGGCTTTGCCGGTAAATTCTGGTTCACTTTTTTTCATGGGGTTGGCCTGGTTGTAGTAATGACATTTTTGCGCAGCTGGCTCAGGTCCAGCTATTTGGAAAAATATTTCACCCTTGATCAATTGCAGGTTGTTCCGCAGTATTCACCCCTGTTCTTCTTTCTATTCACCCTTGTGATTGGTTTACTCTGTTTATGGTGGTTGCTGAAACAGACAGCTGAAGCCGTATCGTAAAAGGAGATGATGCCTGGGACTGCTGGTAAAAGTTAACTCTTGTCTCTGCAGTTTTGCCGAATTTAGCTTTACTCCTATAAAGAGTGATTGACTTTTAGTGCCTTACTCCTGAATTATTGTCATAAAAAAACAAGAAACTCAGGAACTTTTTATGAAATCGAGAGCTTACTTTTACCACCAGATAGTGAACGTAGTGAGACCTTCGAGGCACTTATCCAGTGATACTAAAAAAGTTTCCGACTTGCCGGGTTAGGAGTAGGGCTAAACTCTTGTTCGTTTCTGCCGATATAATAGTATCAACAAGAAATATGCTTATTGTAATGTGTGATGTAATGAGCGGTGATCAAAAATATCAGGAGTAAACATGGCACTATCAGCAATTCCAAATGGTCCATTAGCACAACACCAGGAAAGTCGCCCAAAGAACGGCGCGGCAACGGAACAATCAGAAAAGAAGTTGGCCGACCTTGCCGCTACAAAAAGAAATGTCGAAAATAAATTTGATGATAACGTTAACTTCAGCCAGGCAACAACAGCAGCTTCTGAAAAATCCAATGGGGCTACTGGTATTTCCAGTTCTCTCGATGTGAATTCGGCCGAGAAATTACTGCAGAAGACCATGTCTGCAAGTATGGCGGATATCAAAGTTGCTGTATCTGCCCAGTCAAACCTGAGCCCCCATACGGCGCAGGACCTCCTCGCAGACAAATAATATCATCGGTTCTACAGTGGAGCTACCTTCACTGGTAAATATTCAGGGTTTCAGTAAAGAACTTTTTTACAAAGGGACAGTACTGAGGCCTGAGATGAAAGTTCTCTATATGTCCGGTTATAATGATGACGTCATCAGCCATCGCGGTGTTTTGGATGAGGGGGCCAACTTCATTCAGAAACCTTTCTCACATACGTCATTGAATAGTAAAATCAGGGAAACGTTGGGTGGGTAAGGTGAGGGTAAGAAAATTTAGGAGCCAGCCTCGTTTTTCTGCGATACCCCCACTGCATCTTTGCCACACGACTTGATACGAAACATCGCCTCATCGGCAAGTGCCAGGAGTCCCGCACTATCTTTGGCGTCATCTGGATAGGTGGCTACACCAAAGCTGGCAGACATATGTACTTTGAGTTCTTGCTTAGTAAGATAGACTGTTTTTTTCATGAGCATACGGATGTTCTGCACATGATCAAGTGCAGCGTTTTTCCCGGTATGGGGCAGAACAAGTACAAACTCGTCGCCGCCATATGCAACACCAAAGGATGCTCCACTCAAACCAGCTTTCAAGGTGTCGGCCACCTCTTTTAGAGCCTGGCTGCCATTCAGGTGCCCGTAGGTATCAACAACGTGCTTGAAGTTGTCCATATCTAGGAAAACCAGTGAGAATGGATCTTTGCTCTCGATGCTCTCAAGTATCATCTTATCGAGTGCTTTGTAGAGATATCGAGTATTGAAAAGACCGGTCAGGCTATCATGGTTTGCCAGATGTCGAAAACGTTCCCTACTGCGACGAAGCTTGTCTGCCGCCAACCGTTTTTTGGTGTTGTCGATAAGAATACCATCAATGAGGGGGGGGCCATGTGGATCCTGGGTCAATCTGGCATTAATCAATACCCACACTGGTTGGCCGTTTCTGTCTTGCATTTCTACTTCATAATTGGTGACTAGCTGGTGCTCTTGTAAAACAGAAATAAGGTTTTGCCGGCTTTCCGGGTCTTTGTACAGGGTTGTTACTCCTCCGGCTTGACTGAGGAGATGTGAAGTCTGGTCGTAGCCGAAGATTTTTGCAAAAGCTGGGTTGATTCTTAGAAAATTGCCATCTAAGCTACATTGATACATCCCCTGAACTGCATTGTTGTATATATCACGATATCGGGTTTCGGCCCGCAGCAGATCCTCCTGCGCATTTTTAAGATCGGTGAGGTCCGTGAAAAAAACAAGATATCCATTAAGATTACCATCGTTGTCACGTAAAATACTTCGTTTGAAAAGCAGGTTGAGCTTCTGGTCAGATGTGGTGTTTAAAATCGCTTCGAAGCTCAAGTGGTCTTTGCTGGCAAAATGGACAAAAACAGTATCTCTGTCATAGAGGCTTTCAACAGGACAGTTCATGAGGTTGTCGCCGCTAATTCCCGTTAATTCGACTATTGTTGTGTTGTAATCAACAATCCTGAAATCTAGATCCAGTTCAAGGAAACCCTCAGAGGTGGCGTCTATCACACGCCTATATTTAGTTAAACTCGTCTTTATTCTTTTCTCGTAATGGTGCCGGAGTGTTTCCTTTTCCTCCTCAAGTTCACAAATTCTGGCTATGAGATCCTTTGACAAAGGTTGGTCCATTTTTCTTCTTTCTCCAAGTTTGATCATTGTGAGAATTAATGAGCAGCCAGGTGGTTACAATAGTCAGTTTTACAGAAAAATCTGACTATTGCTACAATATTCGTAACCGTTCACCGCCCCCTTCAAAAGACTGCATAACCAGAGTCCGTAACCGTTCGTCCAGTGCTCCAGGTTCGTTCAAACTGGTCTCCTGGCTATAGTTGGCTATGCCAGGAGGCCTGATCGGACGAAAATGGGGTGCTGGTGAACGGTTACCAATATTCAAACACTCTCAAAGGCTTAGATGTGATTTTAAATAGAGAAAGAGACGAGCCAACAGAGGAACCATTATAAAAAGAGTGAAAATCCTTACCATATGGAGAAAAGCCACAACGGGGGGATTGTGGCCTTCCGTCTTTGCCAGGATAGACATGCCACTCATTCCACCGGGTGAGAAGCCAAAAAGCGCTGTACCAAAATCCATTAACCCAAGTCGACTTGCAAGCAGGGCCATACAGATGGTAACTGCGAGGAGGATAAGGGTACTGATTATAGCCAGTGGTAACACCCGGGCACCAAGAGAGAGGAAGGTTCGGTCAAAGGTCATACCCAGTGAAATGCCAAGTAGTATCTGAACTCCAACCGCCGCATTTGGAGAGAGGGTCACACCGTTTGGCAGGAGCAGGGACATAATCCCCGCTCCCAACATGGAACCAACCACCGCTCCACCTGGTATGCTGAATCGTAAAGCAATAAAACCGCCAGCGATACCAGCTGCAATGACCAGAAAATATCTTTCCATAGTGTGTTTGTTTCCCTTGTATCGGGCTAAAAGTTAAAGAAATATTGTCACGATTGAGTTGTTGCCCCTTTTTGTTTAGCTCTTGCCAACAACGATCTTACCAGCGGCAGCCCCAGTATAAACAGGGTGGTGCAGTTAATGGTCAAGGTAATTGGTCGTTCCCACATAAATGACATTGACTCATCGTAAATCATGAGAGATCGTCGTAGATTGTCCTCCATCAGGCCTCCAAGAATAAAACCCAACAGAAGAGGTGCCATGGGGAAATTCATCAACCTCAATGCCATGGCTGCAAGACAGAAAAAGACCATCATCATGATATCAAAATCGTTGAAGGTCACCAGATAAACACCCATGAGGGAAAAGAAAAGGATTATCGGTACCATCAGATTTCGTGGAATAGCAAGAAGTCTGGCAAAATATGGAATGAGGGGTAGGTTGAGGATGAGGAGGAAAACATTACCCAGATACATGGACATAATAACACCCCAGAACACATCCGGTCGTTCTATAAACATCCTTGGTCCTGGTTCGATGCCGTATGCTATAAGAGCACCAAGCATAACCGCAGTTGTTCCCGAACCCGGAATGCCAAGTGTCAGCAGTGGCACGAAGGATCCTGAACTTGCTGCATTATTGCCGGTTTCAGGGGCAGCAAGACCCCGCAGGCTTCCCTTACCAAATTTTTTTTGTTCTTCCGGCGGTGCCAGGTTTCTTTCCATGCCGTAGGACATAAAGGATCCAAGTGTAGCACCGGCACCCGGAAGAACTCCGACAAAAAAACCAAGAAGAGAAGAACGCAGGATTGAGGGAGTAATGAGCTTAAATTCTTTTTTGGTAACCTTTAAGCTTTTAAAGCCAATCATTTTAGGATTGAGGCTATCCGACGAGGCGTCTTTTTTCAGAACAATCATCAGCGCTTCAGTCAGGGCAAAGGTAGCCATGGCCAGCAATAAAAACTCGATACCATCAAGAAGTTCCAGTGAACCAAAGGTGTAGCGCTGTATCCCGGAGGTCTGGTCGGTACCGACAGTAGACAGCATCAGACCGAGTACAACCATCAGTAACGCCTTCAGTACACCGCCCCTTCCTGCAAAGGCGGAGACTGCGGTAAGGCCCAGTAGCATCAGGGCAAAATAGTCCGCAGACTGAAAACTTGTGGCAACACTTGCAAGCATTGGGGCAAAAAACATCAAAAGAATAACGGCTATTGTTCCTCCTGAAAACGAGGAATAGGCGGCTATGGCAAGCGCTTTACCAGGGTGACCCTGTCTTGCAAGAGGGTAACCGTCCAGTGCTGTAGCAACAGTTGCCGCCTCCCC
>JAAELB010000248.1 GCA_024227155.1 Desulfobulbaceae bacterium
ATTTTAGTTTTCTCATTTTCTCACTCCTTTTTTTGTTAAATGCTGGTAAAATCATACAGGTGCAATAGAATATTTTTCTATGCAAGATGATTAGCAAATCATGATATTCTTGAACGATAGGATGTCTGAACATGGAAACACATCAAAAAAGCGCAAACCAGGATGGTTTTTTGCAAAAAACTCCTAAACGATATGTCCTAAACCGCCATTATGATGACTTTGAAGATTTCTCCGATACTGTTCGCAATTGGAAGATTGAGTTCAGGCAGCTGGAATCAGGCTATTTTCAGGGAACGACCTTCCAGGCGAAGAGTGGCGATGTTCATTTTGAATATGCAAGCCTTAACCGACATTTCGATCAACATGGAGAGTCTCCCTCAGGTTTACGAACCCTTGTGATCCCAGCAACGCCAGATCAGCGCTTCAAATGGCGAGGTCATAATGTAACTGGCAATACAATCGCAATTTTCCCTGAACGTGGAGAACTGAATGCTGTATCTAAAAATGGCTTCAAAATATTTTCGATTTCTTTGCCGCAGGCGCAGCTAGCAGAATTGGTTTCCTCCATAGATTCGTCTGCTCTATTGCCATCAGTGTTGAATAATGAACTGCTAACAATCCCCCCAGAGAATATGCTACCTTTTCGTGATTATTTAGGAGGTCTATATCGCCAGTTGACGTGGAAACCTTCCCTCATCCATCACAACGGATTTGCCAAAGAAATTGAAACAGAGGTTATTCAGAAAATGTTGACTGTGCTTGCAACATCGACTCCTTCCGGGCAACAGCCACCAACACGATTACGCACCAAAGCTATTAAAAAGTCAATGGCATATATATTTGAATTTGGTGACAGACCAATTAAAATATCTGAGTTATGCAAGTTTGCTGGTGTCAGTCTCAGGACGTTGGAATATGCATTCTTAGATCATTTTGGTATCTCTCCGAAGACCTACTTATCCTCATACAAACTGAATAATGTCCGTAAACAGTTGTTGCAGAGTCACCCTTCGGAGATTTCAATAGTTGACATAGCTAATAAATGGAATTTTTGGCACATGGGCCAGTTTGCAAGAGACTATCGACGGCTCTTTGGTGAACTCCCCTCAGAAACGTTAGGCAAAAAATCATAACCCCGTTAAACGGGAAAACAAGTCGGTATAAGTGCCTCGAAGGTCTCACTACTTTCGCTATCTGGTGGTTATTTTAAGCACCTTAATTTCACAACAGTCTCCTGATTTCTTGTTTTTTTATGACAGAAATGAATTTCTAAGGCACTAAACGATTATTTTGTATCAGAACTGACAGTATCAATTTTAAATAATTTTCGATAAAGCCAACGGATAATACTTTTACGGGGCCTGGAAATATGCTCCACGATAATGAGAGCACCTAAGGTGAAGATTCCAGCAAACAATACCTGGGCAATACGCAGATAAAAATTTGCACTGGCGGATTGATCCACCCCCGTAGAACTCCCCAGAAGAACAAGAAATGTCGTCAAACCGGAGCTGAAAGCAGCACTATTCTTAGAGCCTGCAAAGATCTTTGAGCTAAAAAACAGACAAAACAGCAAGGTGAGGATAATTAGAAATGGATAGGTTGGTACTGCCACCAGAAGGTTATAGGCAATGATGACCGCTACACCACCAATACAGGTAGCGGTGGCATTAGCCTTCATTACAACAACAGAAGCGTTTGTGTTTGGGGTACCCGCCATGAAACAGATATAGATCATAGCAAGGGCATACTGAGCAAGGTTCAGGGAAAAAAATATTATTATTGCTGTCAGAGCAACAATTGTACTGGTCAGTGCTAGACGCACTCGCTCCTGGGCATCGGGTGGTGTCGCTTGTGCTGGTGGAGTTACACTCTTTTGCTCTGGCAGCGACTTAGCCAAACTATCTGGTAGAAAGAGATGAAAAACCCATGCGAAGAGGAGTCCTCCAAACATATTAACCAACAGATACAGAGCAATTGTGTGTGAAACTGCAGCTCCTGAAAAACTCATGATCGGAATCATGGTAACAGCCAGTGTCATAAAAAGTGTAGACATTGGAGGTGCTGTTTGGGTGTCGTTGTAATAAATAACAAAGAAGATTAAAGCGTAAAGAGGAATGCAGAGCAGAGGGTATTGGAGGAAAAATTCTGCTATGATTATTCCTATAAGCAGAGAGTAAGCGAGGCGAAAAAGAAGCTGAAACGCCATTCTGGCACCAACCCAGCGCGGCATTGCTAGAAACAGAAAGGTAAATATTGGCGTGAGAAACGATAGCATCCATGCTGAACCATAGGCCACCGCGACCGAAACGGTCAAACCGACACTTAATCGAGCTATCTGAATGGTCCGAAGTTGCATAACTCCCCTAATATACGTGCGAAAAAAAGCTAATCAAACGAATCCAGATTGTACCTAGAGTGTTGAGGAGACCATTTTCTCCAGTATAGACAATAACATTGGCCTGACCGCCAACCCGCTTAAAGCCGCGTGACTCTTCATCGCTGAACTGAACCAGAACAGGAATATGCTGGGCCTGTCGTAGCCAGCCCTGGGTTGGCTGTACTGTTGTCAGACCACCAAGGGTGTTATTCACGTTATCTGATACGCCAAAACCAACGCTTAATACCTCGCCTTTAAAGATATGCCCAGGAGCGGCATCGAGTACTATCTCAACGGGGTTGCCCTTTTTGATATTTAGCAGGCAATTTTCTCTCATATCCGCCTGAATCCAGACAAACCCCGTTGAAATAAAGGTCATCAGTGGTGACCCAGTGCTGGCGTATTGACCAACATCTATGGTTAGGTTGGTGATAATCCCTGCAGATGGAGCGGTAATAGAGCTTCTGGCAAGATCAAGTTGGGCGGTCTCAACTGCGGCGATGGCGGCTTTTACCTGGGCATTGTTTTTTCCAGTGTTTCCAAGCTTACTTTTTGCTTTTTCCAGTTCAGATCTTGCACTTGCCAGTTTTGCCTTACTTGCCTCAATGCGGGACCTTGCATCATCGGCTCTAGATATTGAGGCTGCCCCTTTTTTAGAGAGCCCTATGATACGCTCTCCCTTTACCTTGGCATTTTTGAGATTTGCCTCAGCCTCTGCGACGCGTGCCTGCGCTGTGGTAACTCCTGACATGTCGACCGCTGATGACTGTGTTGCCTTTTCCAGGTCTGCTTCCGCTTTTTGTACAGCTAAACGATATTTGGATGAGTCGATAACAGCAAGGACCTGTTGGCTGGAGACAGCTTCGTTATTCTCAACATTTACTTCCGTGAGAACCCCGGAAACCTGTGGGACGATAGGAACCACATATGCCTCTATCCGTCCATTGCTGGTATAAGGTGTATATTTGTCTGCAAGAATATGGCCGATAAAAATTATCAGACAGACAAAGAGAGTGATTGCAGTCCAGGTCTTTACTGGATCTCTCCCTACAGTCTCCTGTGCTTTTTCCTGTTCGGCCACCGGTTCATTTGTTTTGGTTTCATCAGAAGACATAGTAGCTTTTTTATTGTTTATTTTTTTCTTTAGCGGATGCATAGCTACCTACCAGCCAGGCGATGACAACTGCCGTGAAAAACTGACCAACAATTGCCTCTAACTGACATAATGAACTTGCTT
This sequence comes from Desulfobulbaceae bacterium, assembly GCA_024227155.1. Lineage (GTDB taxonomy): Bacteria > Desulfobacterota > Desulfobulbia > Desulfobulbales > Desulfocapsaceae > Desulforhopalus_A. The sequence continues at coordinate 3,618 of JAAELB010000248.1, forward strand.
CAAGGGTCTGGGGGGTTATATCCCCATAACCGAGAGTTGTTAATGTAACTATACTGAAATAAATGAAGAGATTAAATTTATTGCCTTCTGTGTTTTCCAACAGGGCTCCGCTATAAGAGCCCGGGACTACCTCGTACAACAGTGCATAGAGAGCCCCCCAAAAGAGGCCGATGACAAGATAGAGGCAGAGTGTTGCTATGATGGTATTGAGTGTAACGGTTTTAAATTTACTTATTTGAGCAGCAAAGGTGAAGACCAGAAGCCCGAGATAGACACTGAGCAGAATGTAGGAATAAATTCTGCCGGATCCAATAAGATTGTAAATAGCACACCAGTAAAGCACAAGAACTGGCAGAAGAAAAATCATTGCGGTTGTTCGGTATCCCTGCTCCTGGTTTATTGCATAAACGCTCAGCAGCAGAGAGATGGATAAACATAAATGGGCAAGTATGGCCAGGGAGGGAAAGTTGGCCAAAAAGGGGCTGCCAAAGATGTACAGTAACAAAAAGAAAAGCAAATTTCTAAAGCCATACTTTTCGGTGAATGTATGTTGTTTCGCGCCCATTGTTATTCTTCCCCTGCTTGTACTAAGGGAAGTTGAGCCCCCCAGTCTGTTCTAGATGACATTTCACGCTGCACCTCTTCAGGCAGGCGGACTCTTTGTTCGGGCATTTGCCATCCACCACCAAAGGCTTTGTAGAGAGCAACAACAGAAGCTGCTATTTCCCCCTGTGTCTGTGCGTACTGATCCTGTTTCTGGGTGAGGGATCTGGTGGCATCGAGAACTCTCTGGTAATCAGCAAGCCCCTCCTGGTACTGAAGCATAGAAAGTTCTGTCGATTTCTCAGAGGTTTTTATACCTTCAAGGAGGTATTTTGCGCGAATGACTGTGTGTGAGAGCGTGCTTAGTGCGTCCTCAACCTCCCGTGCCGCATTGAGAACGCTGTTTTGATATGCCAGAAGTGTTTGCTGGTACCTGGCATCCTGGACGCGGACCTGATTTTTCAACCGCCCATACTGAAACAGGTTCCACCTAAAAGCTGGGCCAAAACTATATGAGAAACTGTTGGATTCAAAAATGTCCCCAAGGCTGCCCACCCCCCTATCGTTTGCACTCCAGCCGATAGAACCAAATAAGGTGAAGCTTGGGAACAGCTCTGCTCGGGCAATCCCTATCTGAGCCGCCTGCGCTGCAGCCTGCATCTCCTGGCGCCGAATGTCGGGGCGTCTCCGCAGGAGTTCAGCTGGGATTTCCATTACAATAGCTCTGCCCATAGCTGGGATACCCGTTGAATCCCCAAGGAGTTGTGAGATTTCACCAGGTAGAACGCCGATAAGCACAGCAAGACTGTTTGAATATTTTGATAGTGTTGCTTCTAGTGCAGGTATTGTTGACTTTGTCGATGAAAGCAGCGTTTTTGCCTGGAGAACATCAAGTTCGGTTACCAATCCTGCTTCAAGCTGTACAATGACGAGGTTAAGTGATTCTTCCTGTAACTCTGCATTTTTTTTAGCGAGTCGTATCCGCTCTTCAATAGTTCGAATATTAATGTAGGTTCTAGCAACTTCAGCCGTCAAGCTGACTAAAAGATCATCATAATCAGCAACAATACCATATAGATTGGCGTCTGCAGATTCGATTGCACGACGGAATTTACCCCAAAAATCAATCTCCCAGCCAAGATCAAAGCCAATCGATCCTGAGTTATAATATCTATCATCTGCGGGGCCGGTGGAACCAATGGCAAAAAGGTCACCATTCATCTCTTGAGACTGGGGGTAAAGATTACCCTGCACAACAGCTAATTGTGCACGGGCCTCCAATATACGTATGGCTGCACTTTGGAGCGTAAGATTTCCGGAGTATGTCAACCCAATGAGCCGGTCCAATATCGGATCATTGAAATATGTCCACCAGGCAACCTGCTCATCAGAGGACGGATATTGAAAAAATTCGCCTTCCCGGGCACTCCACTCTTTGGGCAGCTCAACCTCGGGAGTTGTATGATCAGGGCCGAGCATCGCACAACCACTCTCCATCAGTATCAAAACGATGATTGAGAGCCAGCTCGATAGTATTGTACGGGGTATTTTAGTCATCTGTTTCTTTTGGTACCGGTTTGATAAGGTGTTAATCAACATCAGTTACACCCTCATTTATCCAGGACATAAAGAGAGTATAACTTATCGCCACTATGACGGCGCCGACAAAAAGGCCGATAATACCTGAGAGCATCATACCCCCCAGTGCGCCGATAAGGATCACGAGCATTGGAGCATCCACACCCCGTCCCATAAGCACAGGTTTTAAGAACCCGTCACAACCACTGACAAGTAAGGCCCAGACGAGAAAGATAACCGCAGGTATTGTGTCAGCAAAGCTGAAAACCCAAGCAGCTACTGGGCCTAAAACAATTATTGGCGGAAGTTGTATTATTGCAAAAATCAGGACAAAAACTCCCCATACTCCGGCTGCAGGCACCCCAACGAGAACCATGCCTATGACAGAAAGGATGGCCTGAATAAATGCGACTCCAATGACTCCCTGCATGACCCCGCGAATGGTTGCGGTTGAAAGGGCCTGAAACTCAGGTCCTTTTGTACCTGCTATTCTGCTTAGGATTCGCTGAGTTATCTTGTATCCTTTATCAGCGGTCGCTAGAAGTGCCGCAGAAATAGCGATTGAAATAATGAACATAAACACTGTTTTTAGTCCGCCCCCCGCCTTTGCGAGTATCAATGTAGCAAAATCTTTTATCTGTGGGCTGAATTTTTGTAAGGCCGCCTCCATATTTGTAGAAGCCAGTGCCCACGCCTTATAGAGAGGTTCGCCCACAACAGGCCACTCTGCAACGTTGGCAGGTGGAGGAGGGACGGTAAGTTGGGATTCCTCTATTTGAGTAAGAACTCCTTGAACAGCATCAATAGATGAGGTGATGAGGAGAACGGATGGAATTATGAGTGCTGCGATCACAATAAAGGCGTATAGAGTGGAAACTGTTTTCCTTCTACCCCCCATTTTTCTGGAAAGCATACCGACGAGTGGTTCCACCGCTACAGCAATAATTACTCCCCAGGCAACAGGCATAATAAAAGGTGAAATAATGCGATAGGTAGCTACAAACATAATCCCAAGGGCTACCAACCTGATGATCATATCGATGGTCGTGTTGGGTTTTTCGCCGTTGCTTGTAGATTGTGTCATAGATTTCACTTGAGGTTAGGGTTGATGTGGGAGCCTCTGAGAGAAAAAGACGAGATCAGAAAGATTTTTTCCTTATGATTTGATTGTTAATTACCATCTACTCTTTAATAGACGATACAGTTTACACCCTCACAGCTATGTGGTGTTACAGGATCTTTGGGCTGGTTGTATAATTGTCGTTTCTCCTATGGAAGAAGATGTTTACAAATGTAGCAATTTCCTCCCAAAAAAGGCATGAAATTATGATACTATCTATACTATGCTACAGAATCGACCATTTTTTCAACATCTCAATGTAAACAACAGGAAAAAATGTAAAAACGTCGCACTGTTATTTTCTCTTAACTTTTTATTTTAGTGCATAACGGAAAACTGTGAGGGTACAATGAAAAAACTACTACGTTGGTTGGTTACAACTATATTGGGTATTATTCTGTGTGTCACCTTGTGTCTTGTAGTCGTTACAGTTTTTGCAATCCCTGTTGAGCTCACCCGGTTTAAAGCCCCCCTTGAAGATATTGCGGCTAAATGGCTTGCCAGACCTGTTCAGATTGAAGGGTCCATTATTGTCGCGACCTCATTAAAGCCAGCGTTTACACTCAAGGGGTTACGAATCCAGAATCCTTCAAATTTTGAACAGAACGATTTCCTCTTGATGGATGAAGTTCGCCTGCAGCTCAGTGTACTTCCTCTATTTAAGAAAAAAATACATATTCCCGAGTTCAAAGTTCACGGGTTGACTGTCACCCTTGAGGAGAATGAGCAAGACAAGGTGAATTGGGTCTTTGGTCCGCAAGAAACGAACGAATCAACTGATACTACAGATGAAACTTCGACTTCGCCGGTCGAACAAGCTGGTAGTACTACTGACTCCAAGAAAAAACAATCTGCAGCGATGCTTGCCAATGACAGTATTGTTGTTGAAAAACTGGATTTACAGAAAATAAAAGTTGCCTTCTATAGTAAAGGTGAGGAGCAACCTTCCACATTCATTCTCTCCAGGTGTGATGGGGAAATGGATGTGGGCAAACCGATGATTCTGGATATTGAGGGAAAAGCTGATGATTTTGACTACTCGATTGATGTTTCCCTGGCTTCTCTTGAGGAGTTTTTAAGAAACAACAGGACATGGGCAGAGATCAATCTTGAAATAGCCAAAACATCTTTTAACCTGACAGGTGACTTGGATCTGAAAACAGCCGCACGATCATTGACACTTTCAGCTTCGGTCAGTGGCGAAAACCTCTCAAGCCTGGGTGATCTTTTAAAGATTGACCTCCCCCCATTTGCGTCATATCAGCTGACAACACAGTTGCACCTCAAAAAGAATGTTGCTGAGCTACAAAAATTAAAAATAGAAACAGGAGCAAGTAACCTTACTGGCTCTGCGCACATAGAGAAAGTAGGGGAAGATATTGCGGCCACCGTAGATTTACACTCACCTTATGTACAAATAGACGATTTCATTTTCGAAGAATGGTCTTGGGAAGCTTCAGAGGAACCGGGAGAGGAGGAGTCTTTAGCCCAGCCCACTGAGGACCAGAAAGACGTTAAATCAATTGATGAGAAGAGTGATCAAGGTGGAAAGAAGAAGAAGCTTATTGACCCACAGCTATTACAGCAATTTGACTGTACTCTGAGTGTTGTTTCAGACAGGGTGGAATCGGGTAAGGATTTTCTCGGAAGCGGGGAGCTGAAAGTTACCGTGAAAGATGGTCGAATAGACGTTGATCCTCTTTCACTGAACCTGCCGGGGGGAAGTGTTGACCTTGAGGCATCACTTAAACCAGGAAATGAAAATTCAGAAGGATCTCTCAAGGTGCTCATTGAAAATTTCGATATTGGTATTCTTGTTCGACGTAAGCAACCTGAATCCGCCATGGGCGGCAACATCAATCTGAATATTGATCTGAATTCCACTGCCAACTCCATAGCGGAACTTTTAGCTTCAGGAGACGGTTATTTTGATTTCTCAGGCAACCTGACCAATTTAAAGTCTGGTATCATAGATCTCTGGGCGGTCAATCTCATTTCTGCAATTGTCTCAAGTACCAAAGAGAAGCAGTCTCAGATCAACTGTGCGGTGGGACGCTGGTCTGTTGACAACGGCCTGCTCACTTCAGATGCATTTTTTATAGATACCAGTAAAATCCGTATTTGTGCCAAAGGTGACGTCAATCTTAAAGAGGAAAGCCTAAATATCAGAGTAGCCCCGAGAGCAAAACGGGCTGAATTTTTTAGTCTGGCCACACCTGTAAAATTACAAGGAACATTTTCAGATCTGAACGTTAAGCTTGGTGGAGGTGGTGTACTTGGCACCGTTGCTCAAATGATAGTCAGCCCAGTATCAACGCCTCTGAAACGAATGTTCAACCATAAAATCCCACATGATGGAGGTGATGTGTGTGGAATGGAACTCGGTCCTGATAATCGTGATGAACTTGTAGTTCCGGGCTGCCAATAAGGGTTTTTCCTTTATGGGCATGTTTTTAGTGCCTTACTCCAGAAACACTGTAATAAAAAACAAGAAATCTCGAGACTGTATTGAAATTAAGAACTTAAAGTGATACCCAGATAGTGAACGTAGTGAGACCTTCGAGGCACTTATCCAGCGATTTTAAAAAAGTTTCCGACTAGTCGGGTTAGACTTGATCATTAATGAACATATAAGAAACAAGGTCAAATTATGCTGATGTCGGCATAGTTGAAATCCAGAAAAAACAAAGCCGCAATCTTGAACTGTTTACGGCATATCTCGTACAAACTCCACCCTGTTTCTGCCATTTTGCTTTGCACGACACAGGCACTCATCCGCTTTTTTGATCAGATCGTCCAGGTTTCCTCCAAAAGAAAAGCACACCCCGACACTGATACTTACCTTTAAACTTTCTCCGCTCCCATCATCTATGATCATAGGCATTGTTGCGATGTGTTGTCTCAATCTCTCACATTGTTCAAGCCCATCGTCCACCGATGCGATTGGCCCAAGTATGCAAAATTCCTCCCCGCCGATTCTGGCAACGATATCCTCCTCCTCGCTTAACTCCTGCATGGCCTGAGCAACTTGTTTAATCACAATATCGCCAATATCATGCCCATAGGTGTCATTCACACTCTTAAAATTATCAATATCAATTATAACACAATACAGTTGAGATCCTTCGAGCTCACACTGGGAAATCAATTCAGTACCTGCCTCAAAAAAGTATCTTCTGTTATACATGCCGGTGAGAAAATCCCTGATGGCAGCGTCCCGTATCTGTTGAAACAAATCGATCTGTTTCAGGCACCGTTGCACCCGGCTGTAAAACTCTTCGACTAAAAAGCTACCCTTAACAATAAAGTCATCAGCACCACTTTTTAAGAAACGGGCCCCAAGGGACAAGTCATCTTCAGAAGAGGCACCAATAATAGCCAACTGATCGGACTTCCTTTTTTCTCGTATTTTCTGACAAAAACGGACTCCATCCATTCCCGGCATGTTGTAATCGGTGATAACAAGTTTTATTTCCGGGTATCTGTCAAGAATATCGAGTCCCCCTTCACCATTACTGGCATTGATGACTCTGTATTTACGAATGTATAGCAGATCAGACAACATGGTTCTGTAGGTGGTAGAATCATCAACCACCAGAATCAGGTTTTCATGATTCTGCTCAAGTTGCTGCATTGCAATGACAATATACTCCAGACTATTAGGGTCTTCTTTAAGAATGTAGTCTGCCACTTTCTTGGACCAGACAAGGTTTCGGACATCATCACTCACGTTGGAGGTAAACACGAGGGAAGATATCCCTTCCTTAACGACTCGGTCTATTACCTCGCCGTGAGGAGCATCCGGAAGGTTGACATCAAGCAGTGCCATGGAGAATGAGCCAGCTCCCATCTTCAACAATTTTTCAGCTTCGGCAAAGGATTTGGCCCAGTAAACAGGGACATTAAAAACTTTTTCGATTTTCTTTTTAGCAATCTTCCCAAACATATTGCTATCTTCTACTAGCAGAATATTTTGCATTAAGTCCCTCCCAAGGGGGTTGGTTGCCCTTATAAATTATAATTCTTTCTCACTGATAAGAACTGTTGTCTGCCATCAAATCAACCAGATAGAACTCCAACTCTCTGACCTGTCGCACATCTAGGTCCACGTGAGAATATCCCGCTAAGGAATTCATTCTCAATAACAGATACTATTTTTTGGATCGAAGGCTAGGCTATCTTCGGAAAATTTGACTTAATTCTCCTCAGATGCATGAGACATCGCACCAGCTTAAAATAGACTTTTAAGCACATTCACAACAGATTCCTTTCTGTTCAGAAGAACAGCCTTCACCTGCTTGTCTTTAAGCTCGAGAATATTTCCCATCAATGAAGAATCGACATCCAGCCGGCAAATCAAGACCCTCCCACCCTGGTTCTTATGCAGGAACTCTAATTGCCGATAAAAGCGAGGAGATCCGTCATTAGTTACAATTAACAATCTTGATACACGGTCGCTCTGGTTATTTACATTCTGCAAGCCGTGCAGTTCATTTTCTAAAGCCTTTTCAACAGCCCTATAGCCAATAATTAATTCGCCGAGAAATTTCGCATAGAAAATCTGTTCACGCAATTCTGGGTTTAGTTTCAAAACAGGAATATAAATGTTTGAATCTCTACAAAGCTCGATGCTCTCTTTGTCTAATGCGGCTCGGACGTCTGACTCGACTTTTTCCTTCTCTAACTGTTTAGGTAATTTCATTCGATTCCTATGCTGCGGCCATTTGCACAATAAGTTTTTATCACTTTCCAGGTACCGTTCCCGGTAAGCATAGTTTTACAACACTTTTTCAACCATGGTACCCCTTTCTTACTGGATAAAAACATTTAATGCGTTGAATCCAAAGGGGTCAAGTCTTTCGTTGTTTTTTAATTGTTAATGTGATAAACAAGAAAGTATGGCTAGACCTTTAAGAATAGAATACCCCAACGCTTGGTATCATGTGATGAATCGTGGACGGAGGGGGGATAACATTTTTTCTGATAAAACAGACTTCGAAAAATTTTTAGGTGTATTACAAGAGTCATCGGAAATGTTTGGTTGTCGAGTGGTTGCTTTTTGCCTGATGACTAACCATTATCACATTCTGCTGCAAACTCCGTCGGGGAATCTTTCTCGCGTTATGCGGCATGTCAATGGAGTATATACTCAACGGTATAACAGGCGCCACAAAGTGGATGGCCAATTATTTCGGGGTCGCTACAAAAATGTACTTGTTGAAGAAGATAGTCACCTTGTCGAACTTCTACGTTATATTCACCGAAATCCAGTTCGGGCTCGCATCTGTCAATCCGTCAGTGACTATCCCTGGAGCAGTCACCATGTTTATGTGGCAACGACTCAAAAGTCAAACTGGTTATATACTGAATTACTGCTGGGAATGTTTTCAGAAAATTTGTTCAGTAAGAAAAAGCTACCAACTATTTTGGGTTCCCGTAATTTTGTTGATTGGATCAAAGGAAAATATTACCAAAAGAAGAAACATGACGAAGTACCTCAATCAAAAGATCTTGCGCCGACAATTTTTGAAATCAAAAAGGTTGTTAGCAATTGCTACAAGATTGACATGAAAAATTAGAAAAGGCTAAACGAGGACAGGAGAACGAACCTCGCAATGTGGCACTATACCTTTCCGGAAGGCATAGTGGCTTGTCTTTAGAGGAAATCGGCAGAGAATTTGTACTGTATTAAATACAGTACCGTGAGTAATGTAGTTAGGAAAAGAGACAACCAACTGACTGAAAGCAATCAGCTCTCCAAAGTGATTACCTCGGCAAGGCAAAGGTTACCGTAGAACAACGAAAGACCCGACCCCCTCCTGCCCCCCTCCCCCCCTCTTTTATAGGTTTATCCCCCAACTCAAGACTTGACCATGTCACATTGTGGTATAGTTTGTAACTTGTAATGTTTTGAATCTATAGATTTTTATAGCGCAGTCTAGATTACAATTATATTGATAAAACTTGACCCCTGGAAAGCGATTTTTAAACTACCCTTTGTCTTCTGCTGCCGGCCCGGTAACAAAAGCGACATTGAGATATCGCTTCCAATTACAAAGCATAATCTGGTGAAGGAGGGCGGTTTGGATATAAGAACGTTCACTCTACGTCACACGCTATGGTTGAGTGTGGTCTGAGTCGGTCTGATTTTCAATCAGGCGTTTGCGGATTGCGTCGACGACACCGATTGTGATGGTGTGCTGGACTCTGTCGACAATTGCCCACTTGTCAGCAATGACACACAGGAAGACGACGATCAGGATGGCATTGGGGACCTCTGTGACTTGAGAGTCTACGTCGGTTGGTTGGAATCCACCGATGGTTCGAATGATTTGGTGCTCCCCACCGAAGGTGCTCTGTTGCCCAGCCACTATTTCAGGCGGGCATTAATGCATATGGGGGTCATTGTACCTTCTGGCCATGAGCCGCTCGACTACAGTTTCAGCCTCGACAACGGGGGTACCTGGACCCCTGCCTATGTCGAGGAAGAGCGAATTCATCCGATCTCTGGTGATCCGTACTTCGTCACGGTTCCCTATGGGCCCGTCGAAGTCGAATTTAACGAGTATGTTCCACCATTCACCCTGGCCGATGAGCCAGTACTGCGATTCAGGGTGTTGGTGGAAGGTGAAAGTCCCGCCGGTGAACCTGTTAGAGCTATCGATGAAGTCGTCATGATCGATGGTATGGAGATGAGCCTTGAAATCAACTCTAAGCAAAGCGATTCTCCTCTCACGATACAGCTTTCCCCGGATGCCATTGACAAGCTTGAGCTGACGCACGCCGACACCTTACCTTTCGAATCTGTTGAGGAATTCAACGATGCCATGAAGACTAACCTGGTCGATGTGGATACGGTGAAATCAACCGCGTTCGATGACCGGATGTGTTTGCCGGTAAAAGATGTGCCTGCAATCAAGAAAACCAGCGAGTTTGCGATAGCCTATGCGGAGGCGGTCGCGTTATATGCGACCTACCAGGTGGCCTCAAGAAATTGCCAGGCTGCAACTGGCGTCTGCTTAGCAGCCGCAGGAGCCGCTTTCCTTCCAGCTGCTGTGGCATGCCTGGGTTTGTGTGCCGCCGTCGAAGCTGCCTGTGTTAAGTCGATACCCAAACCTAACGACTTTGATATAGTGGACCCCGAAAATGAGACAATGTGTTAAGCTAGAAAGCTCATTGTTTAAAAAGGGGAAAATTGTGAAAAGAAAACGCTATAGCAACGAATTGAAAACCAAGGTTGCACTGGCTGCCATCAAAGGTAACCAGACTGCAAATGAAATCGCTTCTGAATACGGGGTACATGTGGCCCAGGTCATCAGGTTCAAATGTATGAAAGTTGATGATCTTGGGGGAGATGCAACAGGAGTAATCGGCTGGTGCGATTCCAACTTCGTCTGCACGTGCGAAGTATAACTGCAGCACCGCGACAACTGGCATATGCTTTAGGAAACATGACCTTTGACTTCCAGATCAGTAAAACAGAGCCCGAATAGATCGGAATTTTATAGAATGCTTGGATAAGTACCTTCACGAAAATGATTTTCTACCATTCTTTTCAATACTCCCTGAAGGTGTACAAAAACGCAGAAAAAAAATTCTAAGTCACTAAATTGCCAGATTTTCTGATCAATATCAAAGCAGTATGGTAAACAGTCATGCTGATCGATGGATAATATGTGAAAAAATCAAGTAAAAGGAGAGTAAATGTACCATCTTCGTATTTTAAAAAATCTACGATTTCTTTTTCTGATTATTCCGGTTCTGTTAATACTGTTTCAGAGCTCAAGTGCGGAAAGCAGTGAATCGAAAAACAGCACTATCACCGCGATTGATGGTATCAGTGTGGGACATTACACAGATACTGAAAATCTGAAAGGGTGCACAGTGATCCGGTTTACGGCTGAAGGTGCCACTGCGGCTGTAGATGTTCGAGGATCAGCACCGGGCACCCGCGAAACAGATTTGCTGGATCCTGTGAACCTGGTGGATAAAGTTCATGCCATAGTGCTTTCAGGAGGCAGTGCCTACGGCCTGGATGCTGCATCTGGAGTCATGGCCTGTTTGGAAAAGGAAAACATCGGCTTTTCGGTGGGGAAATGAATCGTGGTACACATCGTGCCGGCTGCCGTTCTGTTTGACCCTGGTATAGGAAATCCACACATCAGGCCGTCAGCAAAATGGGGGTTTCAGGCATGTAAGCAGGCGACTAATTCAACGGTGCAGATGGGTAATGTAGGTGCTGGAACTGGTGCCACAGTTGGAAAAGTTCTAGGCAGTGACAGAGCTATGAAATCTGGATTGGGATCAGCATTAATCCGCCTGCACGGCGGGGGGCTGGTGGGAGCAGTGGTTGCGGTGAATGCATTGGGTGATGTTATCGAAACAGAAAAGGGAAGAATTATTGCCGGTACCCGGGGTGATGAAGTCGGTTCTTTTCAGTCATCTGTCAAGGTTATACTTAACCAGGGGATTGAAGATGTTTTTCCGGGCAGCAACACCACCATCGGTATTGTGGCTACCAATATC
>JAAELB010000249.1 GCA_024227155.1 Desulfobulbaceae bacterium
ACACCTCTAATGATAGTCTTCATAGTTTACGTCAAAGGCATCACCATTTTCCAATCTAAAGGTGACGCGCCAATTCCCACTGACTTTCAGGGCTGAGGTGCCTTTGCGATTTCCTTTCAACTCATGCAGGTCTAATCCAGGCAGATCCATATCTTCCGCCGTTTCAGCAGTTTCAAGGAGTGCAAGAATTAATCTTAAACGTTTCAAATGGTTAGCATTGACACCCGAAACAGTTCCCTTTTCGAATAATTTCCTAAGCCCCTTATGTTTGAAATTTTGAATCATTCAATTAGAAGTGTAACCAGATACGTTACGGGTGTCAAGTTGTATAATGATTTTTCCAGATAACTCGCAAAGCTGAGTGGCCGGGGCTTATTGTTAACAACCTTTGCATGATTACAATTTATGTAAAGCCGAACTCTTCAAGAGCCGCTCAGTAGCCCCCGATCCACTCCAGCATTTTGTTCGGCATTTCATTTCTGTGCCAATATATTGATGCGGCGAAAGGTTTCAAAGCATCTTCCATCATTTTGCCTCGTTTCCTCTATCATCCTGTTAATAACGAATTCTCGAAATATTGTTTGTTTTTCTTTCGGAATATAGGGAAGCAGTGGTACAAGACTCGGCTGGTCAATCCATTTGATCATGGTTTCTACATCAGGAAAATATCGGTCTGCATTCTCACCCCAAACATTTACATTATGGAGTCCACTAGACTCAGCTAAAGCAGAATACTCATTTACCGTGGGCATATACCAAGGCCATTGAAAATATGAAAAATATTCAGCGAAATTGTCCAATAAAATAGCTTCACGAATAACTTTGAAAAAATTGGAACAATTTCCATCACCAGCAAAGTTGAAACGAACCTGTCCATTGGTGTGAAGTGAACGACCAACATTATGGAA
>JAAELB010000250.1 GCA_024227155.1 Desulfobulbaceae bacterium
AAGAAAGTGAAAGTAACTTTTCCCCTCATTCATAGAGTAACAAGCTGAGACGAAGAAACCGCTTGTAAGTACCCCTGAGAAAAGATAGTTTTTCAGGAAATGGTGACTTTCTGGAAGAAAATGGCGGAAAAGTTAGGGTGGCTTAGAAAGCGATCACTTATCACCTTATGTCAATGCTGTTGCTCTTGATATGAAAAAAAACCAGGGGAGCCAAGCCATGCTGTTCTGCCCAGTAAGCCAGAGGGTATTCAGGGATATTATCTTTTATTTCGGTTACCAGTGTACCAATGTGAGTACTATCCAGGACAGGGTAGGAGAATGCAGCGAGCAGACTGTGCTTTTTATATCTCTGCTTATTGCAACTCATGATGGTTGATTTTGGAGAGGTCAGTTTATTTTGCTAATTCAGGGATGTATGCGTTCCCTGGTGGCAGCATTCGTGCAATAACCTTATCTTTGAGTTCTTTCGGATATTTTTTCATTGATCTTAATAAAAGTAGTGAGAAGGGGGGAAGAACGTATTGACCGCCATCTCTAATATGTGCCCTCGTATTCAAACAAAGTTTTTCAAAAGACGCGACATCTATACTAACTCAGGGGGAAAGCTAACATTACATTGTGCCGTTTCAGGGGGAAAGCTAACATTACATTGTGCCGTTCCACTTGCAC
>JAAELB010000251.1 GCA_024227155.1 Desulfobulbaceae bacterium
AAACTTCAAATAACACATTTCGTCAATGATTTTGCTACTAATGAATATGCTATTAACTTTTCAATAAAATTGAAAAAACCTGATCACTTTCTAATTCATTGGAAAAGGAATGAAGTGAAAGATGGCCCATTGCAAATTGAAGGTGCTATCTGGAGTGACGGAGACAAGTTTTATTATTACCAGAAAGATAATGAAGGATATTTTGGGTTATCTGAACCTGAACAAGCTTTTAGTATAGCAACTGGGGTTTCATTCGGTATTGCGTATAAAATCCCCTCTCTGTTTTTTAAGACATACTTTAAAAATAATTGGTTGAGCTCATTTAAGGAACCAAACGTACATAAAAACAAAGATAATTCCTTGAAAGTTTTAGGTGTGGTTATTGATTCTGAGTCTATTGAAAAATACGAAATTGATATTCTAAAAGATCAACATCTTATTAAGAGGCATTTGAGTAAATCAACAAAAGCTGACTCTAATAAAAAACGTGTTGAAAAATTAAAAAAGCGCAGAAAAGAAATAGAAGAAGATAAAAAGAATTATGAGATTATCTTCAAAGAGTTAGTTGACTCTGAAGAGAAAATGGCTGTTGAGTCGATTCTACGGAATTTTGATAAGCGTATAGAAAGTCAATCTAAATTGCCTGAAAATAAGCATATGGCTCATTACGTAGTCAAAGAGGAATTTGAGCATATTTCTACAGACACACTTAATCAAGATGATTTTACTTTCAAAGTTCCATCTGGTGCAGTATTTAAGGGTGACAAGCTTCTGCATATACTTGAAAAAACAAAATAAATGAAGACAGCAAAAGCAAAAAGAAACGGGTCGGACCAAGCTAATGCCTCGAAATTATGCATTAAACATCCATAGAGAAGCTTTTTTATGTGCTTAAAGTTCTATTTTTATGGGCAAAAAGAGTACTTTATGGCGACTTGTTCTAATAATTTAGATGAGTTGCTTTGGTCCGATCCCACATGAGAGTGCCACATGACGATGCTCCTAGGTGTTGTGGGGGCTGGGGGAGAAAAATCCACGGCTATCTGATTAGCCCAACGTTTAGATTTTATTAGCTTTTATTTGAGACTATGCAGTTTGGTATTGATGTACTTCGTTCTTAAGCTTGTCCTCAAGATGGTCTTCAGCGTTCTCCAACTCATATCTACTCTGGAGGTTCATCCAAAAATGAGGGGACATGTTGAAGAAAACACCTAAACGCAATGCTGTATCCGCGGTAATATACCGTTTTTGAAGAACAATTTCATTTTCTTTACCCCTTTTGTGTCTAGTGGTAGTCAACAATTTCTACATTGAAAGTGTCACCATTTTTTCATTCAAAGCAGATACGCCATTGGTTGTTAATTCTGATACTATGTTGTCCTTTTCTGTCGTCTTTTAATTCTTCAAGTTACCAGTGATTCCTATGAAAATCCACAACCAAAAGGTAGCAATTACGGCCCGGTGTGAGAATGGTATGTAAGTTATTTCAACAGAGGTGTCATTAGTAAAAGTGATTCCATATAAAAAAAATTAATTTTACTTCTTTTTGTTTAAAGACTATTTTTACCCCAACCAGAATAAATCGGAATTTTTTAAAATACTTGGATAAATCAACGGGCTCATAAATGCCTTCACCAAATTATTTCTAAGTCTACGCTTATCTCTGCCACAAAAACACAGAAAATAATTTTTAAGGTACTAAAATATTTTACAGGAAATTTGAAATTATGATTACACCGTTTATTCATGGATTTGGGGCATCAGGAGGTTTGATTGTGGCTATTGGTGCACAAAACGCCTTCGTTTTATCCCAAGGGGTTAGAGGTAATCACCACCTGGCTATTGCACTTATCTGTATTCTGTGTGACGGTATTTTTATTACAGCCGGTATCGCCGGTTTTGGCGCTTCTGTTTCAGCTAACGCCACTCTTGCCCAGTGGGTTACCTGGGGAGGTGCTGGATTTCTTATTTTTTACGGGTTTGGTTCATTTCGTTCTGCGATAAGGGGTGGGAGTCTTGAGGCAAATGACAAGGCTGTGAAATCCTTGGGTGCAGCGATTATAACAACCCTCGCCGTTACCTTACTGAATCCTCATTTCTATCTTGATACCGTGATTCTTCTTGGCGGAATCAGCAGCCGATTCCACGGACAGAGCCGGTTGCTGTTTTGGGCCGGTGCAATTCTCGCATCAACCCTCTGGTTTATATGCCTGAGTCTTGGTGGACGCATGCTTGCACCGGTTTTTAAGAAACAAATTTCCTGGCGCATCCTTGACACCATGGTTTGCGCTACAATGTGGGTTCTTGCAATATCGTTACTTATGAATGGGATTGCTGTTGAACAAGGCTAAAAAGTAACGTCATTCCCGCGCAGGCGGGAATGATGTAACTTTTGATTTAAAACTGGACCGAAGTCTACGCTATCTGTTTAAGATTGAAGAATTTGGGGTAATTTTTTTTGAGTAAATCCCTAGTCCTGAATCTCTCTGGTTAGCCATCCGGTACGATGTACTGTAAGGAGACTGTAGGGTGTAATCCAGGCAAGTGCACAAAAATGGAATACCCCATAGCCATAGGCCCAGAACGCTTCGGTTGAGCGATAACGACGGGCATAGAAGAGGGCTGTGACCGTATTCCAAAGAGCGCCACCGGCTAAACCGACAATGGTAAATTGCAGCGGGAAGTTGATGACGAGTGACACCATCATGATAAAAAGCAGCGGTGATGGCGCGCACCATAAACATTGCATGGTTAATAATAACCTGGCACTGATTCGGTGGTGATCCCGGAAATTTCCAAATACAAAGCTGGCCATCTTGATAGTTTCCCTGACGTTACTTCGGCCCCATCTTATCAACATTTTACACAGATCCTGGTATCGAACAGGTACATTGGTGTATACCGTGGCATTTCGCTGGAAAAGTACGCTTTTGCCCTGGCGTAAGATGAGGTTTGTTATTGCACGATCCTCGCCAATGTTTGCCTCCCTACCTAGAAATTTCTGGTTTAACTATTCATCGAGTACTTCCAAGACCAGATCTTTTCTATAGGCAGCTAGGGCGCCAGGCGTGCACAGTACAGTACGCAAAACAGACTGGGCGGAACGGATAAACTCAAAACCAAAGACAAAACTCACTTCGATCATACGGGGTATTATTTGTTCGCGGTTCAGTACACGAACATTACCTGCTACAGCACCGCAGTCTGGATCCTCTGCAAAAGGGCTGACTAAATTGCGAAGTGTATTTTGCTCAACAATTGAATCACTGTCAACCGTTACCAGTATCGAGCCGTTTGCCTTTTTGAAACCTTCATAAAGAGCACGGCGTTTTCCTCGGTTTTTAAGTAGTCTGATTGCCAGAATCTGGGCCGAAAATTCTTCGCATGCGGCTTCAATATAATGCCAGGTATTGTCTTTGCTTCCATCGTCAACGGCTATTAATTGCAACTTTTCTGAAGGATAGTCACCCGTTGCCAGGCTACGTAGTGTTTGTAAAACAAGAGCGCCTTCATTATAGGCGGGAACAACTACGGTAAGATCAGGAAGTTCACTGTCTTTTACCGGTGAAACAGGACGGTAGTGAAAGGCATTCCAACCA
This sequence comes from Desulfobulbaceae bacterium, assembly GCA_024227155.1. Taxonomy (GTDB): domain Bacteria; phylum Desulfobacterota; class Desulfobulbia; order Desulfobulbales; family Desulfocapsaceae; genus Desulforhopalus_A. Next base: position 3,600 of record JAAELB010000251.1, read on the forward strand.
AGCCAAAAATAAAAAATGGCGGTGGAAACAGCAACACCAAAGCCAACTAACCCCAGGGTGTGGATCCAGGCGGATTGCGCCATGGTGTTCTGGAAGTCAAGCATAGCAGGGGGTTGCTGCCACATTATTACCAGGCCTAAGGTGGAGAGAAGAAACGCGCAATATTTGATAATATTGATTCCATGTTGTTTGTAAAAGTTAAGACAAGACGCAATAATCCGCATATAAAAACTCCTTCTTTAAAATTGTTTGGGGTAGATATGAGAGTTGTTCAGATGTTTCCTTCAGATAGAACAAATACACAGTATTTTGATTGTTGATCGCCTTGATGAATTTCCAAATATGATTGAATTACCCAACCATGCCTTGAAATCACCTGTGAGGGTGTTGTTGTCACTATTAAATGCAGGGTAGTGATAGACTTTGGTTAGCATTTTTCGGGCCATTCAGAATAATCGCGCTAAATGGCGGAGGTGAAGGAGGAAGGGCAGCTGAAATTCAGGTTGCATTCAAAAATTTGCGCTCACAAGTGCAAAAAGTGATTGTTATTGTGTAGTAAATTCAGTTGGTTTGATGCGTGATACAACGGTGGGATGGTGAAAAAGAGGTTGTCATTTCTAGGGAGAAGACAACGACACAATGTCGGGGGGAACCATATCAATTCTGTGCTGCGAGCTGTTGATTTCTATCCAGTACTGGAGTCACTTGGTGTAATGTTGGATCAGCCCTGGCGTTGTGGATGTTAGAGCCAAAAAGTTCTTTACCAGTTCCGGTTTCACCATAAATAAGATCGACACCTCACGCTCGGAAAGAATCTGAGCTTGTGCTTTTGAGAGTTTGCATCTGTGGATTACGAGTAACAGTATTGCTAACCCGACAAGTCGGAAACTTTTTAGAATCGCTGGATAAGTGCCTCGAAGATCTTACTTTGTTCACTATCTGGTGGTAAAAGTAACTTCTCGATTTCATAAAGAGTTCCTGAGTTTCTTGTTATTTATGACAGAAGTTCAGGAATAAGGCACTAAAGGCAGCATTTATTGCAGTGTTGATATGTGCAGTTTTTTGTCGGTCTAAAGATCTGGTAGCTGCAAATTTACATGGCCAACTCTTTAAACCCAATTATCCAATCGTAACCCCCCAACCCTTTCAAACTCCCGCATATTATTAGAGACCAAAGTTAAAGATAAGCTGCGAGCATGACCAGCAATATGAAGATCATTTACACCAATGGGGGTTCCCTTCTTTTCTAAATCCGAACGAATCTCCCCATAGTGGCCTGCAGCTGCACTATCATAATCTGCGACCTCCAAGCGTGAGACAAAATCTTCCACTTTTCTCAGATTTCGAGCTGGGTAATCACTTTTCTCTGCACCATGAAGAAGTTCAGCAAGAGTTATTGAACTAATGCACATCAAGCCAGCATTTTCATTGAAGGTATCCCGCACCTCTATTGGCCGGAGTTTGATGACATAGATTACTATATTGGTATCGAGCATGTACTTTAGCATTAAAACTCCTCTCGGTCTGACTGCTCTTGAGATGCTCTTTCATTCATAAAGTCGTCAGTCACTCCCTCCGGATCTTGGAAAAAGCTATCCCAGGTTTTTTCTACTGGTGAAAGAATCCGGTCCGTTCCTACAACTCTCACATTTACCTTTTTCACATTTTCAGGAAATCGAGCTTCAACCGGCAACCTGACAGCTTGGGTTCGATTATTTTTAAAAACAGATCCTACTGGCATGATATCCTCCATCAGTTTAATGATATATAGCAAAAGTATAAACCAGGAGAAAGTACTTAGCAATGCTATATACGGCCAAATTCCAAAATTATTACGCATTGCCCAAGCTGCTATGTTAAATCCTTAATCGAATGCAACCGAAGAGGCCAAGAGGTTTAATCTCACCAGAACTACTCTATATGATTAGCTCAATGGAAATGGCTCACTGAAAGAGGCTAAAAAAAACTGCTAGGCGAAACTAACTGAGTTCAAACAGCTAGTGATAGGATTATATACTACATGGAAAGCAAACTCGCCTGATCGGTCCTGTCTGCTTTCTTTTTGAGTAAGGCACTAAAATTCAACGCCTTTTTGTGCGTAAATACCTTCCTGCATCGGGTGCTTAAGCTGGTTGATTTCGGTTACCAGATCAGCTTGTTCTTTGATCTCTGCCAGCGCGTCACGGCCTGTGATAATAAGATGAAGATTTTTCGGTTTGTCTTTCAGGACTGCCAGGACCTCCTGGGGGTTAACCATGCCGTAGAGCAACAGGTAGGTGAACTCGTCAAGTACGATCATTTGGTATTCATCTGAAAAAATAGCGTCTTTCGCTTTCTCCCAGGCGGTTTGGGCAAGTGCACGGTCTTCATCAAGATTATCAGATTTCCAGGTGAAGCCACGGCCCATAACGTGAAAGTCAATGGTGTCTTCAAAACGTGCAAATGAAACCATCTCCCCGTATTTCCAACTGCCCTTAATAAACTGTATGAACAGCACCTTCATCCCATGGCCTGCTGCGCGCATGGTCATACCAATGGCGGAGGTGGTTTTACCTTTTCCGGGGCCAGTAATAACCATCAGTAATCCTTTTGGGCTACTATTGAGTTCGTCTGTCATTTTAGCCCCCTAAAATCAACTATAGAATTAGAGAGACCTGCTGCCTCGGTTTCAGCTGCCGGGGTAATTTGACCATCTCTTTCCTGGCTAAGGACCAGGTCGGCACTAAGGAGGAAAACTGCAAGAATAGCGATCATTACTGCAGCTAGTGCTAGCGCATAGTGGTGCTCAAAGGAACTTTCTGTTTTTGCTGAGAACATTTTTTTCATACGACTCTCCTCATGAAATAAATACATTCGGGGGGTATAAAAAAACCCCGAATCAAATTAATTTGATCGGGGATGCCCATTTGTCCTCGTATCATGATGGCGCACCCCGCTCTGGAGGGAACGTCCTTCACTTGAGCTATCTTGAATGATCGTGTTCAACTACCACCCCGCAAGAGGGGATGTGTTTATTTTTGAGCCCGTTGATTTAATGCCTTTTCTCCCAATCTCTTCGTTAAACCAAAAATTTTATCCTCGGAATATCAACTATATGCCTGTGGTAAAATTTTTTGTTTGCCTCGATATTGAACAAAATGCTATTAAATCAACAGACTCATTTATCAAGATACTCTCTATTCAGGCAGGTATTCTGACTTCCGGATTAATCTACTCGTTGCGCCTTCCCGTCTGTAAACAGACAGTGACATATAGCAACGTTCGTCCCCGGTCACAGCGGCGGGCCCGTCCCGGAATTTCACCGGCTTCCCTGTTAGCTTGTTCTCAAGCACCTGAACAAGTTTCAAGAAAACAGTATTGGGCAGGATATGTCAAGGGAATTTGTCTTGTAATTATAGATGGCTACATTCAGGGATTTCCACCAGGTAACATTGTAATTACTTGCCTTGAACTGATAGTAGTCAGTTAATACTCAGAAGGTTATCCTCTCTTTCTGTACCTGGATCGCCTGCCTGCTGGTTGCTGTTTCTCTGAAGTCCTGTTCGAGGGCTGGTCGCTTTGAGTAGTTTCTTGTGCTTTCTTTGGTTTTTTAGGCCGCTTGGGCTTTTTCGGTCGGCGGTCGAGTCGAGAGGCAGGGACATCATTTACCGGTTCGAAACCATCGTGATATTCTCTGGTTATCAGTTGTTGTACCAGTCTCTCAATATCTGAGAGCTGCTTGAATTCATCGGCACTGACCAGAGATATGGCCTGGCCTTTTTGGCCTGCCCGACCTGTTCTGCCTATTCTGTGGACATAATCTTCCGGAATGTGGGGCATGTCAAAGTTGACCACCTGCGGCAGTTGGTCAATATCGAGACCTCTGGCTGCTATATCTGTTGCCACAAGAACCTGCACGGTGCCGGCTTTAAAGTCTGCTAACGCTTTTGTTCGGGCATTCTGGCTCTTATTGCCATGAATGGCTACCGCTTTTATTTTTTCACTTTCCAGTTTATTTGTCAGACGGTTTGCGCCATGTTTGGTCCTGGTGAAGACCAGTACCTGTTGCCACTGGTTTTGTTTAATTAACTGTGTGAGCAAGGCCGGTTTTCTTTTTTTATCCACCGGAATCAGCCACTGCTTTACGGTGTTGACTGTGGTGTTGCGTGGGGTCACCGAAATTTGCACAGGGTTCCTTACCAATGTTTTGGCAAGAGTACGAATTTGTTCAGAAAAAGTTGCTGAAAACATCAGCGTTTGACGTTTTTTGGGTAACAGCGCCAAAATTTTTCTGATATCGTGGATAAATCCCATGTCAAGCATTCGGTCCGCTTCGTCCAGCACCAGCACTTCAAGTTGTTTGAACTTGAGCGCATTTTGGTTGTAAAGATCCAGTAACCTCCCAGGTGTTGCCACCAGAACATCGACCCCTCTGCGTAATTTCATCATCTGGGGATTGATCTTTACTCCACCAAAAACAACAGTGGAGCGGAGAGGTAGATGTTTGCTGTATGCAACAAAACTCTCATCGATCTGGGCAGCCAGTTCACGGGTAGGGGTTAGTATAAGTGTACGTACCTGATTTGGTTGAACCCGAGTCCCCTTAGACAGTATCTCCAAAATTGGCAGAGCAAAGCCAGCGGTTTTCCCAGTGCCGGTTTGTGCCGCCGCCATGAGGTCTTTTCCCTGAAGTACTAGGGGAATAGCTTTGGTTTGTATAGGGGTCGGGGTAGTATAACCCTGCTCCGATATAGCCTTCAATATGGGGGCGGATAAGCCCATGGATGTAAAACTCATAGGATTGATTTTATGTGACTCTGTTATTTTTTCCGTGTCTGGAACAGCTTTAAAAATTTTTGTGGAATACCTGTGTCAAACCGACAAGGTTCACCACTTTTTGGGTGGATAAATTCAAGCACTCTGGCATGTAAGGCCATTCGACCCATGATGTTGTGCCCTGATCCATACTTCTTGTCACCAATTATGGGATGATTAAGATCCTGCATATGTACCCGGATCTGATGCTTTCTGCCGGTTTCAAGGTTTATTTGCAGTAATGAAAAATCTTTGTTGCCGTTAATTTTTTGGTAATGGGTGATCGCCTTTTTACCACTCTTCTGATTTTGCGAAGAGTAAACAATAAACGCCTTGCTCTCGGTAAGCCATGAGGTAACTGTACCTGCTGCCGGCTCTACCTCACCCTCCACGATACCAACGTAGGTGCGTTGACTAATTGTGGTGTTCCATGTTTCCTGGATCTGGTGCTTCACCTGTTCACTTCTGGCAAACATAAGCAGACCGGAGGTTTCCCGGTCTAACCTGTGAATGATGAAAATTTTGGCATCAGGGTTATCGCTCTTAACGTAGTTACTGAGCATGGAATAGGCAGTTTTGCGCTTTTCTTTATCAGTGGCTATGGTCAAAAGGCCCGCTGGTTTATTGATTACAATAAGATCCTGATCTATGTGAACGATGTTCAATTCGCGGGGATGCTTCACGGCTTTTGCCCTGTCCCAGCTCACCTGCACACTCTGACCGACTTTAAGGTTATGGTCAAATTGGGTGATTGGCTTTCCATCCACCGATACCTGCCCGTCCCTTAAAACAGCTTTAAGGGTTTTTCGTGTTTTTTTAGGGACATTGCTTAGCAGGCTTGAAAGAAGTATATCTTTTTCCACTACAGTGTAGGAGTAAAGATTAGCTTTTTGGGATTTTTGCTGACTTTTGTGCCTTTGGTCTTGCATCTCTATCTCTCAAACGTTCAGAAAATATTGTTATTCTTGTTTTTCCTGGGCGGGAATGTCGTTGTTTTCTTCAGAGACCAGAGTTTCTTTATTCTGTTTGCGCTGCCTTTTCTCTTCTTTTTTCTTTTTCTTTGCGATCTCTTTCTGGCGTTTTTCGTAAGAATAGTTCGTTCTGGCCAAGTTGTTCTCCTTATTTTGTTAAGGTATTGCCCCTCTATTTTATGTTTGTTGGGGGGAGGGGCTATGTAAAATTCAAAGTCGCTAGAATCTCAATCAATCTCTTCTGCCAAGACCAAAATCAAAGGATGACGCCTTAGAGCGTTGTTTTTTAGGCCGAGGTGCAGACGCAGACTTCTTGCTTCTGGTTGTATCGTTTTTACTGTTTTTCGAAAAAGTATTCCTGTTTCCGACAGGCTTGGTCGGTTTGAAATTATTCACAGCTTCAGGAACTGCTTCGCGAGCCATCTGTTTGCCAAGATTACGCTCAATAAGAGCGATCATCTTACTGTCTTCATGGTCAGCAAAACTAAATGCCTGACCGGAGCGACTCGCTCGTCCTGTACGCCCTGTGCGGTGGGTATAGGTTTCTGCAGTATCCGGCATATCATAGTTAATGACATGTGAAATACCCGAGACATCAATTCCCCGGGCAGCAATATCGGTTGCAACGAGAATTTTGAAAGTGCCATTCCGGAAACCATCCATAGCAAGTTGTCGCTTAGACTGGCATAAATTCCCCTGGATCGCGGTGGCGCTAAAGCCAGATTTTTGCAGTTGTAGAGCAAGGCTCTTTGCTTTGTGTTTAGTTCTCGTGAAGACAAGGGTACTGGCCATCTCTTTTTCAGTAAGGAGATTTTTTAAAAGAGCTGTCTTCTTCGTCTTTGATATCTGATAGAGGAGATGTGAGATCGACGGAGCCGGAAGTGTATGGTTGATCTGTACTGTAATGGGGTTGTGAAGAATATCTTCAGCCAGGTGGCGAATCTCTTTAGGCATGGTGGCAGAGAAGACCAGCGTTTGTCGTTTTCTTGGCGACTGTTTGATGATTCGGCGGATATCTGGCAGAAATCCTTTGTCAAACATATGGTCAGCTTCGTCCAATACCAGTACCTCAACCGCCCGAAGATTGAAAACTTTTTCGTTGAGGAGATCGAGAAGGCGCCCGGGGCATGCAACAACAATTTCCGCTCCACTCCGAATCCCTTTGATTTGTGGCTGTTTTCCTACCCCGCCATAGAGAACAACACTGCGAAGCCCTGTATGTTGCGCCATTTGACCTATGTTTTTATGGATTTGTTCGGCCAACTCTCTTGTTGGTGCAACAATCAGGGCTCTTACTTTTTTTCTCGGGCCAGCAAGTAAACGTTGCAGTAGAGGAAGTACGAAGGCTGCTGTTTTTCCTGTTCCGGTTTGTGCCAGACCAAGGATATCACGACCTTCTAGTATTGAGGGAATAGCCTCTTTCTGGATAGGAGTTGGGGTTGTATATCCACAAGAAGTAATGCCTGCAGTAATTGTGGAGTGTAGCTTGTAGTCGGTAAAACTCATTAGTGTTCCTTTGTCTTTCTTGTTTTCAAGAAAATTATTTGATGAAAGAACGTAGTTCACACATGTAAACGGAGTTAGGACCTCCAGGGTATCTTCCTGGCAGAGGTCAGCGGATGTGTTATGATCCGTAAAGTTCTTTCTTTATATGTTTGGTAGTTGTGGTTCCAAAACACCCATGTCAGAGTGGATCGGTCCAGGCCGAGTGCTCTTGCCTCCTCTTAGAAAGATAATCAAAAATTGATGATAATCTTGCCGTAATAAGGGCGACACCATTGTTAGAATTAATGGTGGTTTGATGCACTGGGTAATAATTTTATATTTCCTCTCATTCCTTCTTGAGATTTGTAGAAACATCGCGACAAAAAACACGATATTAATGGAAACAATGAGGTAAGTAATTGGAAACAGCGAGGTCTTGGAGGACAACTGAAGGAATTTTACTTGACTTATATGTTTTATCAGCCACAACTTAATCTGTTTTCAATATTAAGCAATGAAAATAAAAATTGTATAGAAGAAATACAGCTCGATATTTTGAAATCAAGATCGAAGTCTACGCTTATCAGCCGCTAAAACATGCGGGAATGACGGCCTCGGTGGCCGACTTCGTCATGCCCGAGGTAGTTATCGGGTATCCAGGAAATACTATCTGTTATTGATAATGAATTCCCTGCCGGGAGTATCCTCATGCAATCGCCTCTTTTTAGGGGGCTTCCTGACCCCTCCCACTCTGCGGGAGGATCTTCACTACTCAGAGTAGGGTGGGTAATCAATGTATCCCTCTGCCCCTGGCGTATACCAGAGTGACATGTCATCACAGGGAGCTAGAGGCCAGCCATTTTTCAATCGCTCCACCAGATCCGGATTGCTGATGAAGGGTCGGCCAAAGGCTGCAATGTCAGCGAGACCTGCAGCGAGCCGTTCCTCAGCATCTTCTTTTGAGTAGCCGCAGTTTCCGATAATCACACCATCGTAGTGCTCCCGGAATTCGGATAGAGTCATTGGCTCTCCCTTGTCATGAAAGCCAAAGGCGAGGCCGTCCATGATATGGACATAGGCAAGGTCAAGTTTGTTGAGCTCTTTTATGGCGTAGAGGAAGGTTTCACGAAAGTCTGTACTCCCCATATCGTTGAAAACCCCATTGGGAGAAAGACGAACCCCTACCTGATTGGAGGGCCAGATCTCACAGACTGCGGCGAGAACTTCTCTTAAAAAGCGAAATTTATTTTCAACATTGCCCCCATATTGATCGTCGCGAAGGTTGGTTTTGGAGTCGAGGAACTGATTGAGAAGGTAGCCATTGGCGCTGTGTACCTCAATGCCTGAGAAGCCGGCATCCTTAGCGTTTACTGCCGCTGTTCGGTAGTCGTTGACTGTTGCTTTAATGTCTTCTGCTGTCATTGACCTTGGTGTTTCGTAATCTTTTTTACCAAGGGGGGTATGGATCTGGTCACCATGTA
>JAAELB010000252.1 GCA_024227155.1 Desulfobulbaceae bacterium
CTCCATAATAGACGAGTAGATCGTTTTTGCATCCATATCAGGTAAAATCATGTCGAGAATGGCTAAATCAATTTCACCATCGAAAGTCTTGGCAATATTAATTGCTTCTTTACCTGTCAGGGCCCCTATTGTTTTGTAACCAAGCCTTTCCAACAATGCCTGATTTACCTCCATAATCATTTCTTCATCTTCAATAAGAAGAATAGTGCCGGTGCCTTCAATTGGTTCCATGTTTGATTTTAAGGGTGCTTCTGCTTGTGTTTCCATGAGAGGGAGGTAGACATTGACAGTCGTCCCCAAGCCTACTTCAGAATATACAGAAATCCAACCATCATGGTTCCTGACGATACCAAACGCCGATGCCATGCCGAGCCCGCGGCCTACGAAATTGGTGCTGAAAAAGGGTTCGAATATTCTGTTGCTTGTCTCATTATCCATCCCTTTTCCGTTATCCTCGACGATAATGCGGGCATACGGTCCGGCTTTCAGCTTTGGACTGTGTTTTGCAAACGCCGTATCAACCTCTTCGTCTTTGGTAGTGACTCGAATGAAGCCTTCACCTTCTATGGCCTCGGATGCATTGGTCAAAATAGCAGCCAGCAGCATCTGCATCTGGGCCTGATCAGCTTTAACATTCAGAATACCGGGCGCCAAATCAGTTATCATTTCTATGTTAGGGTTAATAACGTGATGTATATTTGATAGTGTGTTGCCCACAAATTTATTTACTGATATAATTTTAGCTTGGTACTGCCCTCCTTCCGCATAGGCCAGCAGCTGCCTGCTTAGTTGAGCCATTCGATGAGCGGACTCTTTCATTTGCTTAGTATAGCCAGCGATCTTTTCATCCTCAGGATAATCCAGCTCCAGAAAGTCAATATTACCTGAAATCAAACTCAAGGCATTGTTGAACTGATGCGCGACACCTCCGGCAAGAGTTCCTATAGCCTCCATTTTGTGGGCTTGTCGGAGTTGTGACTCGAGGCTCTTGCGTTCGGTTACCTCCACCAGCGAAAGCACCAAACCAGTCACTTCCTCAGTATCATCCTTGACCGGTGATAGGCTCCAGTCCCAGTAAGTCACCCCACGTTCGGGTTGGTCGGGGTACTCAAACTCTTTATCAATCACGAAGTACGGCTCGCCCGTATCCACGACACGTTGAAAAATTGCCTGGTTTTCATCATGGGGGTAAAGGTCGAAGTGGTTTTTCCCTGGAAAAAAGGAAGGCGCTTGATTACCGGCATCAGCATATGCCCGATTTACCAGGACAAAATTGAATTGCGGTTCAAGCAATGCTACCGACATATGCGTATGTTCCAGTACGGTCGACAGGATTTGATTGGATTTGGCGAGTTGTCTCTCACTCTCCTTCAGCGCCTTCTCCGCCTGATTGCGTTCGGTAAGATCAAAGAAGGTTGAAATTAGTACCTTATTGCCTTCATATTCTATCGACTGGATGTTCGAATCTACGTAAATTTTGGTTCCGTCTTTATGTTTTGCAAGCAATTCTTGCTTTTTAATCGGTTCACGATCTTTGATTTCCACATTTTTTTCCGAAATCTCAAACAATAATTCTTGGTCGTCCATATTGACGTAGAAGTCTTTTATCATGCTACCGACGAGCTCAGCGTCCGTTCGCCCAAGCATGGTTTGCGCCACTGGATTAGCGTACAAAATCACACCGTCAGAAATATTGCTGATTATCATGGCAGTCGGCGAGGAATCGAGAACTGTTCTGAGGAAATTGTCAGCATCTTTAACACCAAGGACAAATTTGTTGAATGTTGTTAATAGTGCACCAATTTCATTGTCGGCCAGTTCTGCAGGTATATCGAATCCCGGTTTTTCCTTCTTTGTCGAGTTTTTTCTCCTGATTTCTTCAGCCACCTTGACAATGGGTCTGGTGAGTACAATGTAGAACACTGCGGCCAGCATCGCGCCTAATATCAGGTTCCTCAATAATCCAGCAATAAGGATAAATAATGAACGCTCGTAAAGGTCGTCCATCGCTTTATGCTTATCAACAGTAATGGATAACTGCCCATAAAGCGGATCCCTATCATCACCAGGCAGGTCAATCGTATATTCTTTATCAATATCAAATAAGAAATTTGATATTGATCTTGTAAAACCGTCCATATCTGACATTTCAATACCTGAGGCCAATACTTCATCAAAACTGTTCGTTATTACAGCGTTATCAATAAATGAGTATTGCATCAGGCCATCAATTATTATTGCAGCGACATTTTTGTTTAGATTGTAGGCCGCTTCTTTGGCAGGTTTCTCTGCAGCTTTTAGAATATTATTAATATCGCTATTCAACTGATCATCTTGTTCGAGATAATCGAGCATAACTTGTGCCATTCCAACAATCAGCCCCAAAAGAAAAGCGACCGCAAGTGATAACTTGGTTAGTTTTGCAGTAAGGTTATCTGTTTTGAATGTAAACATTGTTTGTAATGTATTATGGGCATCCGTGTGTTTGTGTTTCAATTACCGATACCCATTAAGTATTTTCTTGATAGTTCCATCAGCCTTCATTTTCTCCACAGCGTCACGATACCTGACTGCTAGATCATCGGGAAACATCGGGCCTGCGGCAATCCAGGCATGAGTTGCTTTTATTGCTTTTCCAGTGACAAGCAGCTCGCTGGACAAGCCCGCTTCTCGCCATGCCCAGCGGGCTAAATCTTCGGAAAGACACCAAGCATCTATTCGTCCAGCCATGAGTTTATTAATATTGGTTCGTGTATGGTCGACACGATCAAGATTGATGAACCCTTGTGCCGTTAGAAAATCATCCATGGCGCTTTTGTGCGTCACACCAATACGATCAAGGCGGCGGGCTTGGTCAAGACTATTAATCGGATCTTCAAGGGTAAGAAACACAGTCTTAGACGTCGTATATTCGACAATCCATTTGAAATCTTTTTCCCGTGAAGGTGTGCGGTAAATCGCCGGCAAAATGACATTGTCACTAGTGGTCGCCATTTTGAGAGACCGAACCCATGGCCCAAATATTACATGTGACGTGCGCCCGATACGTTTCTCGGTTTCTTTTAAAATCTCAATAGCAAAGCCGGGTTGCGGGCCTTCTTCGATCTGGTACGGCGGGAAATTCGCCGCATAGATAATGGTGTCAAAGGCATATGCCGGCTTCAATAATATCGTAGTAATTAAAAATGCTAAAATTATTCTCATCACTAAACCTCTTCATAAAACAGCTGTGTCAACATGTCCGAATTAAAGTCACATGTTAAGCGTGACAGCATAAATAGTTATAATATTTCTGAGTAAGCTTTAAGGTTGAATGATATTGAATTTGGCAATCTTTTTTTGTTGTAATGCCACACATATTTTCTGAATCGAGACACGAACTCACTTAAGCCACCAAGGGCGGAAAAACAATACACTCTGGGTTTTATCCACTTCCAAAACATTTCAACAGGATTGCCTAACAAGTCCAAAAGCTATCTGTGAATAAGACTATCAAAATAAACGCCTAATGTGAAATGAATTTCAGGAAAGAGGGCAAGGGTAATGCGGATAATAGTAGTTCAGGAGGGATGGTGAAGATACTTTCTGCTACTCTTGATTCCCATGTCCATGGAACTAATCGATAAGGGTGCTGTTATTTAGCAGGGGTAAAAGTAACGGTGTTCCATGAAGATCATTTCAGAGTATACGACTTCGATTCAGACAAACAAATTAAGACTACCGAATCGAATCTCAAGAATTTCTCAATTTACTCCAGGTCGTTTTGACTACTGTGGAGGTAAACAGGAAGGTGTCTCGAAAACCTAACAACAAAAGCGGTGTTTCGGTCTTTGGAAAATTTAAAATAGCCTAACGGGAAAACAGTTCTTTCAAGAAGAAGATAATTCCTGATTATGTCTGCAGGTCACCTTAGTGGAAATGTTAGGCAGCTTGTAAGACAACACAACACTATCGTGTATTCACAGATTAAAGATTTGCATTGGCAGGACTAAACTATTTTCAGCATGGCAGGGTTAACCTTATTCCTGTTATATTCGTGTGCCCCGTTAAGAAAACAGTCCAGAAATGGAGCATTTCAAAAGTCAAGGTCTTCCAAGAACGTCC
>JAAELB010000253.1 GCA_024227155.1 Desulfobulbaceae bacterium
AAAACGAAATCACAAGTTTTTTCATTTTTATATCGATTTGACGATAGTCAATCGATATTATAGCGGCGCTCGCCGAATTTGGTCCTGTGTGGAGGGTTGTATATAGGCAAAGCTCCGCGAAAATTAGCTGGACACTTGTTGTGTTCAACAAACGCAAATAACTGGTGTCATGCTTTGAGGTGTAAGACCAGCGTTCACAATGTATTCCTGCAGGGGATAACCATTGGTAATGACCGCACACATTATGATGTAGCAGGTATATCAACTGTATTAGAGTGACAGTGAAGAAGCCAGTCATGTTTCATTGAAGGAGGTTGGATTATAGGTGATAATCTGATTTTACTAAAACATTGCGTGGTTTCTACAGCCTGAGTATCAAGTATAGACACCAACTCGTGTATATATACTTTTGTAATTCTCTCAATATAACAGCTATTTACATTTAGATGTATGCAATAGTATCAGGTTCCGTTAGGTGTTACTCCTGGAGCAGTCGATTATCGGATGA
>JAAELB010000254.1 GCA_024227155.1 Desulfobulbaceae bacterium
TGAAATTGCATTGCTCTCGTTTTGGGCAACTGATCCAAAAGGTTGATAAGTCCAAGGGTGTGTAGTTTATATCCATATACTGCCAGAATGATGAATGTTAATCCCATCCCCGTCATATAGATATAATCTTTCCAATTGAGGCTCACCTGGGACTTGCTCCTGCCAATCATCTGTTTGATCTGCTGTCCTAATTTGGTGTCCCTGGCCTCAATTCTGTCCCTGACATTACTTTTGATTTGGCGGGTGTTAGCCTGTGCCCAGTTGTCAAGCGTTATTTTCAACTTTTGGTCCGTGGCTGACAAGTTGTGATATTCTTCCACAAACCTGTCTAAAGGTGGTAATTTCAGTTCACTTGTTTCTGGTAACTGTAGCCGTGTGGGGTTGAACCTAATCAAATCTTCTTGGCCAAATCTTGATGCCAATGCCATATTCACTGTGTACTTGATCATGACCTTATGTAATGTTCCATTGCAATTGAACGTGCTGGTCATGGTCCTTAACCTACCAATTACTATCCTACATCCACATGGAATTGACACTAGTTTTTGAGAGATTATGTCGACGTATGACTTCCCTTTTTCTCCACAATCTACCTGTACCTTTGCCCTTGGGTTTGTTATTAAATATTGTCCACTGGTAACCATTTTAACTGATTCTGGAAGACGGGCATTTGGGTAGATGTCAATTTTGCAATTTTCCTTGATGCCAATCATATCATCTTGATGTATTTTTATGATACATAGGTCGCTGAGTGCATTGTGCATTAGATTTAAAAAGGGGCAAAATCCGTGGAAATGAGACGAACACACCTGGTATTGGTATTCCTTGAGAGGGACATACCATTTGTTGTCATTTGATATTGCCAAATATTGGGGCAGTTGGTCCTCTGCCAGTTTAGTGTACCCTTTTTCCATGTTGCCTTTAATTTGACATCCCATGTTGTTGACACTGTAGATGCTGAATGGTATTCTCATCTCAGTGAGTGGAATCTGTAAGGTGATAATTAATGTTTTATCAACTTTCAACGTACTGGTAGCTGGGATGGAATAATACTTATGCAAATAATCGTTATCCATGATGGGTCTCAATGGGGAATTGTCCTCTATTAATCTGTCAATAACCTCTAGCAGTGCTTTCTTCAGTGATGTACTTGGTACAAGTGTTGGGGGTAGATATCCTTCCTGTAATTTATGCATTATTGTCATCATCTTTGATAATTCTATTTGCAGTTTGAGAATTTCCAAGTGTCTGTTCTCAGTACTTACTCTTAGCTGTTGATAGTAGTACAGCCTGTGTACTCCTTCCATTTCTTCATTTAA
>JAAELB010000255.1 GCA_024227155.1 Desulfobulbaceae bacterium
GGCAACCAAGGGGGGAATGTAACTGACACGGTTGCTAAGGATGCAACAGTTCCAACAGGCTATAGTGTCTCTTTTGATCAGGGAACGATAAATAGTACAAATGAGACAGCGCTTTCCTTTACCTTTGCAGGCGCAGAAGTGGGAGCAACGTATAATTACTCTATTGATGATACCAATGGGGGAACCTCTGCAGTCACCGGCAGTGGTACCATCTCAACGGCAACGGATCAGATCACAGGTATCAATGTGTCCAGCCTGGATGACGATACCCTTACTTTGACGGTTTATCTTGCCGACACGAGCGGCAATCAAGGGGGGAATGTAACTGATACGGTTGCTAAGGATGCAACAGCTCCAACCGGATACAGTGTCTCTTTTGATCAGGGAACGATCAATAATACGAATGAGACAGCGCTTTCCTTTACCTTTGCAAGCGCAGAAGTGGGAGCAACGTATAATTATTCCATTGATGATACTAATGGTGGAACCTCTGCAGTCACCAGTAGTGGATCAATATCAACAGCAACAGATACAATAAGTAGTATTAACGTTTCTAGCCTGGATGACGATACATTAACATTGACTGTCTATCTGACAGATGCCGCCAGTAACCAGGGTGGCGATCAAACTGACACTGTTACAAAAGATACAACAGCACCAAGTGGTTATTCGGTTTCAATCGATCAAGCAGATATTAATGGAACCAACGAAACAGCGCTTTCATTCACCTTTGCAAATGCAGAAGTTGGTGCAACCTATAATTACTCCATTGATGATACCAATGGTTCCACCTCGCCGGTTACAGATAATGGTACCATCTCTTCAGCGACACTGCAGATATCGAGTATAGATGTATCCAGTCTTGATGATGATACGCTTACTTTGACGGTTTACCTGACTGATACGAACGGCAACCAAGGGGGTAATAGTACTGATACAGTGACGAAAACCACTTCTTCGACTCCTGCAACAATAGATGTCTCCGGTCATTTTAGCCTTGCTGATGGAACTTATAGCAAAAGTGGGACAGAAAACGGAAAAGATTACTGGGTTGGTACCGTATGGAGCGGAAGTCAAAATGTAGATGCGAAAATTTACTGGCATTCAGGCAGATCGCGCTGGGAAATGTGGGATACGACAACTTATCCCGGCCAGCCGGAATTTTATGATTATTATAATACCGCTGATAGTGATGTCCCACCGGATGATCAAAACTGGTACGATCTTTATGATGCATTAGATACTGGTTTAAGGCTTACATATTAAGGATCAATGGAGATCAACTGAGACTCAATACTGTCAAGATTCTCATGGTTTCATCAGCTACATTCAGCTGCTAATGGTTTGGGTGCTTGGGTATGTACGATGGTTCTGAATCTCCTCTTGGATGGCAGTATTCAGTTTTTTGTTGTAAGCAGTAGGAAGGGGCCAAGGACAGGTCTTTGCTTGTCTCTTTTTTGCTACATCTCTTACTATAACAGCATGACAAGATCACTACGAATAGAATATGTTGGCGCCTGGTACCATGTGTTGAACCGCGGCAGGAGGAGTGAATCATAATCCACACCACCACTCAACAAGCATGAGCACTACCGTTGCTTGCGAAGGGCACTGTTTAATTTCTCGATCGAGTTATGCAGGTCCTGGCGCATTCGTTCTGTATACGGATTGTAGCGTTGCAGATCTAAAAAAAGCTGCCAGCTGTCGTTGCAGGTCTGTTCCATGACTTGAAGCAGACTTCGATAGCCCTGGGTGTCGATAGGGCTGGTGGTGAGCTGTAGCTCCTCAAAAAGCCTGCCGACGTAGTGGGTTATTCCTTGGGAATAGGCGCTGAGTTGGTCATGCTTTTCCGGAGTCATCTGTTCGACGTGTAAGGACTTTGAGGAAAAATAGTTAAACCACTGTTGAAATTCATCGTTTTTAGAGCTGATATTTGACATGACCATGGCTAGGGGCTTATCCTTTGGTGGATAGGAGTCGGGGCCAAACATCGGGTGTGTGCAAATGATCTTACAGCCTTGCGGCAGATGCTGTTTCATCCAGGTGGCGGGGAGAACTTTGACTGAGCATGTGTCAAAGAAGAGCGTCTCGGTTTTGCAGAACGGGCTTGCATGTTTCAGGACCTCTTCAAAGGAGGAGATTGCCACACAAAAAAACAGGGCATCACAGTCAAAAATTCCTTTGGCATCGGTAATCTCTATACCTTCTTTGACTCCATCAACAGCTATGCCGCTTCGCGAGTATACTTTGACATGGAAGTCTTCAGCCAGAATCTCAGCCCATAGTTTGCCAAAGCGTCCATATCCGTAGACTGAGACAATTTTATCAGAATTCATATCGCCTTTTTTTCCCGTCGTCGTTTTGTCAGCTGAGCGAATAGCACAGGGACCATCAGAAGGGAACCCAGGAGACCCGTTTTGATTCCAGGGGCTACAAAGAGCATGGCCGCAAAAACAGTCACCACTCGCTCGATCATAGACATGTGGCTCAGGAAGTAGCCTGTCAAGCCCGCCCCGATGAGGACAATACCGATGGCACAACCACCAACGGTGGTAACAAAAGCCTGCCAGGTGAATCCATCAGTCACAATAAGCATTGCAGGGGAGTAGAGGAAAACAAAGGGGACAAGGGCCTTGGCTGAGGCGAGGCGAAAAGCAGTATTGCCCGCTTTGAAGGGATTAGCCCCAGCAATTCCCGCCCCGGCATAGGCGGCCAGGGCCACCGGTGGGGTAATATCCGCAAGCACCCCGTAGTAGAAGACGAAGAAGTGGGCAACAATGGGTGCGACCCCGAGGAGGCCCAGTGCGGGGGCGGCAATGGCAACTAAGACGATGTAGGTTGCGGTTGTTGGGATACCTGCTCCAAGCAGTATGCAGGCTATTGCTGTAAAAACCAGGGTTAAAAATAAAGTTAGCCCTTGAATGTCGGTGAATGAAAAGGGGATAAAGGGCAGAATTATTTCAGCGAGCTGTTGGGCTGAGCTGGTGACCATAAAGGAGACCTTGAAACCCATACCGGTCAGGCTGACCACCCCCACAATAATTCCAACACTTGCTGCTGAGGCGCCAACCGCCAGGGCATATTTTGCACCCAATTTAAAACAGTCGTAGAGATCCGGCAGGGTAAGGCGGTTCCTGGGGTTGAGGAAACCGATAACGATACAGGCCGAGATGCCCCAAAATGCGGCCATATAAGGGGTCCTTCCGGAAGCGATGATAGCAACCAGAAGAATTAAGGGCAATAGAACTGGCCAGCCTTCGCGGATAACCTTGGTGAATCTGGGCATTTCGTCTGGTCTCAGGCCGCGTAAGCCTAACCGTTTTGCCTCCAGGTGAACCATGGTGAAAATTCCTAAATAATGCATTAAGGCCGGAACAGTTGCCGCAAGTAAGATGGTTCGGTAGGGCATTTCAAGAAACTCAATCATGATAAAGGCGGCGGCACCCATGATGGGTGGGGTAATCTGTCCCCCGGTACTTGAGGTGGCTTCCACAGCCGCAGCGAAATGTGGCCGGTAACCGATCCGTTTCATCGCCGGGATGGTGAGGGCCCCGGTGGTGACGGTGTTGGCGATGGAGGAGCCTGAAATCATACCAAAGAGTGCCGAGGAAAATACAGACACTTTCGCTGGGCCACCAGCATAGCGGCCTGCGACGCAGGAGGCGAGGTCGATGAATAATTGACCGGCACCAACTCTGTTTGCCAGAACACCAAAGAGTACGAAGTGAAAAACGTAGGTGGCGACAACTCCAACTGCGATTCCATAAATACCTTGGCTGGTAAGATAAAGATGGTTGACCAATCCTTTCCAGTTTGCCCCGGGGTGGACCAGCACTCCGGGAGCGTGTTGTCCATAGAGGGCATAGATGATAAAACAACAGGCAATGATAGGCAGTGCCATCCCCATTGATCTGCGGGTCGCCTCCAGGGTGAAGAAAATCATTAAACTGCCAAAAAAAACGTCTATTGGCAGTGGATCTCCTACCCGAAAGGCGAGGTCGTTAAAGACGTAGGGGACATAGAAGCAGGTTACAGCAGCGCCGAGGGCAAAAAACCAGTCGTAGAGAGGTATCCCTCCGAAAGCAGGCATCCAGCCTGGCGCTTGTTTTTTACGCAAACCAAAGACGAGAAAGATCAACCCTAGAACGAAGGCGAGATGGACGCCGCGATGGGTCGCTTCTCTAAGAAGACCAAACCCCGCTGTATAGTAGTGAAAGAGAGAGAGGATTGCCAGGAGCAGCCCGACAATCTGGGTTGCTGGCGGGGTCATAGGCCGCATCTGCATCTCAGGATCGTATTCTTCTTCGAGTTTTTTCGCCTGTTTTTGATCAAGTTCCAACATTATTTCGACACCAATTCTCCATTACCCTGCTTCAGGCCAAGGGGTACTGGGTACATATAAAAAAGGCCAGGAGAAGCCATAAAATGGTTCCCTGGCCAAAGAAAAACGAAAAAAAATTACTTCAGCAGACCGGCCTCTTTATAATAGCGCTCGGCACCTGGATGCAAGGGGATACCAACACCATCGAGTGCTGTTTCGGCGGTAATGCTCTTACCCTTCGCGTGGCCTTTATCCAGCAGAGCCCGAGATTTTTTGTTCCAGATTGCTTTGGTGATATCATAGACCAGGTTTTCATCAACCTTGGCAGAAACAACCCACTGTGCGCCTACGGAGATGGATTCGGTCTCGCCGATGCCTTCGTAGGTTCCGGCAGGAATAAGATCTTTGGCGAAGAAACCGTACTTTTCAATTATGGCATCCGCTTCAGGGCCATTAATTGGCACCAGATTGCCACCAACACTGGAGGCCAGTTCCACTACAGACCCGGTCGGGTAGCCCGCAACGATGAAAAAAGCATCCAGTTGATTGTCTTTAATCTTATCAATTGCAGGGTTGGGCTTGATAAATTCGGCGTCGATATCTTTCTCGGTGATGCCATAGGCCTCAAGGATAATTCGTGCATCTACCAGGGTGCCCGAACCGGGCTCATCCATAGAAACACGCTTACCCTTAAGATCTTTGACAGACTTAATGTTGGCACCTTTTCTAGCAACCAGGTGGATGGTCTCAGGGTAGAGATTAGCAAGGGCGCGGAGATCCTTGACGGGACCTTTTTTTTCAAAGATACCTGTGCCTGTATAGGCCCAGTAGGCGACATCAGATTGAGAAAAGCCTGATTCAAGAACCCCAGACTTGATGGAGTTGATATTGGCGACTGAGCCATTTGCGGATTGGGCGATGGCAACAAGTCCCGGTACCCCACAACTTCCACCTTGTTCACATGCTCTGGATCCGGGCGGGTTGGAGATGCAATGGGCGAGCAGTCCCCCAATGGGATAATAGGTCCCTCCAGTGCCACCGGTGCCAATTCGAAAAAATGTCATTTTATCTGCCGCGGCTGCCGTTCCTAGTCCGCAAAAAAGAGTGAGAACCAGTAAACATGCCAATAATCTGTTCCTGCCCATACTTTCCTCCCCAGTAATTAGGTTTAGTTGGTCGTATAGAGTCGCTTACATGACTCTGTACGGAAAATAGTAGTTCTTAAGTGCGCAATTCCGACATTAAACAGAGAATAAGCCTATCTTATTTGTGCCTTATCCTCAATGCCTTTTTATTTTCCGTTTTTTCTGGAGGGGTGTTCCCAGCAAGAATTACTAAGAAATAAGTGGGTTGTTAAATAATATAGATTTTGTTTGGTATGGATCTGACATGGTAGAGAAGGGAAGACTTCGAGAGCGACCATAACTACTAATTTTTAGGCCAGTTTTCTGTACAGCCCTCATTCTTTCACCCGTTGAATCATTCTTGTCTGCGATATTATCGAGGAAAGAATAGCAGGGAGCATGCTTTGTTAACAAAGGATTTTTTGCAGTAATATCTTAAGGTGCCCTAGGAGGTTGTCCGAGAATAAGGATTTTGGTCAAAATCAAGAAGTTTTCGCAAAATAAGCACAGCCATATACGTAATATTGGAGTCTTCGCTTACCTGCGAGCATTATTTTGCGGAAAATCCGCACACCATTACCGATAATCGGGCATTTGCGCAGCGTAGCTGCGCAAATCATTGATTAACAAGTAGAACGAACCTGATAACTTCTTGTTTTAAGCAAAAATCGTTGTAAATATCCTTTCAGGAAATTCGTTTTTTTTAATTCACTTCAAATAGAGTCAACAATTATCAAATAAATCATAGCCGGATTCATGAAAAATGAACAGGAGAGAATTACAGACAATCTCCATGAAACTCTATAAATAATCGTAAGTATTAATAGGAACCCTGATTTGGTAAATTCGGCGGCTTGTAACCCGAATCATTAATGGCCCGAACACATTCGGAAAGAAGTTGCTTCATGCCGTTTTTCTTCGACACGTCAAGCCCAAAGGTGCCTTATATAGAGGGCCGGCTTGCTAGTTTCAAAAAATGGGACACTACCGCAGACAGTTTACTTGCCTCTACTTCTATTTCGCGCTAAAATCAAAGGAGTACGACCAAAATCAATAAAACCTAATTGTGAGGACTGGTATGGAAATCTTGGGCGTGGACATCGGTGGGTCGGGCATCAAAGGTGCGCTGGTAAACGTTGAAAACGGAACATTAGTTGCCGAACGGCACCGCATTCCAACCCCACAACCTGCCACGCCAGAAGAGGTTGTCGAGGTAGTGGTTCAAATCAACCGGCACTTTAAATGGAATGGGCCTATAGGCTGCACCTTTCCGGCAGTTATCAAGCATGGCGTCGCTTACTCGGCGGCTAACGTTGACAAGGCCTGGATAGGAACAAATGGCGAAGAGTTATTAGCAAAGAAAACGGGTTTTCCCGCACTGCTCATTAATGATGCTGATGCGGCCGGCATTGCTGAAATGGAGTTTGGGGCCGGGAATGGGCAGCAGGGATTGGTTATTATGCTAACTTTTGGTACCGGTATTGGCAGTGCCGTATTTTACAACGGCCAACTCGTACCCAATACGGAATTTGGACACATGGAGATACGGGGCAAAGATGCTGAAGATCGTGCGGCGGGGCGGGTCAGAAAAGAAAAAAATTTGAACTGGGAAAAATGGGCGGAGCGGGTCAACGAATTTTTAAAGCGAATGGAAATCGTTTTTTCGCCTGATCTGTTCATTCTTGGTGGAGGGGTCAGTAAAAAACATGATAAATATTCATACTTGCTGCACACTCATGCAGATATCAAGCCCGCTGAGATGCGCAATGACGCCGGTATAATTGGTGCAGCGATGGCCGCCCGTTCGCTGCTGTAAGCCTGATTATGTGGATAAGCCACAGAGAAACTGTGAACAAGTAGTCAAAAAAGGAGGGCCTAGGGATAGCTTTTCCCGGTTTCCCCTCCTTCCCTGAAATTGGTGATCTTGTTTTACAAAAGCTGCATAATCATTTAAGGAAGAGAGGATGCCACCTTTCTCCCTTAAATGATTTTTTATTTGCCTTGAACCTGTTCTTTTGTATAAAATCCTCCACCAATAACCGTGCTATCTATGTTTTCTTTTGTAACCAGAACGACAGGGGTTATGATCGTCGGAACATCCATAAATCCGTTATTGACCATCTTGAAGCCTTGGGCCACATCTGTTACAGCTGTGTCTGGCTGTTGCGCTACCGACACAGCAATTTCTGCAGCTTTATAGGCTAATGGTTTGATCTTCTTCCAGATATCAACTGTTTGTTTTCCTTGGTAAATGTATTGAATATTTCGCAAGTCAGCATCAGATCCGGCAACAAACACTTTCTCTGTATCGGCAAGCCCCTCAAGATCCAGAGCGGCAATTACGCCGCTAGCCAATCCACTGTTGTTGCAAACAAAGGCGTCAATCTGATTGTTAAACTTTACGAGAAGTATTTCTGCTGTCTCTCTTGCCAGATCAGGAGACCAACCCGGATGTGAACGCTTAGCCACCAACTCCAGTCCACTATTATTTTTTATTATTTCCAACACACCGCTGCTCATGGCTGCGGCATTCGAATCCGCTGGTTGCCCCATGATTAAGGCAATCTTACCTTCAATTTTCCCCTTTTTCTGCTTCAGCCACGAAAGCATAGCCTCACCCTGAAGTTTACCAACAGACCAGCTATCCTGCATGACCATGAAATCCAAGGGGCCATTTTTAAGCATTGAATCATAGCCGATAACCTTAACCCCTTTTGCATGGGCCAGTTTTACCAGATTTCCAGCTGTTCCTGTATTTACAGGTTGCAGCACAAGAACCTCTATACCTCCGTCAAGCATCTTTTCAACCTGCCGCAATTGTGTCAGCTCGTCATTGCTACTTGAATCAAAGAGAATTTCCGCCCCCAAGGATTCGGCTCTTGCGATAAACAGTGTCTTGTCTGTCCGGTATCGTTCTTCCTGCATGGTTTTCAGGATAAAACCAATTTTCGTGTTTTTCCCAAAAGCCTCCACTGGCCCGCCAAATGAAGAAAAAAGTAAAAAAGACATGGACGACAGCACCAAGGTTACAGCCAAGGAAATTAAGGAAAATCTTCCATATTTCATAGTCTTTCCTCCCTCGGGGTTGAGTAACAACATTCACCCCATAAAGTGCACGTGAAGAATTTATGCCTTCTTGCCCTTCTGCAGCACATCAAACCAGACGGCCAAAATGATAATGAGCCCCTTGATGATTAATTGGTAGAATGTGGGTACTCCTAACAGGCTCATTCCATTATTGAGAATACCGATTATGAAAGCTCCAATCACGGTGCCGCCAATGGTGCCGATCCCACCAGAAAAACTAGTACCGCCTATAATAACTGCTGATATGGCATCCAATTCGAACATGGTTCCCAAATTAGGAGAAGCGCCATTAAGGCGGGATGCCAGCAATATTCCCGAGAGTGCAGACAGGGCAGTAACAGTAGAATAGACAATCAATTTCATACGATAAATATTGATGCCCGAGAGTCGGGCTGCTTCTTCGTTGCCTCCCATCGCGTAGAGTCTTCGGCCGAATTTTGTGTTTTGCAGAGCAAACATTCCAACAAAGGCGATAACAACAAAGATTGCAACCGGGTAAGGAATACCCCGATATGATGTAAAGACGTAGAAACAGAGGGCTAATCCCAAGGAAGCAACAACAGCCGATGAAATTATTTCCTGCTTTCGGATTTTGCCGCCATATTTCTTTTTCTGCTGGATGTCCCTGTAAAGTGCAAATAAAAAGAGCGCTAAGGCTGCAATAATGATCGCTCCTGAGACTCCGGATGGAATATAGTCCCCACCTATTTTCGCAAAATCCGGATTGGTAACAGGTACCGAACCACCCTTTGATAGAGTAAGTGCCAGTCCCCTGGCAATGGTCATCATGCCCAGAGTGATGATAAAAGGCGGGATATTGTAATGTGCCACCCAAAACCCGTTCCACAAGCCAACGAGAACACCGCTGAGAAGCACTGTTAATCCCACCGCGAGCCACATGTTGAGACCGATCTGCATCAAAAGAGTGACAGTGATGGCTGCTAAACCCACAATTGACCCAACGGACAAATCTATGCCATTGATCAGTATCACCATGGTCATACCCACGGAAATGATTCCGACAATTGTCGTCTGCCTGGCCAGGTTTGTTAAATTCCTCGGGGTGAAAAACGCCTCATCCGCAAAGGTAAAAAAGACTGCTAATATTACCAGTGCTACTAATGTCCCATTGTCTCGAAGAAACTTTAAAGCAATCTGCAAATTCTCATTTTGTGAAACAGTTAGGGTTGACCCATTTAGTTCTTTATTCGTCACGGGGTTATACCTCCTCTCTTTTGCTACCGGTTGCATATTCCATGATGAGTTCTTTCGTGGCTTCTTCTCGTGTTAGTTTTGCGACGATCTCACCCTCACACATGACCATAATTCGATCGCTCATCCCCATCACCTCAGGCAATTCTGATGAAATGATAATTACAGTCACCCCATCTTCGACTAACTTGTTCAAAAGGTTGTAAATCTCAACTTTTGCGCCAACATCGATACCTCGGGTCGGTTCATCGAGAACCAGAACCTTAGGCTTTGTATTGAGCCACTTTGCAACAATTACCTTCTGCTGATTGCCCCCGCTGAGAGTATCTATGGCTACATCAAGCCCCGGAGTCTTAATGTTCAACTGCTCAACATAACTCCTGGATATCTGCCTTTCCTTGGCCTTATTAATTACAGTCAGTTTATTTGATACAGTCTCCAAAGAACTGATCATCATATTATGGAGAACACTCTGCCCGAGTACCAGCCCCATAGCTTTTCGATCCTCAGTGACCAAACCAATTCCACGATCAATTGCGACTTTTGGAGATTTAAGACCTAATCTCTCTCCTTCGAGATGCACATCCCCACTAGACTCTTTGGGAAATCCACCGAAAATTCCGGTTACCAGTTCCGTTCTGCCTGCTCCCATCAATCCTGCAATGCCGAGGATTTCACCTTTGTACGCATTAAAAGAAGCGTTGTTGACATGCTTCTCACCTACCAAAACTGGATGATCGACGTTAAAGTTTTTGACTTCAAGTACCTTTTCGCCACGTTGAAATTCCTGCTTGGGGAACATGTCTTTGATGTCTCGCCCAACCATGCGGCTGATGATTTGTTCCAAGGTGATCTCAGACATTGGCGTCACTTCACCGATAGTTTTGCCGTCACGTAAAACTATCATGCGGTCGGCAATCTGCTGTAATTCTTCCATTTTATGCGAGATGTACGACATGCACACGCCTTGCTTCTTCAATCCGCGTATGATCTCGAAAAGTGCTTCTACTTCCTTATCGGTAAGAGCCGATGTCGGTTCATCAAAGACCAGGATTTCGGCATTTTTAGAGAGTGCCTTGGCAATTTCAACCATCTGCTGCTTGCCAACAGTCAACTCCTTAACCTTGTCCGTCGGCCTAAAATCGGAGATATTCAGTTCGTCAAGCAGCTTTTGCGTCTCTGAGTACAATTTACTCCAGTTCACGATACCAAACGAATTGGTAAACTGACGATCCAGGAAGATGTTTTCTGCAACGGTTAACTCAGGAATTAAATTTAATTCCTGATAAATGATTGCAACACCTGATGCTTCAGCGTCTCTGGTGCTGTGAAACTGTTTTAACTCCCCCTTTATGGTGATATCTCCTTCGTATGTGGGATAGGGCCACACCCCACTTAACACTTTCATTAAAGTCGATTTTCCGGCCCCATTTTCACCCACCAGAGCCAGCAACTCACCGGAGCGAGCTTCAAAATTGACATTGTCCAGCGCGCGCACCCCAGGAAAATCCTTTATAATGTTTCTCATTTCCAAGATGACTTCACCCATATGCCGCCTCCTGATCTTTCTACAAAAAAAGCTCGCCCTTTCGTTAAAAGGCGAGCTTTCGATGATCAACCTTTATTGCGAAAAGGTGATACTTGACTCCATCTTTGATGGTGTCCCAAACACAGTGTATGTTTCCTATTTCCCATACACCTGCTCTTTGGTATATAATCCTTCAGCAATAATTGTGGACTCAAGGTTGTCTTTTGTTATCAAGAAGATTGGGGTCACGATTGTCGGTACATCAACAAAACCATTGTTGATCATTTTATCGGCATTTATTTTTTCGCCTTTGGCCAGTTGAACTGCTACTTCTGCTGCCGTTTCAGCAAGCGGAGCGATTTTTTTCCAAACCTCAACGGATTGTTTCCCCTGAGACACATACTGAAGGTTCACCAGATCAGCATCAGACCCAGCGACAAAGACTTTTTCCGTATCGGCGATTCCCTGGGCGTCGAGTGCCGCAACAACTCCACGCGCCATACCGCTGTTATTACAGATAAAAGCATCAATGCCATTGGCGTGTTTAGTGAGCACGTTTTCTGCAGTGGCCATCGCTTTCTCAGAAGACCAACCTTCATGGGCTTGCTTGGCAACCATTTCAAGACCGGGATTTTTCTCAACGATCTCCAGTGCACCACTACTCATGGCTATGGCATTGGAATCGCCGGGTTGTCCCATAATGAGAGCAACCTTTCCCTCAATTTTTCCTTTTTTGCTCTTCATCCACTTGACCATCGCCTCGCCCTGCAATTTGCCAACCGCCCAACTGTCCTGCATGACCATTGCATCTAGCGGGCCATTAACAAGCATGGAATCATAACCGACGACCTTTACACCTTCTTCGTTAGCCATTTTCACCATATTACCGGCAGTCCCCGTATTGACGGGCTGCATTACAATTACCTTGCAGCCTTTTGCCAGCATATTTTCAAATTTGGCCAATTGCATCTGTTCATCATTGTTAGCTGAGTCAAAGTATACCTTGGCACCCAACGATTCTGCTTTTTTGATGAAAATAGCCTTATCTCGCTGATACCGCTCTTCCTGCATGGTTTTTAGAATAAAACCGACTTTGACCTTTTTGGCCTCCGCACTCATCGCACCACCTAATATAAACGATGTAAACACAAACAATGCTACCAATCCTGATAGAACAGTACTCGACAATTTTTCCCGTTTCATAACGCCTCCTTGTTGTATTAAAACAATAGCCAAGATGCTTTTATGGTACTTTGCTCAGTTAGCTTTTCGACCTAGAAAAAAATAGTATCACAATCAAATGTGTTATATTACCAGGGATAAAAATCTGCCCTTAATAATAGATGAGAAGAAAAAGAATTATTCAAAATCACATACAATTTAAACCTATTGTATTTATGAAGACATAGACACAAAATCTGTCACTTCTATCTTCTAGATACGTCGTAATTACATAAATTTTGCAACAACGAAGAAGATGGAGCGTTTTTGTGACACCATCAGAGTTGATTATACCATAAATTCAAGCACTGTCGGATCGAGTATTAACTTCTACACATCAATACTGGAGAAAGCTGCAATGAAAATTGGCGCTCCATTATCATCCTCCTCTTTGAATTTAGTGGGCCATTCGAGAGGAGAATCCCCATTGTCATCATACAAAAGCACATCTAATTAATTTATTCAATAAATATATGCAAACCCTACCAAGAAAATGCTCCAACACCATCCTAAACTCGCAAAACACACATGTACGCATATATTCGAAACTATTTAAATGTATAAACCAGATAAATAGCTACGGAATCGAGAATGTCACAAATTTAAGTCTGAATATATAGAAATAGATTTACACAGTAAAATAATTTTAATACATTCTTTAATGTAGCAATTTTACTGCAAAAGACGGCTAAGGGTAAAATACGCGAATGTTATTATCCCTTAATAAACAGTTTTTCTATGACCCTATCCCTCATAGATGCAACAATGGCTGTAAAATCAGCACCTTTTGGAAACAACTTACAGCTCATGGCAAATTTAAATAGTAGACAGCGAGCTCAGGCATTCAACCAGTACAGCATTCTAGATACTATACGAATGCACAAAGAAATATCGCGAATCCAGATTGCAGAGATTACCGGACAAAGCACAGCATCCGTAACAAACATAACAGCTGATCTGATAAAGAAAAATCTGATATATGAAAAAGATCCAAAGGAAGCTGCCACGCCTGGAAGACGCAGGGTGGAGCTTGCCATAAATCCGGATGCCACCTATGCCGCAGGCATTAAAATCTCTAGTTCCCGGATAAGCTGTGCGGTAACCGACATGCAAGCCAATGTGCGAAGCTCAG
This sequence comes from Desulfobulbaceae bacterium, assembly GCA_024227155.1. Lineage (GTDB taxonomy): Bacteria > Desulfobacterota > Desulfobulbia > Desulfobulbales > Desulfocapsaceae > Desulforhopalus_A. The sequence continues at coordinate 13,626 of JAAELB010000255.1, forward strand.
TCGTCATACCTGTACAATTTAGCAAAAGACCCCTTGAGTATATTGCCGATATTATTGAGGATGCCGTACATCACTGCGCTGCAAATGCAGGTCTTGCTGTGGACAAATTTTTCGGTGTCGGTATTGGAGTACCTGGTTTGATGAAAAATGAATCAGGAGTCTACACCTGGAACCCGCTTTATAAAACAGGAGACACTACCTTTAGCGATCTTATCACAGAACGACTCTCCCTTAAAACATATATCGACAATGATTCAAATGCCTTAACCCTTTCTCACCTCTGGTACGGCAAAGGTGTCCATACCAAAAATTTCCTGGTAATCACCATTGAAGAGGGTATTGGTATGGGGATAGTTATTGATAAAAAACTCTACCGCGGACCCAACAGAGTCGCCTCGGAATTTGGGCATATGGTGGTATCTCCCGGAGGAGAACTCTGCAGGTGTGGCAAACGGGGATGCATAGAGGCATATACGAATGAAACAGCAATACTATCGGCAGCCGAGAAAAGTTTGCGCTCGGGAAACTGGTGCAATGACAGCGGAGGTGAACTTAGCCTTGATCTGCTCATAGAACTTGCAAGAGCAGGCAACAAGCCGCTTCAATCCATTTTTGCTCAAGCTGGAAATATATTGGGTCTTGGAATTGCTGCGCTCATCCAGCTTTTTCACCCCGAAAAGATTATATTTTCAGGCGATGGAGTAAAGTCAGGCGAGCTTTTGTTTGAACCAATGAAGAGATCAATTGAAGAACATACAAACTCAGATTTGATAAAGCCTGTGCAGACCATTGTGGAAAAATGGAAAGATTCTGACTGGGCACGAGGAGCTGCCACCATAGCCCTTAAGGAATTCTACAAATACCCCTTTAATTCGTGAGGGAGAGAAATACAAAGGGGCTCCTCCTTACTTTTGATGCCTGTCGCATTACATACAAGGAGGATTAACAGAACTGTTGCGATCCATTAGGGAGGTTGGCTGATCTTGATTATTCTCGGCAAAAGTATTGTCATAGTATTTGACTCAGGATTAAGGTTGACGGTTAAAATTGCCAAGCCAAACTTAAATCTAATTCAGGTGGTTCGCTGTTGAAGATGTTTCCTGTATCCAACCCAACGCCTTCCATCAGGACACCCAATAAATCATAAGTTTTGTTAACCACAATCAGGTTAACCTTATCAGTTCATCTCTTAACCGAGTGTGTGCCTTGTAAAAGTAAAAAATCAACCTGAAGATAGAGAGATCTTGGTCGTCAACATATTTCCACTATATACTGACTAAGGAAAGCTACAAACCTGATGAGTGTAGTCCTTTTCTTCAGCACCTGAATCTTTTTCAACAATCCTCAGAGGCAGTTCTACGACAAATACGGCACCGGGGCCTGAGTGATCACAGGCCAGGAATTCCTTTGATAGATAATCTTCCGGGACAGGACTGAGGGCCTGAATTTCTCCTTCATGCTCCTTAATAATCCCAAATGAGACAGAAAGCCCCAGGCCTGTACCCTTTCCCACCTGCTTGGTGGTAAAGAATGGATCAAAAATAATGTTCAGATGTTCTACTGCAATTCCTTTGCCACTGTCCGCAATGCTGACAATAAGCTTTTGTTCTTTGAGTAACAGTTTGGTTTGAACATGTATTACGCCGTCCTGTTCGATAATGTCTGCAGCATTATTCAGCAGGTTCAGCCAGACCTGCTTGAGCCTTTCCTGGTCTCCTGCGAGAAGAGGGATGTTGTCATCAACCGTATAAATGATTTTTATACGGTCCATGAAAAATGCGTGTTCAACCAATCTGATCACTTGTTGAATGGATTGGTTGATATCTACTGTCCCAACGACAGCCACAGAGTTTCTTGAAAATCCAAGTAGATCTGCGACAATCTTTCGGCAAACCTTGGCCTGCCTCTCGATGATTCCCATACCTTCGAGGAGTTCTTCATCATCGATATCATCCATCATAAGCTGGGAGTATCCTAGAATAATGCCTAAGGGTGTGTTGATTTCATGGGCAACCCCCCCGGAAAGGCGCCCCAGATCTTCCATTTTTTGGGACTGGATAAGCTGATCCTGAAATTTTTTGAGCATGGAAATATCCCTGGCCGTGAGAAGGAGGCCTATAATACTGCCGTCCTGATCATAAACCGGGACCTTGAGAACATGAAACCACTTCTGTTCTTTGGCTTTTTTGAAGGTGATTTCCTTGGCTAAGGGAAGGCCAGTTTCCAGTATCTGTTTGCTCTCGTAGGAATTGATTTCAGCCTGTTGCTGAGTGAAGATATCCGAATCTCTCTTACCAATAATGTCTTTTTCGTTCATATTAAAATAATCGCAAAAGGCCTTACCGGCGAAGGTGTAATTCAGATTTTTGTCTTGCAGGGTTATGAAGTCAGGAGTTCCATTCATAATGTTTTTCAGCAGACCCTCCTGTCTGGCAATGGTTTTCTCCCGTTCGGTGAGTTCTTCAATATGGTTTTTTACAGTCACTGCCATTGCATCAAAAGCCTCGGCCAGATCCTGAAGCTCGTCGCCAAAATTATGCTTAAAAACAGAACATTGTCGGCAGTTTTCCATTTTAAAAGGATATTGTTTGTCGCCACAATTGGGACACAGAGTTCCAGCCAGATACCAGCAACGTCGCTGGACATCACCGTAGGCCGGGCACTCTTTGTGGTCGCAGTCCATGATTTCCCAACAATATTTTTCCAGTGAAAACCCTGCCTGAACATCGAGATTGCCCCGAACAATTTCCCCTACAGATTTTCTCAGTCGGTTAAGACGGCGGGTCACGGTGCGGGCAAACCAAAGGGCAAGAATAATCCCCAAACCAACCACACCCATAGTGCTGAAAAGGCTGGTCAACCGCTGCCTGTTGATTTGAGCATCTATTTCCTTTCTCGACAGGCCCAGCCTGACGGCGCCCAGATTCTTCTCTCCCAGGCGGACTCTGATATTGAAATCGTAAACAAGCCCTTGTTCGGTTGCCAGAAGAATAGGCTGTGTTTTTTGGCCTTTAACATTGACATGTAGAAGATCTGTCGGAAATCCTCTAGAGAAGGTGTGGGAGAGAATATTGGCGTTGGCGTCGGTTAGAAAAATATAGATAATGTCGTCATATTGATTATGGACATTATCTATAAGGTTTTTCATTTGCAGGAAATCCATGGCCAGAATGGGTTCCGTCAGCTGAAAGGCCAGACTCGATGTGAGGGCCATGCCTCTTTTTCGTCCTTCTTCGAGAAGAGCGTTTGATGACATGGCCGAGAGGATAAGTCCAACACCCAAACCGCAGAAGACCAGCATAAAGGTCATCCCCATGATAAGCTTGGTTCTGAATCTCAGAAGATGTAGAAATCTCGATAGATTATTACTCAAGATCCAACCCCACCTTTTTGCTCAGTTCCCGGACGTGATCAAAATCCCGGTCATCGGAGGGCACAAAACCGATGAATTTTGCTGCATCAAGAATCAGCCGGTGCTGAGGATTGTTTTTATAGTCGAGTTCCAGCATGGCGTCCCTTACCCTGTCCACAACATCTTGGGAAAGCCTGGGGCTGTAGGCGTAGACCCATCCCGGATACCAGCTGGAATTGGCAATTACCTTTATCTGGTTGATATCTATTTTATCTTTCACGACGCTAAGGGATCCTTCCCGTATTGCACCTATGTCGTGAAGTCCGGCATAGACGCCTAAAATAACATTTTCCTGCCTGCCGCCGGCAAAGGCTACTTCTTTGAAATCATGTAAAGATATATGGTGATCGATAAAAAGACCGAGGGGGAACAAATAGCCTCCAGCCGATGAAGGATCAACGGCTACCCAAGATTTCTCACGACAATCTTCGATGGATTGAATGTCTTCATTATCCCTGCGGGCAATGATCTGACCACGAAACTCTGCACGGCCATCAGTCTCGATGATTCTCGCCATGGCTTTGGTGCCATATCGGTTGGCCAGTTTGACATAAATAAAGGGATTAGAAAATGATATATCAATCTTACCCTGGCCTACCATGCTGATATAATTATCAAACGTGTCCGGAAACACCTGCCGGATGGGTAGACCGGTTTGTTCAGAAAGATACTCAACTAATCGATGATGCCGTTGAAATGACTCTGTGTTGGAATACTGTGGCAGGTACGCATATGTTATTGCCGGTGCTTGTTGTGTGAAAGTAATTTCATGACGCTTATCCAGGGAAACTTTGATTGCTTCTTCACTTTCCTGGCAGGAACAGAGTGAAATGGTAGCAATGAGCAATAAAAAGAGGACTCTTATTTTAGGCATATGGTGTAGATATCTCAATTGATTTGCTTCCTGGACATTTTCTGAAACAGGTGGTGTGCGATAGGGTAGCTGAAAAAGGCGAATGGCAGGGCGAGAACACAGCCGCCTGCTAGAACGACGATTATTGTTTCAAGGCCAACATCAGCTGCTAACGCGATAGCTTCAGAGATACTTGATTGCTGCATCTGGGTTATGGTTTGCTCCAGCAAGATCCATGAAGCTTTTCCCGGTAGTAGAAAATCACCGATTATCCAGGCAATATAGTAAAGCGGAATATAGGTGAGGGGATTACAGATAATGGTACAGCTCAGCAGCGCTGCCACCGTGCTACAGGACAGGAGCACCGTAGTTGTTAGAATTATCGCTGATTTGAAAGGCATAAGAGGTGCAAATCCTACGAAAACCCCTATCACTACCCCCCGGGCAAGATATGTAGGGGAGCCTTGTAATTCTTTGAACTTTTTGAAGGTTGACATAAATTTTTGTTTAATCATAAATATAGCCCTGTTAGATCACCTGCTTTTTCTTTCTTCATTTATTTACCCAGTTTCCAGTTCCCAGTTTGCAGGTTGACTGCAAAAGATTTGTGATCTCAAGTTCATATTTTTTTTTGTTTCTTTGGTAGAGACGATCCCGCAAGCAGGAGTACAGCCACAGCAATGAGGACAGTTGGCCACCGTGAGGTTACAGGCTTTCCTGAAGTAAATCGATCAACAATAACTGTTGTCAGAGTGAATAAAATAAGCCAGCAGAAAAAGATATTAACGTATCGATCAAGGCTTGTTGTGGCCTCCGTGATCGTGCCCAGCCCAAAGATAACAAATTGCATTACATAATTCATACCCAGGTACAGCAAATATATTGGCAGTGTAATGCAGAACAGTCGGAAGTATCGGCTACGTTCAAAGCTGGAATAGTTTTTGAGGGTCTGGTACCAGAGCCAGCCGAGGGCAAAATACCACAACAGATAGGGCAATTTAAGACGGTCAGCTCCCCCTATTGTAAGGTTTTTGAGAAAAAGATAAACCCCGCGGCGACTATCATCACTGCCGGGAAGATTGAGCGCAGCTTTTAATGACTCAAGGGATATGCCACTGTGAAACTGGTTAAAACCAAGAGTTTCGCAGTGATTATCCCAGACAATGAGAGATGTTGTTCTGTCCTGCTGATCGGTAAGGGCAAAGAGGAGAGAGACTAAAAGAAGATTTTGAGCAAAATATGCAGCACTTATATTGTATTCAGAAAATGCAGTGAAAAAATAATACTGAAACAGCGCCAACCCCGGCGTGTAGGTCAGGTGTCTTGCAAATATTGTGGTGTCGGATGTCGGCAGTCCATCAAACATCTGGATTGACTTGCTGATAATCGCCCAATAGGCATAGTCGTCGATTACAGACGGGCGCCCGACAAGGCCGCAGGCAAGGGCCAGCCCCGCCAGGCCAAGAAATAATATCAGTGAATCCCGTGGGGCACTATCCGTTACTATGGTTCTTCCACGTGCTCGTAACAGCGCCATGACAAGAGACAGGAATAGTCCGAATGCTAATAGGAATATTGTCGCTGGGAGCAATAATTTTGCCAGTGCCGCCCAGAACAGAGAATTGATCAAAAAACCGAAACACAATAGTGGACTCAGGCGAAAAGGCGCCCGGAACCAGTAGTGAACCGAAAACACATACCCCATAAGGCTGGCAAAACTGATGAACAAACCGCTAATCATAAAAAACTCAGAGGATCTAATCTCAGGTGATCTGATATATAAGGGAGTACATCCAGAGATCTAATCCCGATAGACGGGGAAATAAGCCAGGATAAGTACCTCGAAAGTTTCTGAGTGAGAGTGTACTCAAAGTCTTAGACTAAATAAAGTCCATAGTTTTAACAGGGACCTGGGACAGTAAGGAGGGGATTCTCGACTTCGATCAGCTTTCAAATGAAAGTGCATTTTTTTTACAAAATTCAACACATAAACCACAGCCGTTACAGTCCAGTTTTGTAAATTTGAGTCTTTTTATTTGAGCCGAATGAACAATTTTTATCGCTCCCGTTGGACAAATCCCTTTGCACAGGGGGCAACAATTGCACTCTTCACTGACCACTAAATTGTGATCAAATAAACGATGGATCTTTTGCTGTGAGATCTGATCTACGTTTGTGAGCACCTTTTTTAACAGATTCGTTTTAAATGGAATTCTTCGACGATTATTTTGAGTTTCAACAGGCGTTGCCCGCTTGGATAAAAATCTCTGTTTAGGAACATTGATAGCGGTGTCAAGTATCTTTGTAAGGAAAGATCTTCGATCGACTTTCGCTTTAGGAAGATGTTCTTTCTTATCGATCAGAGTTACCTTTGTTAATAATGATTCTGACAATTCTTCGAAAATCTGTTTGCAGTTGCCCTGGAAAGTGTTTGAAATATCATAATTACGACATCTTCCACACCCAGCCACATTGAAAGATACGGTTCGGCAGCCGCATAAAATTACTGCAGTGAGAACCTCTTTTGATAAAATGCCAACACATGGTAGCGTAATCTCATCTGGGTAAATCTGTTCCTGACGGATGCAGGAGACAAAAATATCGTGACCAGTCCGAAATGAATTGAGCATTTTATCCAGGTCAAAATCACTTGTCACCGCATCTTGGGGGCATGCTGCCACGCAAGACATACAACCTGTGCATCTAGCGACATCAAGAACAATTTTCCGATTATTTACGCTCAGTGCCCCGGAAGAACAAACTTCTATACATCTTTGACACTTGTTGGTGTTGAGCCTCGAACGTAGGCACCTTTCACGATAAAGTGTCAACTGAGGAGGTGATTCCACTTTTAGTGCCTTACTCCATAGAAGCTGTAATAAAAAACAAGAAATTATGAGATCGCATTGAAATCTTAAACTTAGAGATATTGCCAGAGAGTGAACGTAGTGAGACCTTCGAGGCGCTTCTCCCGACTTATTTCCAGTTTATCGGGGTTAGGTAACTCTACTCAACCTTCACAGCGGATTCTTCACGGTAAAGCTGCTCACAAAAAACCAGAAAACACTCCAAACAGTCTGCTAAGCTTATATAAAAACAGTTGTCTGTTCCCGCTCGGATTGTCTCACAAAACTTTTTTGCCCAAGGTCTTAATGCTTTGTAGTAAAAATCAACTTGCCGCTCTCGTAGTTTATGTGCATCTTCAAGCAGGTTGTCATTTTCAGCAGCTGCCTCTTGTGAGCACAAATAATACATAAACTCCAGTTCGATTGCGATATGATCGGCTGGTTCTTTGATGTCGACAGACAGGCCTGCATCCTGATAGTGCCGAGCTGCATTTACCGTTGATTCTGCCATAACGGTACGCTTATTCTCAATATATACAGAGCCATAAGGAGCTGCTTTTAGCTCAAAGGGGCCAAGAAAAAGAGCAGCATGATCAATACTTAATTCTTCTTGCTTTAAATCCTGCAAAGCATTCTTCATCAGTCGTGCAGATGGGGCACAATTCGGGGCTAAGCCACCCAACAGTTGTTCAAGTTTTTCGCCTAGTTTTTCTTCAAGAAACAGTTGTTTGTCCGGTTCATAATAGCAAGCTGCCAAAAGTTTAAAGCAATCACCACGCTGTAGTGAATTTTCAATATTATGCATAATCAGTGAGTTACCTTGAACAGGACATGGACTTCAACTGTTGAGGTGGAAGCGCATGTCCTGTAAAAATGTTATTTAACGTGAGCCATAATTGCGGATATAGTAAACATTTGGAGAGGTTCCTTCATCTTCTTTCAGGACAAAGGCCTTGTATTTCCTTAGGAGCTTATAAATCTCACTTTCGGGATTATCAATATCTCCAACAATTCGTGCGCCGGACGGGCAGGAAACAACACAGTATGGCTGCTTATCAACTTTCAGACGGTGTTCACAAAGGATACATTTTTCAACAATATTATCCCTTCGATTACTTTCATAGTTGGGGTTATTATACATCGTTGCATGGGGTGGGGTGGCACCAGCAAGTTCAGCTTGTTCAGCGGCGGATGCAGAACATCCCTTTATTAATTGAGATTTGTTTTCGTAGAAGGGATGGGTTGGCTCTCCTTCTTCATTATAGCTGATAACACTGTATTCGCCTGTCGAGCCATCTTGAGCAACTTCCTCCATGCTGTATGGACAGGCATCCTGGCAGGAACGACAACCGATACAGCGTTCGTTGTTATGCATGGTGATGCCTTCAGCTGTTTTGAACATGGCCTTTGGTTCAACAGGGCATGCCTCGACACAGGGTGCATTGCTACAGTGGTTGCAAAGCACCGGTAGTGTTCTATATGTAGTGTCAGGAAAGCTGCCCGTTGTTTCGTGAATAAAATCAGCCCAATTATGTGTTTGACCGTTTTTTCTCAGTGCAGTGTTGTTCTCAGTCTTGCAGGCAAGAGCACAGGCACCGCAACCTACACATTTTTGTAAATCTATTACCATCGCATATTGCGTCATTATTCTGTCCTCCTGTTAGCTATATTTTTTCTACACGCACTGCTGCATGTCCGCCATTTCGTGCATTTGAACCGGACAATCGCTCAAGTTCCCATGGGATAATGGAATTATTATTTACACCCCGGGGCTCGGCTTTTTCAAAATCTACCGTTGCAGTTTTGCCATAGGCCCAGTGCCCCTGTCCAAAAGATTTACTGACAGTTCCGGGACGTACACCTTCCCATACACGAGCAATACATTCGCCACTTGCTGCAACAGAGGAAAGAAGGACCCTGTCTCCATCTTTGATTCCATATTTGACCGCATCGATGGGGTTGATACGAAGGGTGTCCTGCCCCCCAACATCACCGGGATCCACATGCTTGAATTCGTAGTACCAGGGACAGTTTGCACTTCGACCTTCTGCGTTGAGGCGTGATTTGTAATCGATAAATAGCAGTGGATACTCTTTTTTGTTCCCATGGCGGAGCGGCGGTTCATAATGCGGGACAAAAGCGAGTTCTCCTTTGGCCGTGTAATTTGCCTTTTCAAGGACGGTATCAACATCCACCTTGTGTTTATCAGCGTGCTTTGTGAGCGCTTTTTTGAGAGTCTCGCTGTAAAATTCAAACTTCTTACTGGCTGTTTTAAACTTGCCACCCCAATGTGACCTATACTTATAGGGGGCGGAGTTCCACATTCCTCGTTTAAGCATATCATCCCAGCCATTTATTTTATCGCCGTGGGTGTCTTTTTTACCATCCCACAATGGTTGAGTATAATACTTCAATGCAAACTCGGTGAATTCCTTACTGTTGGCCGGCTTTTTGCCTGTTTCAGGGTCAGAATACATTTCAATCAGGCAGTCATAAAGATTGGCAAATCCTCTTTCTTTAAGCTTTTCAGCAATGAGAAATGGAAATTCTGTTTCATCAACAATTACATCCCAAATAGGATCGACAACCGGTTGTAAGAGTGAACAGGTGGCATATCGGTTGGCTTTTGTTTTTATAAAACCGAATCGTTCGTATTTATTGACGGTACAAGGCAGGACGATATCTGCAAAAGCTGTAAATTCAGAAGCATTTGTGGTCAGGTGGACGGTGAACGGAACACTCGCAAGGGCCTTTTCCCAGCGGTCAGTGCCGTTACAGGAGAAAACGAAGTTGTTCATATAACCAACCAGTACTTTGATATCATAGGGATCTTTATTGAGAATTCCAGTGGCCGCATTGTTGGTTGAAACTCCCCCTCCAGATTTACCCTTTGCAATAACCGGAAGTTCAAGGCGTCCACGTTGATCGATTTTTTCAAATTTTGCATGTTTTTTAGCCAAGTCATCCTGGTATTTCTTAATAAGGTCTTTATTGACTTTTTTAACCGGTATTTTAGCGGTTTGCAGAGAGCCTCCCTCATTATCAATTCCACCAACCAAACCACCAAGTGCATGAACTGCCATGGCTGAGTATGCGCCTCTTGCATGCATTGCAGCTCCAGGCCCCATCCAGACACAAACATTCGGTGCGGCCTTAGCCATTCCTTTTGCAACACGGATAATCTGGTCCTCTGCAACACCACTTAATTCTGCAGCTTTAGCCGGAGTCATGTCTTTTACAGCGATATTCCACCACTTAACTACACCGTGAGTCTCTTTTTCCTCAAAATCCCCTTCAGCAACCACCATACCAGGTCTAAATTTATTAACGCCGTCCTTGAAATCACCTACAAACCCTTTGTACCAAAGTTCTTCTGATAGAATCACATGGGCTATACCAAGAGCCAAGGCACCATCAGAGCCGGGTATTAGGGGGAGCCATTCATTTGCTTTGGCAGCACTGGTAGTTAGACGCGGGTCAACAGCTGCTATGGTTGCACGATCAAGTGCATCCCCAAGGCGCTTTATAGTTGCGGGAATCATACGATTACTGGCAACTGGGTCACATCCCCAAATCAAGATATACCTGGCATTATCCAAATCATAATCTCGATATGCCCAATAGCCTTCTGTGTAGTATGAACCAAATTTTTCGGCTTCAGCACAGGTTGAGCTGTGTGAGATATTATTGGGAGATCCGAAAACCTTTGGCATAACATCGTAAATAACGTCTCGTAAATACGTATACCGCCCTCGCATGAGACAATATTTCTCAGGTTCTGCAGCAGTGCGGATAACCATCATTTTATCGGCAATGGTATTTAGTGCCTCATCCCAGCTTATTGGCACAAACTGCGGATCAACTCCGCGGCCTTTGCTAGGGTTTGTGCGCTTCATCGGTACCTTTATTCGGTCAGGGTCGTACAGTTGCTGTAGAGACAGGTGACCACGAGGGCAAACAATGCCCTCATTTTGTTTTGAGTAGCGGTTCCCTCTTACCTTAACGGCCCGGCCATCTTGAATTAAAACCTCAACAGGGCACCATGTTGTGCATCCCTGGCAGGTAGATGGTTTCCATGTTCCTGGCATTTCACCAAACTTCGTCTGGCTGTTTTCTGGGGTCAGTGCGTTCATATTGGCCCCCCCTTTAGTACAGCCACTGAGCACCGCCGACGCACCGGCTACTGCTGATAATTTCAAAAAATCCCTTCTTTTAATTTTCATGAATACCTCCGCGGATTGTTAGTTTGAAAATAACACAATTGCCCATGTGTCACATTGTATCACATTGGTAGTGATTAAGTAAAATGAAACGGAGGTATCAATAAAGTTGAAGTGGCAGGGTTGGTATTGATCCTTCAACTGCTTGTTCGTGGCTTGTGTGTTGTGTGATCTCTTGTAAATACAAGTGATTACGTGTTGGTTTTGAAAGCGTAAAAGTAGAGTTGTTACCCAGATTTGAGAAAATGGCGTAAGGATGAAACTAAGATGAAAAAGGTTGATAATAAATTCTGTTCTTCTTTCGTATAATTCTAAAATAAGATATTATCTCCGCGAATCTGTTATGTTGTACTGTCAGCATATAATGAAACCCTACAGTCAGGAGCTTCATCCCCGGGGTTTAACACTTAAGTGATTGTAAAAATTATGAAATATTCAGAAGCAAAACAGGGCAGGGTTTTCATTGTACGCCTGGAAGATGGTGAGATCGTCCATGAGGTGCTTGAACAGTTCGCTGTTGATCATGGTATTCGGGCTGCATCTCTTATAGTGGTCGGAGGGGCTGACGATGGCAGCAGATTGGTGGTTGGACCTCTTGAGGATCGAGGCTTGCCCCTCGTGCCGATGAAAACAGAGTTGCAAAATGTTCATGAGGTGGCTGGGACCGGAACCCTCTTTTGTGACGAGGAAGGTACACCCTTGTTACATATGCACATGGCCTGTGGGCGAAAGGACGAAACCGTCACCGGATGCATCCGTGAAGGTGTCAAGGTTTGGCGGGTTATGGAGGTCATCATACATGAGCTTTTGGATACTTCGGCAAAACGGTTAGTGGAAGCGCCGCTTGATCTGAAACTACTTCATCCGTAGCCTCATCACTAGTTTGACAGGGGTTTATGATGGATGTTCGGAGGAAGGTGTCTATTGCATTTTGGCTTTTTCTAAGTGCCAATTACAGATTGGTGAGGAAATTATGGGTTTTTGATCATCGATATTATCTTGCCCTGGCCGATGCAAGTGAAGTGCATCCTGTAGATCCTCTTTTGGGGTATTTAAAAAAGAAAGGGGATGATTATTTGACTGAAGGGTTAGTGGAAAAAGGCTGGCAGCAGTTTGTTGACCCACATCCTCTCTTTGATACAGCATTTTATTTGAACCGATATTTTCCCAACGGTTTAGCAGAGAACCCTTTTGCTTATTATTTACGTCAAGGTTGGAAAGAAGGGCATCATCCCGGTCCATTTTTTGACCCTGAAGTCTATAGAAAAAGAAGTGATTGGATAAGTGGGGATCCCTTAACCCACTATAGTCATGTTGGTGCAGCAGCGGTCATCAGCCCGGGGTTGAATTTTGATATCGATTGGTATCTTGATCGAAACCCGGTTCTCTCTTCTGTTAAGGGCGAGCTTATTACCTTCTATAAGTTGTACGGTGCGAAAATCGGTAAAAGCCCTCTTCCTGTTTTTAATCCAGATTATTATCTGAGCCAGCTCACTGGGAAGAAAGCAAAAGAAGCTGCAGCAGCGGATCCGTTCTCCCACTACCACACCGCTTCCGATGAGGGAGTCAGGGTTGGAAAATATTTCGATCCGACCTGTTATTTTAGACAGTGCGAGGTTCCATCACACAAGTCAGCCCTGGTGGATTATCTAACCGATGGTGTCCACAGAGGATACTACACAGATTGTCGAGTTGAGCAATTGGCAGTGAAACCGACTGTTTCTGTTGTTGTTCCTGTCTTTAATCCTGATCTCAAATTTCTAAATAACTGTATACGATCCGTTCTTTTCCAGGCATATCCGCACTGGGAGCTTTGTCTCGCTGACGATTGTAGTAGTAATAGCGGGGTGGTTGAGCTGCTTGGTCAGTGGGCAGAAAGAGATAGTCGTATAAAGATAAAATTCCTTGAGGAAAACGGGGGGATTGCAAAAGCTACCAATGCGGCTGTTTCTCTTGCGACCGGTGAATATATAGGTTTTCTCGACAACGATGACGAGTTGAGTATTGATTGTCTTTATCAGGTGGTTAAAAAAATCGCCGAAACCGGTGCGGAGCTTGTCTATACCGATGAAGATCTCATTGGTGACGATGGGAGCAGGTTATCCATATTTCGAAAGCCGGATTTTAACCCAGAACTCCTCTTGTCACACAACTATATTACTCACTTTGTGGTAGCGTCAGCATCTTTGTTCCATGGGGTTGGAGGGCTTGACTCAAGCGTTGATGGGGCCCAGGATTTTGATTTGATGTTAAAACTCAGTGAGAAGACTGACAGGATTTCACATATCCCAAAAATTCTTTACCACTGGCGGGCATCAGAGACCTCTACAAGCATCAACCACGGGCAGAAAAATTATGCCCACAAGGCGGGTGAGACAGCCTTGTCCTCCGCTTTAGAAAGACGGCAAATAGCTGCGACCGTTGCTGATAGCGATCTGAACTTTTTCTATCGTATTGTCCCTGAGTTAAATAAAGACTCTGCTGTTTCTGTCTTTCTCTGGCTCCCTGAACTGGGCACAGAGTATGTATCCTCTCTTAGTAAAATTCTCTTGGAAACACTGCATCGTAACGTGGTCTTTGTTGTTGTTTCGCCAACTGAATCTGTGGGCAGTGAATTGCGTACCTTTGCAACCGAGGAGGATTTTAGGCTGGAAGCAGAAAAGTTGCAAATATTCTTAGTTGAGGAAAATTGTGATAAGGCTGCAGCACTGGACCAGGCGATACGTGCAACAGAGAGTGATTATATCGCATTTCTAGAACTGCCATTATTACACTATCAGAGCGACTGGCTGGAGCAATTGCTCGGTAGCCTTATTCCCGAAGATATTGGTCTAGCCTGTGGCCGTATACTATACAATGGAGCGGATGGTCCTTCGTATAAACTGCCGGATCTTTCTAAGACTACTCCTTTTTATTACTATCAATTTTTACGATCCCACTCTCTTCATGCCAATGGGATGCACTGTTTGCAGGAAGTTTTCTGCGGTGGCTGGGAGATAGCCATGATGGAGCGCAAACTCTATTTGGAGCTGGGAGGGTTTGACTGGCACAACTATCCTCAACTCTTGTCCATGGTTGATCTTTGCATACGTCTTAGAGAAGCCGGAAAAAGAATTCTCTATAATCCGCAGGCGGAAGTTGATCTGGAAAAAAACAGGAGCGAAAATGGTGGGGAGGACAGCTCGGTGATAAACGAAAAAATAATGTTTCAAGAAACCAGGCAACAGGAACTGCTTGCGAGCAGTTCGTTTTATAACCTGGAAAATTTATATGATAATGGTGTTGAGCGAGAAGCGTTTCTTGACTGGTTTCTTCGCTAGGAGCTTGTCATTGTAATTTAAATATATTTGTTGATGCTAGTTTTTGGCATTATATTTGCTCGTCTTTCCGTAGGCGTACCGGGTATAGATTCGGTATTTCATAATTTCAAAAGAGGATTTCTTTTTAACTGGGATATTTCCCGACAACGGCAAAACGATTCCTGAAAGGGCGTGACGCAAAGCCACCGGCCTACGTTTCTCACTAGAGAAATAAGGTAGCGGGGCCACCGAAAGAGGCAACCCATGACAGTACACAGATTGACACTCGCCCTTATTTTCACCTTTTTTTCACTCCTGGTAACAACCATATCATCACTGGCAGCTGAGGCTACTTTTAGCTGGTTGCCAAACGAAGAACCGATTACCGGTTACAAAATTCATTACGGAACAGAGAGTAGGAATTACAATTATGTGATTGATGTTGGTCTACCGACAGCAATTGATGGCAGGGTCAGTGCATCAGTTGATGGCTTGATGGAAGGGCAGACCTATTATTTTGCAGCAACCGCCTACACTGGAGCCGAGGAGAGCGATTATTCCGGTGAGGTCATTTATACCGTTCTTAGTTCAACGGGAACGGTTCCCCCTGTTGTCAGTGATATTTCACTCCAAGGAAATGAGGATGCTCCGTTATCAGGGCAATTGTATGCCGACAGCCCTGTGGGTACAGCTCTGGAGTTCAC
>JAAELB010000256.1 GCA_024227155.1 Desulfobulbaceae bacterium
CAGAAAATTTGGCCCCCATGCCGCATCTTCTCCCCTCCCGTTCCCCTCCCGTTCCCCTCCCGTTCCCCTCCCATTCCGCACATGCCGCAAAATCCCCCTCAAGACCCCTGCGGTACAATGAAACTTTTTGTGCCGTGACCGTTCCCCACATGCCGCAAGGGTTCCGCAAGGTTTATGACTACTTTTTTGCCATTTGTGGAATGCCTGAGGAACGCCTGCGGCATCGGAGATGGGTTTTTCTGCACTGGTTCCCCATGCCTTCCGCAAGTGTTTCGCAATCGTTCCCCTCCCGCATGTACCTTTGTGGCACGTGTGGAATCTGGGGCACAAGGGGAAAGGATGCAAAACACATTGGGAATGCCAGGGGAACGCCTCCATAGCCAATGGGAAACACTCGCGGCATCTATTGATGCCGGTTGTAGGTTGCGATAGGAGTATGCAGAACAGTGAACTTTCATATATTCCAATTATAGTCATATTTATCCAATATATAACATTGTCCCTATATATATATATAC
>JAAELB010000257.1 GCA_024227155.1 Desulfobulbaceae bacterium
TCAAAAGGTCGATCAACACCTGGATTAACAAGGAGCCTTTTTTCAACAAACACTTTGTACCCTTCTGCCTCGATCGTCAATTCATACTCCCCGGCCGGCAAGCCAAAAAAACGCAGATAACCTTTGTAACAGTAGTCATTACGAGATATCTCCATTTCACTCCAATTGAATCCATTAGCCTCACTTGCTTGCAGGGTTCTGCTGATCCCTCCACCCTTCAACATAACGGAGTGCACCTGAATTGTATTATCATCCGGACGATAATCCCAACTTGGCATGCCAATGAATTTGTTCTCCTGCTTAACTGCCGGGATAACATATCCAGAAAGCACTCCATCAGGGGCTAAAACAAAATCAAGTTCATTGCTATGATCAGCTGCAACAGAGACTGGAACCTTTTTTGTGAGCGACCTGAAACCTTCTACAAATACACTTGCCTCATAGTTGCCAATGTGAAATGGACCGAGCTCTTTTCCATTATCATCAGGACCCAGTACCACAGAGATTTCCTTCCGTTTTTCGTCCATGCTGCGAAGTAACAGTTTTCCCCAGGAGTGCTTGGAGTACTTGTTTTGATCAGGGGAGTTATAACTATAATTAAGCTTAATGTATCCCACCGATGGATCGGATGAAACACGATCTTCTGCATCAAAGGTATTGATAATTGCATTGAACTGTTCCAACACTTCCCTGCTGGAAACAATACTTGTATGATCTTCATCAAAGGCATAACTCATTTTGGCCTCAGCCTGGGGCCTTCTATCCAGGAGGCTGGACAATGTAATGGTGCCATCGTTATTTGAACTAAATGGATTGCGATTTCCCTGGTGACCATAAAACATATAGAAACTTACCATGTCGGGCATCTTCCTCCGATAGAGGGATTGGATTAAATCCCCCTCCGGTTGCATATCTATCCAGCAAGGAATAACTGCGGGTGATTGCCTTACACCGTATTCCGCCATCTTATCTCCACCCCATGGGGTCGCCAGTGAGATGAAAAGTGTTACAAAGGGAAACTCAATTGAATGATCCTGGATAAATGAGCGAGCCACCAGCCCCCCCATACTGTGTGCCGTGATATACAGGGTATCAAATTTATACTTGGCTTGAAGGTTGAGCAGTTTCCATAACAACAGGTGAGACATGCTCCTTATCCGGGCCCCAGAGGGGTAAGAGAAAAACCATGGCTGAAAACGGGTTAGGTCGATATTATCAGCAAAATACTTCCAGCCCCTGGGTGTGCCGCCAGCCCCGTGTATGAAGAGAATAGGGATCTTCCCAGGATCATACTCCTCAAGAAAGAAGATCGTTCCTCCAAACTCTCTATAAAAAGCATTCGGTGTCCAGAAGCCTTGACCTCCGTGCTCATCAGAAAAACGTTCATCATCTAAATCAACTATTGCGCCCGCGAGTCGGCTATGAAGTTTTTGGGGCCTCTCTGGTGCAACTTTATCGCCAACTCTCCAATCAATCGGCCGGTTCGACTCCGAAACAAATATATTTATATTAGACACAACCCCGCCGGCAGGAGCAGCGACCAGTGTAGGGTCGCCATATTGGCCAGCCAGTTCGCCTTCGTCATAAATCAAATTGCTGTTTTCATCGATATAGGCAAAAACGTAGTAGTTCCCTGTGCTCACCATCAATTCAAACTCACCGCGGTCGTGTAAAACTGTATAATGGGCGATCGCTTTTTCACCGTGATGGTCCGAGTAAGCAGCAACTATAAGGGGGCCGTTAATCGCAGAGGAAGCGGATACATACCCAACAATTACAGTCAACAACTCGCTCTCATGCTGGTCTTGCTTTAGCTTGACCAAGGAGCAGCCGGTAGTGAAAAAACAGCTGAATAGTGTACAAATAGAGATCAGCTGCCATAAGGTTGACATCTCATGTTTCAAGTCCTTGCTTACCGGTATACCTACTGTCATGGGATTCTCCTTCCATTTTTCACTTGCAGCCTTACGATTGGCCAGTGTTCCTGGTTGGGTAATTGACTGGAAAAGAAACAGTTCAGACGGTGCTGCCGTAATGCTTGGCATTAAACCGAGCACTCTCCGCAACCGAATTATTAAACTTGGTATCAAACATCTTCCCCCGGTAATTTACCGGGGATATGTGCTAAACTTTCGCGGGAGCTTTTTTGCCGCTCATCTGCTTGATGTCGATCTTGATAACTTTTGTCACATTATCCAGTTTCTCAATATATTTTTTCCCTTCTTCAAGATAATCGGGAGAATATTTTTCCAATAATTTCATAAGACCGTCATACCGCTCTTGCCCTTCTACTTCGGAGGCAGTGCCAAATACGATCGTACTCGCATAATTGGTAGAGAAATCAGAGGGAAGGACTTTGGTATCACCTACGACGCAAAACGACACTTTTGGGTTGTTTTCTATATTATCGACTTTATGTCCTGGCAAAGCACAGTGAAAGAAAATAGCCCCATCTGTATACACATAATTTAATGGAACCCCATAGGACTGCCCATCACTGTCCACGGTAGACAGAACACCGTACTCAGACACTTCGAGTAATGCCTGAGCTTCTTCCATACTGATTTGCTTATCTTTTCTTCGTAACTCTCTCATCATGAGGCCTCATTTTTTATTGCTTTTATTATATCCCATTTATTGGAGTTAGTACCTTACTCCTTAAAAGCTGCAATAAATAACAAGAAAAAGCAAAATTTATTGTTTTAATGTTTCATTAATTTTGCTAACCCTAAAGTTATGTTCGATTACAAACTCATAGAGGCTTTGGCCACGGTCGTCCGGGAAGGCGGTTTCGACAGAGCGGCCACATCATTGTATATCACCCAGTCTGCGGTTTCCCAGCGGATCAAATTGTTGGAAGAACTCACGGGACAGGTGTTAATAGCACGAACCACACCACCCCGGGCAACATCGGCGGGTAGAAAGTTTTTAAAACACTATCTCCAGGTCAAGCGGCTTGAAGACGATCTATTGGGTGAGATAGGCGATCCCGTCAACAAAGGCTTTGCATCCATGGCAGTGGGTATCAACGCTGACAGCCTTGCAACTTGGCTCATGGATGCAATCCAATCCTTTTTACTTGAGGAGCGGGTACTGCTAGACATCCGGGTGAACGATCAGGAACAGACCCATCGCTTACTTAAAGATGGTGAGGTTCTGGGCTGCATCAGCACCCTGGCCCAGCCCATGCAAGGGTGCCGGATCGAATATCTCGGACAAATGAATTACCGCATGATGGCCGCGCCGAAATTTGCCACACGCTGGTTTCCTCATGGTGTTAATATCGAGGAAATCAGCAGCGCCCCGGCTCTTACCTTTGATCGAAATGACGATCTACTTCACAAAATTCTTGAACAGATATTTGGAGAAGTAGTCACCTCCTTCCCAACCCACTATGTCCCTTCCGTTGAGAAGTTTGAAGAATTCATTGTTTTGGGACATGCTTATGGCATGTTGCCAGATCAGCAAAGCAATCCTCTGATACACACTGGTCAGGTGGTTGACCTGTCTCCCGCCTGTCATGTGCCGGTGAAACTCTATTGGCATTGCTGGAGCCTGAAATCAAAGCTACTGGAGAAATTCACTGAACAACTTACCCGCAGAGCGAAAACCCTCTTAGAGCAATAGCGCCTTGTCCCTGACAAACGGGTCAGTAAAAATAATTTAAAACAATCTCCTCTTTGTTACTTGTTCTTTCAGGTATGAACTTTTGCTGAAAACACTAACCCAACTAGTCGGAAACTTTTTTAGAATCGCTGGATAAGTGCCTCGAAGGTCTCACTACGTTCACTATCTGGTGGTAAAAGTAAGCTCTCGATTTCATAAAGAGTTCCTGAGTTTCTTGTTTTTTATGACAGTAATTCAGGAGTAAGGCACTAAACTTTGAAGGATACAGATAAGTGCCCTGCTCAGCGGGCGGCTTTTTCTCTTCCACAAGGATACGATTCTGCTCGGCGTACTGGTCGTGGCGAATGCCCGTCATCTGCCAGGAAACCTTCATACCCGGTTCGCCGCCGGCAATCTCGAAACGGTTGTTCTGCACCTCTTGGGCGATATAGAGGCCGGGCATAGGAGCGCCGATGGGAGTGAGCTGGTAACGAAAATCCTGGTTCAGGGCCTCAAACCAGTCCATCAGTTCGACCCAAGCGTTGCCGTTGTTTTCTAGCGTTACCACACCGTCGTAAATATTCTTCATATCCGGTGACTCGACAAAAGAGTGATAGAGATATTGGTTCTCAGGGTCCAGGGGATGGTCAATCTTGAAAGTGCCTGCGGCCTTGGCCAGAGTACCATTGACGTATACTCTCTCATAGAAATATCCAGCGTATCCACTGTCCGACGCAGTTCGGCCGTATATACCGTAACTGGTGTTGGTTGTACCCAGGGCTTTGCCATACACCCTCCAACCGCCGCCTTCCTGCGAACCCCAGCCCCCAATGCCATTTCCACCCGTGCCGTTGTTGATACCTCGCACGCCTGTCGAGAAACTCCCCAGCGAGGTAGATGTCATTTGGCCCAGCAGCCCAGCATGACTCCCCCCGGTGGATGCGTTATAGATTGTATGGGGCCTGATAACGTAGTTTCAACTTCTTCCTGTTTATCTCTTGGTTATCTTGGGTTAAAAACGATTACTAATCACTTCACTGCTTGGCAGAGCTTCAGATGCCGATCAATGTCTCTTCAATGAGATGATCAACCACCAAACGCAATGCTTCATCATGATCTTTATTTGAGTCTAGGGCGTTTATATAGGTGGCAACCTGCCGATGTGCGCTGGTTCCTTGTTTAATTATGGTATGGAGATGTTTAAGTTCATCTACACAGTTGAAATATTCAGCATCATTTTGAAGTAATTCAATCGCTTCATCCATGAGTTCTTTAAATGAAACGACTTCTCCACGTCCAAAATCAAGTAACCCTTCATCAATACCATAACGGTGCGCCCGCCAGCGGTTTTCAGCAATCAGAAGATTGTTGTAACGACGCCAGCGTTGATTGCTACGCCTGAGACGGAATAGCATTCTCAGCCAGCATAGATAGAATGCAGCAACTGCGATGGCGTCATCCAGGCGGGTGCAAACATCAGAAACACGCATTTCAAGGGTGGGATAACGTTCACTGGGGCGGATGTCCCACCAAATCTTGGTGGCATCCTCTATTACGCCGGCATTTACCAGAACCTCAATATGGCGTTGATACTCCGCAAAACTGTCAAAATTTTCAGGAAGACCAGTTCTCGGCATGCCATTCCAGATGGCGATGCGATAGGATTTGAGGCCGGTATTTCGACCTCTCCAGAATGGTGAGGACGTGCTTAAAGCTAATATGTGAGGCAAAATGTATGAGACCTGCCCCATCAGATCCATGCGCAAATCGTCGTCTTCAATCCCAACGTGGATATGCATTCCACTGATTACCAACTGCCGAACGACCTCTTGCAGATCGTCAGCGAGTTGATCATAACGCTCCTTTGGTGTGTGTTCTAACTGGCTAGGCCTCCCGAACGGGTGTGTAGAGGCTGCAACAATGGCCAATCCATGTTCTGAAGCGACTTCCGCTACAGTGCGGCGGAGATAAGCTAAATCAGAGCGTGCATCACCGAGACTCTTACAGACCTGAGTTCCCACTTCGATCTGACATTGGAGAAACTCAGGCGAAACCTGACCCTTCAGACGTGCTTCACATTCGAGAAGCATAGTCTCTGGCATTTGGCTGATTAGATTCCTGGTTTCTCGGTCTACCAGCTTGTACTCTTCTTCGATACCTATTGTGAAGCTTGGCTCCTGCATCATTACTCCTCCGGCAATTTGGCCGAAAAATTTACAATTTGTATCAACTCCTGCGAGCTTGTTTGAGGTAGTAATCTCACAGGAACAAGATAATAGTAAAGAACGTGCGGCTGTTTTTGCAGCAAGTCTCCCTTTGTTGTCTCATTAGGCTGTGCCGCTTGAGAGCCTGTGGGCAAAAAAATTGTACACCCAGGCAAATACAGCACCCCCAATCGCACCATCCACAATACCATATAAGGTTCCAATAATGACGGACCCAATACTTGAGCTAAGGTGATATCCTGGGTAAATGGACGTTGTGAGTTCGAGAAAAGCCTGGCCGTAATTCGGCCAAATCAAATTTGCCACGGTAATGAGAAAAATCGTCGCTCCCCAAATAAGACCTACAGTGAAAGACATAGCAGTGATGTGTAATCGCATTGTCCTTGTCCTCCTCAATTGGTGGTTTCAACGTTCAGTTAGATCATCATCCAACACCGCGAAACAGTGGATATGAACGTTGGGCTAACTTGCAGCGGGCCATGAAATCCGCGTTAGGCAATATAAAAGATACCACAACACTATCGTGTAGTCACAGATTCAATATTTACATTGCCAGTACTAATCAGTTTTCAGCATGCAGGGTGAATATGTTTTCCTGTGAAGTTCCAATATGATCATGCCTGAAAAACTCACAAGAAAAGGAGCATTTTATATCTTTTGATATCCTCGACATTCTTTCCAGAAAACAAACACTAAATGGAATAATTGAGATTATTGATTATTCCAGATTATGTTTGGTGATCACTTCAAGAGTGATGTCAGGCAGCGTAATTCCGGGGACATGTTACTGTTTTCTGGGGCGTCCTGGCAGGCCGGGACGCATATCTCTTCCGGTTATTTGCTCAACGTTTGTGTAGAATCTTTCCGGACCGAAAGGGCGACCAGTCCGTATTTTTTCCTCCAATTCCAAGGTAAGGGTTGAATCGGTTGATAAGAACTCGTGCCAGTCTGTCACACCTGAAAGCTGAGAAGAATCGCTTACCAGAAGATCAGAATTGATCTCACCACAGTGATAACCGGCACTTGACCATTTATAGTTCCAGGGAAAATTCGCTAACCCCGCCTTTGCAGGGTTACATTCAATATACCGAATCGAAGCAAAAAGATATCTATCTGTATAAACTGGACAGGAAGAAAAACGCCCTTGAAAAAGAAAACCACGGACATTTTCTCTAAAGTTAATCATCCGGGTATAGCGCCTGTGTGCTCCACCAATAGCTTTGGCCAAACTGTCCTCTTTCTCAGGAATGGCCAGTAGATGGATGTGATTGGTCATCAGGCAGTAAGCAAGATATCGAACGCCTGCTTTTAAAGACTGCTCGTGCAGTAGGTGAAGATATTCTTCCCTGTCCGCTGGATTAAAAAATACATCCATGGAACGTACACCTCTTTGTACGACATGATGCGGATATCCAGGAACAACTATTCTTTTCATTCTTGCCATGATGGTAAAAATAGCCTATATGCATCTGCTGTCAATAAAAAAACAGTATCATGTCCCCGGAATCATGCCGGAATAATGTTCTGCCACACGGGTTCCGACGTGTAAGAGATTATGCCTTTCTCCATGGAAATGCGAAAAAATTACTCTCGCTTGTGCAGCTTATTCTTCAGGTCATATTAGCTGAGCTAAAACCTCGACCACGACCCACTTTCAAGTGTCCGTGTTGGAAGAGGCCCATGAATATTCTGGAGTTTAGAAGGCCGAATAGCCGGCCTGGATAATTCCTGCAATTGGTAAGGCAAAAACACCTTTAACAAGGAGGGCGTTCTATCTATGGTATAGTTTCTTTTTTTGCGACCCGTTACGGGTAATAGCATTGGTGCGTCCTACCAAAACTGCACTTCAATCAGATTTTCCTTCCTGCATTTATCTTCGAAAATATATTTCCTTATAGCTACCACGGGGTTGTTCAACCCGGGATAAGATCGTGGTTCGTTCCTCACACGATCTATCCTTATTCGTTTGTGCAATATTTTCAGATACTGATCAGGATATGGCTCGTTTAATTATTAATTATTTAAATCTAGCACAAATAGTGAACGGGTATTTTGAATGCTCGAGATAAATTTATGTATGGTAGCAAATCTTACCTTAATAACTATTCATCGCAAAAAGTGGTTTCTGGATAGCCTGAGTATCTATCCAGAATGTAGTTGGGAAGCGCAGAAAAGAATGACTTTAAATAAACGCTTCTAATGTGATTACGGTTAGCTTGATGTGAGTAGTCAATAAACTTATCTGCAATATCACCAGACAAATTAGTACAGATATCCATAATTTTCACGGGAGTTGAACAGGAAAAATCAAATGATTTGAAACTAAACTTCCGCTTTTTTTGATTATCATATGTACGGAAATGTATTGTGCGAGCAGCAATGTCATAGACAATGCTCCATTGTGTTTTATAAGAATCATGTTCAACTTTCTTCAAAATGTTCAACGCATATTCAACCGGTTTGTCTGTTGCGTTTGGATCATAGCTTTTAACCATGTTTGCTGACCGGACAAAACGTTCTATAGATTTGTTTTTGTCGTATTCAGGAAATTCCTCTTTTATCCAAAAGCTGAGAGAATCAGCGTATGTGCTGTTTGTCAGTGTTTTAACCGGCATCCGTTCATTGGTATGGTAAATCAGTTCTCCCCCAATAAACTCAATTGTGGCGCAGATTCCCGATTGCTCACATACTAAAAAATGAAGTTCAGATTCTCGTGATGCTTGAACCCTAATTTTGGAGTCACTTGCTATTACGTCTTCTACTCTGGAATAATTATCAAGTTGATATTGTATCCATTGAGAAATCATAATTTCAGGCCTCGAATCCTTTGGTGGATATTGGGTCTTATCTAATATCATAGACTCTACGACCAGACCGGCTTCATTCATACCACCCAATGGAAATTCTCGTCCAAATAGGTTAAAAGTTACACTTCCATATTTTGACACCCAACTCAAACGTTTGTCAACATCATCCGGTTGATCTGAGAGTGCTATTTTTTTAACACCTCTTTTATTAATAATTATATGACCGTCCCCCAGCCTCCAATCGAAATTTCTCCCGAAGAAAGGGCGGTTTTCATTATCTAAGCAGAATGTTGTACACGCCAGACTCCAATTTGAAAAAATAAATAAGAAAAGGATACACAAAATCGAACTTTTAATAAAATTAGTCATTTAAATCTTATCCAATTTTCAGATGCACAACACCAGTATAACCACCACTACACTGATATCTGATTAACAATGACGAAGCCAAGACCTTTGGGAAAAGCCTAATCGAGCGGCGTTAGTGGTCCGGTTTATACATTTGTTAACCTGGTTATTTGGAATTTTCTACTCTAGTTCAAATGTAGCTGAAATTGGATTATGATCTGATACCTCTGAATATGGATTTTTAGATAAATCTGGAGATCTAGATTCTTTCAACCTTAATCCACGGTAAAAAATAAAGTCATATGGGTATCCACAAACTGATTCTGTTCTATTATCCACGCCGGAAAATGTAACCTTTTCTAGTCCGTTGGTAATTGAGTTCAGAATCTCAGTACTTCCAGAGGTCATTGTATTGAAATCTCCGGCTAAAATTACTGGACCTTTGTGCAAATTGATATATTTTCTTATTTCTTCTAGTTGAATCTGAAAGTCCTCTCGACCCATCAATATCGCATGAACATTGACTACTAAAAGTGTCTCGTCAAGAATTTTTCCACTTTGATTTCTTTTTAGGTAATATTCGGTATATAGAGTAGCCTTTGGTGTTGGGAACACTGGCTCAGCTGCTCTTTGAATGTAGGTCTTTATTGATTGAGTTTTTGAAATTGACATGACTCCGGTTGGAATGTCATTATCTTCATCTTCAATGTAGCTTACAGCCATATCCCATTTATAGTCTTTACCTAATGAATTGATTGTATCTAATACATCTTGGTCAAGATAGGCTTCTTGCAAAACCAATATATCTTTATTTTTAGATAACTCTTTGAAAGTTTTACTCCATTCTTCTGTTCTACATATGAATTGGGAAAACACGAAACCTGCAAAGTTCTTTTTAAAGTTTTTACAGCTTGCCATTGTATTCCAGCTTAATATTTCAATAGAAGACCCATTAAGTGCTTCCATGGAGCTTTCTTCTTTTGATTGCATCAGTGAATTCAATTCATCTTTGTCTAATACGAAGAAATTGTTTTTAGATTCTAAAACATGCCTTTTAGGAATATATTTTGAGCATGAGGAAAGTAAAAACCCTGATGCAATTATTACAATGACAAAATATAATTTGTAAGGTTTCATTTTGATTTTTTAAGGTTAACGGTCGAACTGACGGGCCGCGCCACAGCATTTGAAAAAGGCGGATGAGCTGCTCGCGGTTCCGTCCAGTGATTGGTTGTGTGCCGGGCACGGCACACGCTCTTAAGGGTGAGTCTAACATACCAACTCGGGTGATGTTAGGCAAGTCCCAGGCCTAGCCTGATGGAGGCGACAGTCTTAAGTCCTCTATCCATCTTTTAAGTAAGGATCAGGTGCGTATACTCGGCGCTCACGTACAGAAAGACGTGTGTTCACCACGGGAGATCCGTTGTGTCTCGTGAAGTAGCGAGTGAGCAAATCGCAAGATGCGCTTATCGTACAATGGAAGTCATCAGATGGCATAGTAGGCCTGTAAATAAATGAGCTCGGTGAATAGAAAAATCGGGAGGTGGCAGACTGGCTGAAGGCCTGAACGGTGGCCCCAACCGAATGGTGGGGATAAATGGTAGTGAGTGAAAGATTGAGTGTCTTACCAATGTATTGCACCAGTGGGTGAAAAAAGGTAGCGCCATTCAGTAAAGTAACTCAACAGGTTCTCAGCAGTTTATATTAGCTGCTTGTCCGGGTTGCCAGCCGGACCGCCTTGGTACGCGATCCGTATGCCGGGTGGTGTGGGAGGGACGGTCAGTGATGGCCGTTCCTATCCCGATATCTTTTCTAATTTTCAAAATCATCTGAGTCATATGCTGAAGATCAATACTTGGGTCATGTATGTATTCACGATTAGCTTCTTGTAATAATTCGTACTGATTTTTCTGCTTGAACAAATTCTTTGCAGGAAATGGTTAGGGCTTCAAGCTGACTTTTTAAGAGTTCTGGCTCAGCAACAAGACGGTGGGATGCAGGAAAATAAAATTCTCCTGCAAGTTCCCATCCCATGTTATCGATAATGCAGGAAGGGGTCAAGTCCCCTCCCAAGCGGTATTCTATCATTAACCAACAAGCCCTACTTGCCCTTTTAAACATACGGGACGAAAAAAAATTCCGGCAGATGCATCAAGGCTGGGTGGAGCTCGAGCTAAAGAATGATGGGTCCAGAAGACAATCATTCTGGAGTGAGTCGGTTGCTGTCGGTGACGAGTGTTTTATCCAGAATATTCAACAGAAGCTTTCAGGTAGAATTTCTGGTCGTTCAATTGTATCTGAAAATGGGACGACTTTGTTACAATAACCTCAGTCGTCTTATAACACTCTTTTTGGGGGGCAAAAGGGCCTTCTAAGCACTGAAAATGCCTGTTTATTGCAATTAACTAACTAGAATAATGAGTGTTATCTTGGTCCGACCCGGAAACCGCTTCACCGTTAATGAAGAGTGTCGATTCCCCTCGGAGTCTTTCTTCTATCGCATCACGGGATTTACTCGAGTAATACCCGCAGATAGCTGACGCTACTAGTAGAAGCCCAACGGATGTCGCTAGTATTTCTTTGGTTTTCTTCATGTCACATGCCTAACGCCAAGCCTCAGCGGCGCGCGCCTTTGGCGCGTCCGCTGGAGGCGCATGTTATGCATACAATCATGGTGCGGGGCGGATCAGTTTTCGCCGAGTAACGATAGCAAACTCTTCGCCACAGCCTTCACTCGCGGATTTGGATGCTTGATTGCAGATTCTAAAGCATCACGATGCGGATACCCAGACCTAGACCTGCCTGGCCTGTCTTCTCTAATTCGCTTCCGGATTGTCTCTATGTCTGCGGCGTGGAGTTCATCGTCCGCATTGAGGCAAATGAATGGAGATGCCTTCTCAATATCGCCGTGGCCGAAAAACTCTTTAGATATAAGGTCATACGCCAGA
>JAAELB010000258.1 GCA_024227155.1 Desulfobulbaceae bacterium
GGTTTTTCTTTCAAGAGCCTAAGCTCTTCTTGAGTATCTTGAAGCACTTGCTCTTTTTCAGCACGAATATTCTGGAGTATCTTGTTACTTTCAAGATAACTATGACCTCCCTTCTTCTCAGATTCAACCCTTGCTTTTTCCAGGGACTGGACTTTCTTCTCCAGACCCTGTGCATAGACATGAACATGCTTTATTTGGTCCATCATGGCTAGACCCTCACTCTGCACAATAGACAGGTGTTTGCTTACTTTTTGGCAAGCTTCCAACCAGCTATCCATCTCCCTACGTGTTCCCAGGGAAGCATCTTTGATAAACCTATTCAGAGTGACTGGGGCATCTGAAAGATCCCCCACCCTCTCTGTCCACAAGGGAAGGTGTACCAAATTAGCTCCTCCAAGGAACCACTCCAACTCCTTCTGTTGAGATTCCAGAGTGGTTAGTTTCTGGCTACCTTGTTGCTTAGCCCGGCTATCACGGACCAATTGACGGTTTGGATGGGGCAAGACAGCTATGGGAATGGGGGCCATTTTTCCCCCCATCTGGCTTGGACTTTTTGACACCTTTAAAGTCCTCAGACTCAGCACTACGCTTAGAGGATTCAGACCCTTTTTGTTCAGGCCTCTTTGTCAAAGGTCGGACAAAGGATGTGTCCAAGGAAGCTATTGAAAGATGTGTCCAAGGAAGCAAGGAAGAATTGGGCATGGCAAGATCATA
>JAAELB010000259.1 GCA_024227155.1 Desulfobulbaceae bacterium
TCTCTTAAAGCAATCGAGCTGATAATTCGCTATCTTCCCCACGCTGCGCAGACAAAATCTCTTGACTCACTGGAACAGTTGAGCATTGCCTCCGTTGCCGCCTCTATGGCCTTTAGTAACGCAAGCCTTGGGGCCGAACATGCTCTCGCCCATTCCCTTGGCGGCCACTTCGATATGCAGCATGGTGTCGTCCACCCCATTCTCCTCACTGCAATAATGCGCTATAACCTGGACGCGGCGGAACAAAAAATGGGAAACATCGGTAAGGTGATACTCAACGAAGACCTTGGTTCTGACCGCGACAATGGGCTTGCAGGTATCGAAAAACTCGAAGATTTTTTTGCATCTTTTAATGTCACTAGAAGACTTCGGGATGAGATAAATGAAAAAGACAAACATTATCTTGAGCCGATCTGCCGTATGGCTGTAAACGATGCCTGTAATCTCACCAATCCCCGGCCTGCATCCTGGCGTGAATTAATGGCAATCTGTGAAGAGGTCTGGTGATGAAATCCATAACCTCCCTTGAAGACCTTATCGGTATCGAGCACTGCAAGATCGGTTTTTACCAGGAACTGCAGCAAAAAGTTGAACAGCTCAAAAATTCAAATGAAGAGCTGGAAAAAAAACGCCAAGAGATCCAGGCGGTATTAGACGGTATAACGGATCTTATGCTGGTACTCTCCGACGACCTCAAGATCCAACGGGTTAACCACGTTTTCACCGAATGGTTTCCAGGCGTTGATCCCATAGGTCGATACTGCTATCAGGTATTTCGTGGTGAGAATTCACAATGTGATGACTGCCCGGCACTACGCTCCCTTGACCTGCGGGAAATCGTTAAAGATTGCTGTATTTATAAAGTTGATGGCCAGTATCGCCATTTTGATATAATCGCTTCGCCACTGGAAACCGGCCCCACCGGGGAACGTAATGTCCTTCTTTTCAAACGAGATGTTACCCAGGACAAAGAACTTCAATCTCAGTTTAATCAGGCCGAGAAAATGGCGACAGTCGGTGCACTGGCCGCAGGGGTTGCCCATGAAATTAATAACCCACTTGCTGCAATCAGTGGTTTTGCTGAAGGAATACAACGGAGGATAAAATTAATCAAAACCTCCGTGGAAGATGAAATTATCGAAGATTTCGAAGAATATACCGACACTATAATCAAGGAATGTTTCCGTTGCAGGGACATTGTACAGACTCTGCTCTCCTTTAGTCGCCCAATAGCCTCAACACTTAGCCCGGTGGATATTAATAAGTGCGTGAACGATACCCTGTTTATCTTAAAACACCATTTCAAAGCACAGGGTGACGTCTCCCTCAACTCCCGTTTTGACTCCGAATTACCAATGATAATGGGAGATGAATCACAACTGAAACAGGTGATAATAAATCTTTTCAGTAACGCCTTTGACGCAACCGAAGATGGAGGCACGATCTCTATCTTCACCCGAACTACGAAACAACAGGGGGTTCAACTGGTAGTGAAAGACACCGGACGTGGTATCCCTGCAGAGTATCTTGATAAATTATTTGAACCATTTTTCACCACCAAAAGAGTTGGCCAGGGTGTAGGTATCGGACTTTCAACATGTTATTCAATAGTTAACAATCACGGCGGTGAAATCACAGTGAAAAGTCAAGAGGGCCATGGCGCCTCCTTTAAGGTATCTCTTCCGGGAATAGAACTGTAATGGAACAGGAAAAATGTACCATCCTCGTCATAGACGATGAAAAATCGATCCGGCGCCTGCTGGAGAAAGAACTGGCAACATCCCAGAGGGACCTGCTTACCGCAGCAGACGGCAAAGAAGCGATGACCATCCTCAAGAATAACTGGGTGGATGTGATAATTATGGATCTACGGCTCCCCGATGTCTCAGACCTTTCGCTACTCATCGAGGTTAAAGAGTCGGTACCGTACGTTGAGGTCGTCATGATAACCGGTCATGGGGATGTTGACAGTGCAGTTGAAGCAATGAAATTTGGTGCATACGATTTTATTCAAAAACCGTTTAACCTTGAAAGGCTTGACCTTGTCATTGAAAAAGCCCATCAAAGGGTACTTCTCGCCCGCGAGAACACCATACTCAAACATAATAGAGATCGCAGCAGAGAACAGATACAGTTTATTGGTAAATCCCAGGTTATCAGCGACATTAAATTCCTCATCAACAAGGTCGCCCCGGCACAGATCCCGGTCCTCATTACCGGTGATTCCGGTGCTGGCAAAGATGTTGTTGCCAGAATGATACATCAGCTCTCATCCTGCGCGAATAACACCATGATCATCAAGAACTGTGCCTCCCTGCAGAAGGAACTGGCCCGCAGTGAACTCTTTGGCCACATGAAAGGGTCATTTACCGGGGCCACAGACTCCCATGAAGGGCTTATGGCCTTTGCCCACGACTCAACTCTTTTTCTGGACGAGATTGGAGAGCTATCCATGGGCGTACAGGCATCGCTGCTCCGGGTCCTTGAAACGCAGACCTATCGTAGAGTGGGTGAAAAAGAGGAACGAAAAGTCAATATCAGACTCCTTTTTGCCACAAATAGAAATCTTGCAGAAGAGGTTGAACATGGCCGTTTTAATGAGGCCTTTTTTCACCGGATCAACGCCTTTAATATAGAGATCCCATCTTTAAAAGAACGAAAGGAGGACCTGCCGTTATTAGTCGACTTCTTCCTCACACGTCTCAGCCCGGACAACAGTTCCTACAAAATAGTAGAAAGTGCCATGAACTGCATCATGCGCTACCAGTGGCCCGGTAATATCCGGGAACTGCGTAATGTTATCGAACGATCGATCATTCTGGCGGAAAACAATATCATCACCGAACGATGTCTCCCCAGAGAGTTGATATCTGTTGCTGAAGAATCCCAGGCATCTCTCTCACTTGAGTCCGTTGAAAAGAACCATATTTTAAAAATTTTGCAGTTCTATGATGGCAATCGTCAAAAGAGTGCCGACACGCTCGGTATAAGCCGTAAGACCCTTTACAGAAAACTGGCGAACTATAACTCCTAGCACTCCAACCCATTTTCATTGTATCTCATTTCATAACTACCCAGAGATCGAAGGCACACACCACCTACTCTCCGGGTAGTTACGACCATCACGCCAAGCTCTTCCCCCACCTCTTGGACTACATCACTCCCCCCAGGACATTTTGACCCATATTAGCCCTCTGCTGTTTCCTTTTGACCCATCCGCCGCAAACTGTTGCCATTTGTCACTTTAAGGAATTCTTTTCAAACTAAGTCCATTAGTAAAAGACCCGCCTGCAAACCATCTACGGGACAAAATGGCACTTCGCATAAACGACAAAACCATTCATCTTATTGTTTTTATTGTTTATTTTCAACTGGCACGCCTCTTGCTAAAATAAAAGTATGCATAGTAAGGATCCAAAACCCGATATACGAAAAATAAGTCGGGATAAGTACCTGGCTGAATAAATGTACTGCTAACCCTAATTTCAATAAGGAAGGTATCATTATGGCGATTCGTGAAGAAGTATACGGTTATTTCATCCCCAGCGTTACCCTGATAGGCATAGGAGCAGCAAAAGA
>JAAELB010000260.1 GCA_024227155.1 Desulfobulbaceae bacterium
GCAGATTAAGCAGATCCAGGAAGAATCCGGTTGTTTTGTTCTGCTGACGAACGTAGCTCAAGATGGAAATATGGCGGAGACTGGCGCTGGATTGCTTCGGGCCTACAAAGAACAATATGGCATTGAAAAGAATTTTTCTTTCCTCAAGGATCCCTTGATAGTCAATGACATTTTTCTGAAAAAACCTGAACGAATAGAGGTGCTTGGGGTTGTGCTGTTAATATCGCTGATGGTCTGGAACTTGATTGAGCACACCCTCCGACAGCATATCAAGGAATGCGAGGCTACTCTTCCCGGCTGGGACAAAAAGCAGACCAAACGTCCAACTGCTTTTATGATGAGCATAAAATTCATGGGCCTCCAAGTGGTCAGAGTGGCAGGTATGTGTTGGCTAGCTACACCACTTACTGATGGACAGAAACGGTATCTCAATGCATTGAATTTATCAGAGCCAGATCTGCTCGGGTAAATTGATGGTGGAAAATGGCGAATAGGCTGTGAATAGGGTGGGGAACGTGCGTCTGAAGCTGACTTGTTGATTATTGACGACCTTTTTTTGAGAAAGAAAA
This sequence comes from Desulfobulbaceae bacterium, assembly GCA_024227155.1. Lineage (GTDB taxonomy): Bacteria > Desulfobacterota > Desulfobulbia > Desulfobulbales > Desulfocapsaceae > Desulforhopalus_A. Next base: position 570 of record JAAELB010000260.1, read on the forward strand.
TACCTGATAATGCCGCAGATGATCTTCTCGACATCATATTGAACCGATACTCCAAGAGAAAAAGTACTTTGATAACATCAAACCGTTTATGC
>JAAELB010000261.1 GCA_024227155.1 Desulfobulbaceae bacterium
CATTCTTCTAGTCAACTTCGATCTGGAGAATGTTGACGAAATAGTTGACCTGGGCTCAAAGCTAGAAGGGGTCTTATTTGCTACGTATAATCCCGAAAGATGTAAACAGGTACCTGTCAGGTGAGGTTGTGACTATTATTGAAAAATTGTCAGATCGAGTCTTTACACTTAAGATCATCTAAAGGTACTCACACCTACGGTTTACACCCTCCACAGGGGCGATACCCAGCAGCAATTGCCTTTTTACGTGTATAAAAACTCTCAATACAGTTTTTGCAGTTAAAATGACGGCAAGAGGAGGAGTGGAATACATGGCTCTTGATATTGCCGTGAAAACCAGTACCAGCATCACCATATTTCCCTGTGTTGCTCTTTGAATAACTGCTGTTACGAGCTCCTTTTCGCCATTTCCAAGGAGAAACAGGGGCTACCCCCTTCCAGAGCCCAACTTGTGATTTTCGAGCTTCTTTCTCTAGCAGAATCCAATCTTCACAAAATGATGCTTTACAGTATTTCCGATATTGCCAAGCGAACCCTGCTTTGAGTATTTCCGCATTGACATTGATGCCGTCTACAAAGACGACTCCAACAGTGCGGCCATATTTGTCGGTATCATAACGCTTTATTGTGGCCTTTTTTTTATAGGTCAATTTTGAGGTGAATCTCTTTGCAGCTTTACCAAATGGTTGCCCTTTTTCAGGGGTGTCTATACCGTAAAGACGAATCTTGGTTTGAAGGTATTTATTGTCGAGAATGGTAATGGTATCGCCGTCTGCAACGCTGATGACTTTTCCAACTAAGTTTTGGGAGTGAGAAACTGAGTGAATTAGTAGAAAAAAAATTAAAAAAATGAGTCTCATTTATTTATGTTCCAAACAATTAATATGGGAGAAACGATGGTTTCCCTGATCTACCACATTTAAAAAAATTACCTGGCCAGGGTTTAACATCTTATGGATTTCTTCGTGTTTGTTCGGACATGTACCACCAGCTAGAAATGCTTCTTGAATTGAAGTGGTTTGAGCAAAACTCCCAAGAGAATTACCCTCTAATCTTGCGGCTATCATTCTATCAGCGTTACCTTGTCGGACCATTAACGTTACTTCTATATGATTCTTTTTGTTTGTTTTTACAGATTTTATATCAAGTCCCATATTTTACCATACCAATTATAGAAAATATTTAAATAGCCTGGAAAAGCGTTTTCGTTAAAGCAAAAAGGATATGAATCTTTGTAACAACAGTAGAGCCTAACCAATTAAAAGCTTGCTGGGTTTTTTCTAAAATGTTAGGAAATGAGCATTAACACGATATGAAATATAAGGAGTTAAAGCAAGTGGAAAGATTAATTTTTCGTTAGGCTCAGCCAATATGGAGCGATTATGAATATAAAGGAAATGAGAAAACAGCTAGAGAGAAAAGGTGATATTCCCACAGAGTTAATAGGTTATTGGAGGGCATATGGTAATAGGTATGAGTTTAGAGATGATGGTAGATACTATGTATGGGCTTTAAATAAACCCTACCAGCTGATTGAGTCGGGCATGGTTCTTGTTTACTCGGGAATTCGTTATGAAAGAGTATATGGAGAACCGTCTGAGCTTATTGGGGTTTGGGTTCTGGAGGACGATCCAGCTGAGGAATGGTATTTACGGCATGATGGGACATATAACATTCATTGGTCAGATGAAGAATACTTTGGTGAATATTCATATAATGATACAGAAATAACTTCATGTGAAATGGCATGTTTGTATAACAATTCGTCTGGTGTCTTAACAATAGATCCACCATATTCTCCTATACTTGAAGCAACATGGACTTTGGATGAACCGTATTTAACTATTATTGACCCTTTTGGCACCACGGTTTATTCGCGGGAAACTATTGATTAAAAACGACCACCCCTCACTCCTCTCTGGTGGGCAGACCATTAAAAGAGAGGAGCTTAAGAGGGGTAGCCTAGGTAGGTGCGGTGGATCAGACCGCACCTGAACATGCAACCGCTATATTACCTGGAACCCTCGCGGCACGAGCTCCAGGACCGTGTTAATTCGACCCTCACACGGTAGAGAGTGATTCTAAGAGGTAATGTAGTAATCAAGGCATACAACAAATTTCCCTGCTGTAAGTGCAGCTGTACC
>JAAELB010000262.1 GCA_024227155.1 Desulfobulbaceae bacterium
ATGGAATATTTTTCTGAACTTGGCTATGTTGGACTTTTTTTAGCTTCCTTTTTAGCAGCAACAATTTTACCGCTGAGCTCAGAAGTTGTTCTTGTTTTTTTATTATTAAAGAGTGTAAACCCTGTAATATTAATAAGTGTTGCAACTTTTGGGAATGTACTTGGATCATTTGTTAATTATTTTATTGGAATCATAGGCAACTCATTTGTCATAACAAAAATTTCCAAAACATCTGAAAATGATTTTTTAAAGGCTCAACAACGATTCAAAAAATACGGGGTGTTTAGCCTTTTCTTTGCATGGGTACCAATAATCGGTGACCCCTTAACTGTTGTAGCAGGTGTTTTAAAAATAAACATTTTACTGTTTTTTGTTTTGGTCACATCTGGTAAGTTGATTCGATACATAATAATTGCCTATGCAACACTGTTTTAAATTTTTTTGAACTGCAAAAAGTGGTAGTTAATTAAAAACTGTTCTTCTTGATGGAACGACCAGATTACTATAATCTGATTGCCAAGGGTATAAAATGGATAAAATATTCAATTTTTCCTCCCATATGTTTGAATTGATCAATAATTTCTGGGAAAAAGAAAAAACCCACAAAATTGTATCATCTATACTTATAGTAATTTTTATCCTGG
>JAAELB010000263.1 GCA_024227155.1 Desulfobulbaceae bacterium
ATGATTTTACCAGAAACTGGTTTCGTTCGTTTACAAAGCATCATTGGAGATTCAAAGAGCAATCCACCTGTTCCAGCGATTATCCCTGTATCCAAAAGCACTTGGTGGGCAGGCGTGAAATCCGGGAGATTCCCTGAGCCGATAAAACTTGGTCCACGCATTACCGTATGCTCCCGTTTGGAAGCGTGTTTAAATGAATAAGGCATGGTTTGAGATCGCGAGAAGCAAAATCTCTTACCTTCTATAATATGCCGAAGAGATTAAGATGGCCTTAATGTTCACGTGGTTTGTTCGGTGGTAACTACTGCGTAATTGCCTGTTGGACAAGGCCTGCTAGAAATCTGGTAAATGGTTCGATATTTTTTTGTACGCTTGCTTCTTCTAAAGCAGCCATGTATTCGGCGCGAGTATCAAGTGGAATGACTGTCCAGGGGTATCCACCACTGGCGAGCATGACATTCATTAGAAATCTTCCCATACGGCCATTTCCATCAATATAAGGATGGATATATACAAAGAAAAAATGTCCTAAGACGGCTCTTACAGCAGGCTCTTTTTCTTCTTGTAATAGAGAGAAAAATGCAGGCATAAGGTCGCGGACAGCTTCATAGCGAGGAGGGACGTGCATCGATTTTCGAATATAGACAGGTTGGTTTCGATAACCAGCAAGATCAGATGCAGCAGTAAGGCCAGCGCTCACGCTTGGGGCAAATAGCTCTCTGTACCATAGAGCATGATCATCGTTGACCACTTGACCAGCAGAGTTTTCATTTAGAATCTTTGCTAAACTTTCCTTTACTGCTTGAAAAGATTGCCAATAGCCACGAGCTGCCAAGGCGTCCGCATATTCTTTATCTTTACGGTTATCTTCGGGATTCCAATCTCCTGAGCGAACACGCTCGATAAGTTCTTCACTAACACGATATCCTTCAATAGAAAGTGAATGATAGGCATCTGTCAGGTATATATCATCAACCTGTTTAAGGTATTCATCGACATTGTTTTTCGATGTGGGAGGTGCAGGGAAATTCTCCAATACAATATCACGCATACCTGCCCAGCTCATCCGCATTCGGTTAACGTATGGAGAAAGTTCTCGTTCACCAAAAAAGATAACTGCGTTTTCTTCAAAAGGGTCATTTTCTGTAATGCTATACCCAGCAGCCTTCATTGCCTCAATAATATTATCGGCAATTGAATTTCTTCCTATGTTTCGAAAAGCTCCAGCAATCCTTCCGGCTACAGTGCTATGTCCGCCCTGAAGAAGTTTGTGTAATATCTCAGAAGCATCAGAAATCATTGATAGTAAAACTCGTGCTTCAACTGGATTGTTTAAATAAAATTTAGGAGAACATGAAATCAGAGCAGCAGGCAAAGTCATAATCTGAATATTGTCTTTGCTTCCCATGTTCTGCTGATCTGGTAGCTTAAGGCGAACGTCCATTATAGATGTGCCATGAAGCAAAAATATTGGTTTATTGCCACCTTTAGGAGTACGGACAAGAAGCTGTCTCGGTACATTCCAGTTTCCGCTATGAATGCTCAGTGATTGCTCTGGGGAAAGGCACCATTTCTTACCAAACTTTGAGTTAAGGTAATCGCCACAAAAGCCCCAAAAGGAAGCATACCAGGCCGTACTTTCTCCCGCAGGTCCGTCAGGGCGGGCAGGAACATACCATCCTTTGATGACTTCCTTGATAAAACCATTACTGAGCAGACGTTCTCGGTGAGTACGTGTCATGTTTTTTGTATGAATTGCAACAATTCCTTTATCCTGAAGCTTTTTTAAAACGGCTAGGGACTGTGCAAGTTTTTCTTGTGGTGTTGGCATTTTACTACCTATTATTAATAATATAACTCAAATCTACTTTTAGGTTATTAAGTTTAGCTGTATTTAGGTTATTGTGTCAATCAGATTTTAGGTTATTCGGTTTTGTTTTTTTAGGTTTTCGTGTCAATTGTAATTCCCCAGAACAATTTTCACCTCAGTCACTTCGCTGGCCTTGGAAAAACTGTATGGCCACCAAGCCCGCCCAATGGCCTTTGCTTAACGCTACGGCCATACCGCCTGCATGAGGGGTTTGGTTGATATCTGGGTGAGAGGTGCTGGATAAGCAGGCGGTGAGGAGTGCCAGCACCCCTTATTTTGCAAAAGAGTGATGTTGTAGAGTTGGTGGTTGGTTTTAGTAGTGGCAGGGTTTATATACTTGTCGATACGTCTAGAAAAGAATTTTTCGTAGGCAACGCCTTCTGGCGACCACCACTGAGTAGTATTTGTTATATATCTTCAACACATTAGGTATACTGCTACAGAATACAAAGGACAAATCTTTAGTAAAATTTATTTTATAGCTTGGAGCTTAGGTGCTAGAGCTGGGAAGGGTGTTTGCAGTAAATTGTACCGAGATAACGCGAGATTAAACGATGTCGTTGTCGATACTTGCTGGGAGTGCATTGGTATTGGTTGCAAAAGAGAACACGAGAAAACTGCAACTCCTGCAAATTTGCAACTATTGCAGTTTTAATTTCCTATGAAAAGTAGAAGGGAGGTTGCTATAAAGGTGACCTTTGGAAACCTCTCATATGCAGTTACTCTATTTCGTATCAATTCCAATAAAATAGTCAGGTCTACCTGTACAGGAAGAAGGTATAGTTTAACATTTGGCTGGTTTGATTAACCTTATTACTGGCAATCAAATTATATAAACAACGATAAAGACAGAGCCGAAGCCCTGCCTCTATTACCAAATTCCCGATACGTGGGAATTGGCTACGATCTGCGTCTACGACCTACTGCTGCAAGGCCAGCGATACCTGTTCCGAAAAGGAGCATGGTTGTTGGTTCGGGAATGGGGTCTGGAATTTGGTTTACTCCAACACGAATTCGATATAAGCCATCGTTGTCATCATAAGCGCCAGGAGGCCCCACGAAAGCAAAACCATCAGTTACGCCAAAAAATACTCTGGTTGCCCCTGTGGGAGCGGTGAACTCCTGAAATATATTACCAGAGGTCACACCGTCACCTATAAAAAATACCTGCTGAAGATCAGGGGATAAGGTTGTGAATTCGATGCCTAAGCCAGTGAGTGAGAAATCAAGTGAAGCTGGTGCCGCGCCATTTGGTATACTATCATCTAAAAACACACCGGCTAGTGCTCCTTGTGTTCCTTTATATCCACTTATTCCACCAAATGAGCCCAACGTGCTGTCACCTGGAAGACCATTACCATCTGGGCCGTAGATTGTTCCACCGAAACCATTAAAGAAGCTTATACCACCAATTGCTGGATCCAATACCCTCACTACATCTCCACCTGATACAGAAATTCCAGGAGGAAGCGTCTCCTGTATAAGTTCTGGTGTGGTTGGGTGCCTTGCCAAACCACCTGGCCAAATTACTCCTGCTGGGGGGATTACTAAATCAGTTCTCCCTGCAAGCCAAATTGCATCACCACCACTAACTGTTATGTCGTAAGTAGTAGCGTTTGAAAATGTTGAAAACATCAAAACAATTGTTGTGACAGTTAGAAGTACCCTTAATCGGAATCTTTTTCTAGACATCATCTTGCCTCCTATGAGTAGTTTAACTGATGATGGAGCTACTATTATTCGTAGATGCAATAATAGTACCCACTATCAATTAAAAAAAATCCCAAAAGCATCAAGGGGTTAAATGAAAACTCTTTAAAGGGGGTGATTGAATTCCGTCTATTTATCCGTTTTTCCGAAAATATAGAAAATAAAGTCTATCTATGACCAACACTCCTCTCAAGCCAAAACCAGGCCGTCCCACTGTCGTCACTCAGTCAGTGATTGACAAGCTAGAACAGGCGTTTATCGTAGACGCTAATGTAACTCAAGCCTGCTTCACTGCTGAGGTCACACGCGAATCCTACTATCTTTCTTCAAACGATAACCTGAGTAAGCTGACAGCGTTTAAGCAATTACTTGAAGCTCTCGCTCTAAAAAAGGTAGATTGTTTCGAATAACTTGACGCTAGTGAGACAATCAGTGAGACAATCAGGGACAGCCACTTATTAGTTGTTGACATTGGCGTTACTGTTTTATAGGCATAGTGCTTCACTATGCCACGAATTCCACGAATAGTAGCTCCGGGATACCCACATCATATCGCCCAGTGAGGCAATCGCA
>JAAELB010000264.1 GCA_024227155.1 Desulfobulbaceae bacterium
CGTAAACGGTGCCTGTGCGTCTACCACAGAAGCTTTGGGTGTTGCAGAAGACTGGATTCGAACCGGACGCTGCGATCGTGTGATAGTTATTGGTGGAGAATCACCAACTTCTCCTGCTCATAATCAATGGATCAATACAGCATTTTTATCCCTTGGTGCTGGATCTGTTAAAAAAACTGTCAGGGAAGCTGCAAAGCCATTTGATGAAGAAAGAAACGGAACCATCCTTGGAAGCGGTGCAGTTTCGATTATTATAGAAAAACAGGAAAGTGTCAGTCAAAGAGGGATGAACGGACAGGCCCAGGTAATGGGAACGCATATGGCAAACAGTGCATTCCATGCTTTTAACATTGATGTTTCGCATCTGGCAAAAGAGATGAACAAGTTTTTAATGCGCATTGAGAAACAATATAATTTAGATAAAACAGACTATCCTTCACGGCTTCTTTTAATGTCCCATGAGACCTATACTCCTGCCAGAGGCGGGAGTGCTGATGCAGAAGTTCTCGCATTAAAAACATGTTTTCCAGACAATTACCAAAAAGTGGTGATTTCCAACACAAAGGGATATACCGGACATACACTTGGAGCTGGAATTGAGGATGCCGTGCTTATCAAGGCCATGCAAAA
>JAAELB010000265.1 GCA_024227155.1 Desulfobulbaceae bacterium
CTGTATGACCAAGTCTTGAGGCTCTCAGGATTCAATGTCAGTCCTACTATACCTGAACGACCATGACCATAGCGCATGTAAGTGGTTTCTATGGCCATATCTGACCATATTCCATTTGAAATGCCTGCAGTGTGATGTACTGTGTGCTCACCCTTCAGAAATTGTTTCTGAATATGACCTGGCATTGCATCCATACTGCTAATGTAATATGAACAATACCTTGCATAGTTATGGTGACCAGCAGCAAAGAACAGTGGGACCATTTCTTTTACTGCAAGGATATGAAGAGGCCAATCTGATTCTCTCTCTGCACGAATATACTTCATCATTGTCATTACTGGAAGTATAAGACAGTCAATCCACAGATGAGCAGTCCTGCTGTTACTTGCCAAATCACTGAGAACATTTAATAAGTCATTAAAAGTGCATATAGTATCTGAGGATAGTACTGGTTGCAAAAGTTCTTCAGTAAGAAGCCTCAGTGCACATACATTTTCTGGAAATTTCTTTCCAGTTAGCATTTTATTGACTCCTCCAAATGGTCCTGATTGGAGTTCAGACATACCAGTGTTTTCCATCAGTGTGCCAATACTTCCCACATAGCTCATCAATATGTGCATACCACCAAGTCGAATGAATGTGTTCTTAAACGAAGGTGGATCATGCCATTGTATATGCAAGGCTACTCTATACAACTGCTGATCAAGTGTTAGAATCACATACTGCTGTCCAGTATTTTCTGTCAGCTTCTTGGCTCTGAGCATACATACTACCATTGTACTTGGATTTGCAGGTGGACTGTCTATCAGTGGAAGATAAACTATTTTCGTTTTTGGCTTCAGAGCATGGCCTTGTTCTCTTACTGCTTTGGTCAGGTAGCCATTGTATTCAGGACATTTATTTAGCGATATAATATCTTGAATAAATGAAAGATCTAATGAGCTTGCTCTGGCATTAGACACATCTTGTAGTTCCTGAAAGTGCTGTGACAGCTGTGACACTGTCACACTTGGCATTGCGGGCTTTTCA
>JAAELB010000266.1 GCA_024227155.1 Desulfobulbaceae bacterium
CTCTGAAATGAGGTTGAGGTGACTTTATTGAAGAAAATAAAGATGACTATTGAAAATGCAGGTTTAAAAATGGAGGTTTATTTTGGAACTGCACTGAGCATGTGCAGTGACCTATTTAGGTCAGTGTGGTTGTGAGGCTATCAAGGTCAAGGTGGTTCTGAGGCTATAAACTTAAGGTGGTGTGGAACTGAAAGAGTTAAGGTGGTGTGTTATATCTATTAATGTTTAGTTTAGAGTAAATGTTTTAAGGCAGCAACAGTAATGTCAATTATATATTATAAGTTATTTATAATCCACACTCTATCACTGGGACATACACCCCCCTTTTATTTAGAAATCGTCCTCGATTTCACAACAGAACACTCCACAACTTGAAATCTTCCTCGATTTCACAACACAACACTCCACAACTTGTACCTAGGCCAAGTGGCAATTTTTGAAAAATCCAAACATCTCCTCCAAAAGTACCAGTTTTCAAGGTCTTTATAAAATCACAATCAAGGGCAAGGTAAACAATTCATTAATCTCCAGCCTCTGTCTTTTCCATTAAGGTCATCACTAATTTTGACAATCTCTCGGTGTTGATTGCTTCCGTGATTAAATGAATTGCTTGTTGTGCCTTCAAGCTAACAGGTTTCTTTCTAAAATCTTCTGACTTGTAAGTGTCTGGAGGTTTTCTGTGACGAGTAGATCGGCGTATCGGATATTCGTCTACATCACTAGCACTTCCAGATTGTTCATCATGGGATTCAGCAGGACTATGCTCTAGTGTATCCCTGGCAAGCTCATCTTCAACTACATCACTGCTATCAGAAATTTCCACCTCTTGAGCATTCCCTTCTACAGGTTCCAATACAGCTGGTACATCAACATCAACTATTTCCTCACTATCAGCCACCTGAGGATCCTCTGTTACATTACTACTGGCTGGTGAAATAGTGGGTGCTTGAGCTGTATGCTGAGGGACAAATTCTTTAGCCAAAGGATTTAGTTGAATGAAATTCTCCTCCTCTGAAACATCATTTTCATCATCCTCATCAGATTGATCCAATTCCAAATGCAACATACCATCTTCTTCATCTGGATTATCAGATATAATGGGTACTGGTTTCACATTGTCATCATCGTTTACATCATCTTTAGTATTCATTTTTTCAGCAGGCTTCTTATTACTGCATAAATCAGGCAGTGGAAGAAAATTCACAGGTAGGAGCATGTTGCGATGTAAGGTATGTGTGACTTTACGCTTTCCATCTTGCAGCACAACAAAGACTGGAATGTTTGGATCTGGCTGATCCATAACAGTGTAAGGTACATCCTCCCACTTGTTTGCGAGCTTTGCTTTTCCTCGTATCCCAGTATTTCGCACTAACACACGGTCACCAATATCAACTGTAGCACCTCGTATGCGACGATCGTAGTTGATCTTGTGAGTACCAGCAGACTTTTGTGCATTTCTGGTGGCAATTTCGAAAGCAAACTGCATTTTCTCCCTTAAAGCTTGAACGTAGTCAGTCTCTTCTTTGTCTTCTTCTGGGTGAATTCCCATGGCTACATCAATTGGCAGGCGAGGATGGCGACCAAGCATTAAATAGAAAGGAGAGAACCCAGTGGAATTGTGACAAGTAGAATTGTATGCCAAAACCATAGAGGGTACATACTCTTTCCAATTCTTCTTCTTCTCATCATTTAAAGTTCCTAGCATGTTCATGAGAGTAGAATTGAACTTTTCAGCTTGACCATTCCCCATAGCATGGTAGGGTGTGGTCCTTGTCTTTGTTATACCAGTTAGATCACATAGTTCCTTAATAATCTTGGAGACAAAATTTCTTCCTTGATCTGAATGAAGAAATTTGGGGAAACCATAGTGATGAAAGAACTTGAGTAGAGCATCTGCAGTCATTTTTGCAGTTTGGTTCCGGGTTGGCACGGCATATGCAAAACGAGTAAAATGGTCTGTTATAACTAAAACATTTTCCACTCCTCCTTTGCTAGGCTCCAAAGTTAAATAGTCAGTGCAGACCATTTCCATTGGTTGAGTAGAATTAATGTTGACAAGCTCTGCTCTATCTGGTACAGTAGTCTTTCTTTTGATACAAGGCTCACACAACTTGATCCAATTTTTCACATCCTTCTGAAGGTGTGGCCAGAAAAATCTACTTCTTAGTAGCTGTATGGTGCGATCTCGACCCATATGTCCAAGGTTGTCATGATATCCTTGCAAAACTTTCTCTTTCATAGAAGTAGGCAAAACAAGCTGTTGTTTCATTTCTTCAGTGGAAGATTTCACTGATCTGTAGAGAAGCCCATTTTTTATCTGTAATTTGTCCCAATCCCTCAAGAAAATTTTCATGTCAGGATATTTGGACACCAGTCTTCTGTTTGGCTTCTGATTATGTGACACAGCATCCAATACAACCTTTACTAGGGAGTCTTCCAATTGCAATCTCCTCCAGTCTTGAATAGTTAACTGATCTGCGGCCATGGTAGGGGATACTTCTGGAGCCTGTACACTGTAGCATATGATATCAGAAATAAAGTCATCTTTCAGAACAGTGAGACTATTACAGATGGCATTGACGGTTTCCCTCGGTATTCGAGACAACGCATCTGCATCAATGTTAAGCCTTCCACTACGGTAGCGCACAGAAAAATTGTACGTAGACAATTCAGCTAGCCATCTATGACCAGTCGCATCAAGTTTAGCAGAAGTTAAAACGTACGACAAAGGGTTATTGTCAGTTATCACTTCAAATTGATGTCCATAGAGGTAGTCATGGAATTTGTCTGAGATTGCCCATTTCATAGCAAGAAATTCAAGTTTGTGTATGGGATATCGAGTCTCACTGGGTTTGAGACCTCTAGATGCATATGAGATAACTCTCATTTTCCCTCCCTGATGCTGATAGAGCACAGCTCCAAGACCTGTTAAAGAGGCATCTGTATGCAACTCAAAAGGAAGAGAGTAATCTGCATATCCTAGAATTGGTGGCTCAGTAAGCTTTTGCTTCAAAGTTTCAAAAGCCTCCAATGCTTTTTCATCTAATACAACTGGGGTCTTCTTGTTTTTTCGTGAGATGTTTTCATGGCCAGCTAGAAGATCATGTAAAGGTTTGGCAAGCTTTGCATATCCCTCAACATATCTTCGGTAATAACCAAAAAATCCTAGGGTTCTCCTGAGATCCTGGATAGTTTCTGGTATGGGCCAATCCTGAATTACTTTAGTCTTCTCAGGATCTGTTTCCACTCCATCTTCTGAAATGACATGACCAAGGTATCGGACCCTGCGTTGAAACAGTTTACACTTTGATGGCTTTAACTTCAAACCACAGTTCTTTAGACGTTCAAATACTTGATCTAGTCTTCTCAACTGCTCCTCAAAAGTCTTAGAAAAAATAACTATGTCATCTAAATAGACTTGACAGAATGGTAAATCTCCTAGCTGGGACTCCATCAGTCTCTGAAAAGTTGCAGGGGCATTTGTCAAGCCAAAAGGCATCCTATTACACTCAAATAGATTTCCAAGGTTTCCTATAGTAGAACTACCAACACAAAAAGCTGTTTTCTCTTTGTCCTCTTCTTCAACCTCAACTTGCCAGTATCCAGATTGGAGATCAAGACAACTGAACCACTTGGATCCTGCAAGATTATCCAACGTTTCATCAATACGTGGAATATGATATGCATCCTGGATAGTCCTTGTGTTCAGCCTGCGAAAATCCAAACAAAGACGTAAAGCACCATCATGTTTCCGTGCAAGAACTACATTCGAGCACCATGGACTCTTTGACTTCCGGATTGCTCCACAGGCCAACATCTCTTCAATATGATCCCGAACTTCCTTGTAGAAGGCAGGAGGGATTCTTCTTGGCCTATCCTTAAAGGGATGAGAGTCCGTCAACTTGATACTATGCTTCAAGCCTTTTGCTGTTCCAAGCTCAGATTTAGAGTGGGCAAAGACATCTGAATGATTTCTGAGTAAATCATGCACAAGTGTCTTTTCTCCCAATGTCAAATCTGTGCCATCTAAATCTATATCCACATCTCTAGGAAGTTCAGCTGTCTGATTAGATGTAATAGTAGCACTAATTGAAGAACCACTAGTACAGGCATCTAAGTTAGTTGTAACAGATTCATCAAGGTCAGTGTTGGATGTTGGGAATTCAGTCACTTCTGGTATGTCAATCACACGAGCAGGTTGCACACAAGCTAACTTCTGAAACTTTGGAATCTTAACTTCACGATCTGTTAAATTGAGTAAACACATCTGCACATTTTTTGACTTCCCTTTCAGACAAACTACAGTCTGAGGCATTGTTAGACCACCTGGCAAAGTATCTACCAAAGTGGGAATGCCATACTCAAAGTCTCTGTTTACCCCTATCCTGGCAGAGATAACAGTCACTTTTCTTGGTGAAAGGGTTATCTGACCAGAGGCAAAGAGATTACAATCTTTAACATCATGTCTAGATGTTGGAGATTGAGCTAGCTTGGCAACAGAGTTATAAAATATACCACCAGGTAGTACATCATCCTTTACCATGTCTAGCACATTAGTACCTATGATAGCAGGAGTGTGTCGGTTATATAGTGTGTTGGGCATAACTAACATAGGAACCAAAAACTCTTTTGTAGAAGTTTGAGAACACTGTAGTTCTACTTCAACAACACCTAGATAACTAATTGTATCACCTCCAGCTCCTTCAACTGTGACATCTGTTTTCACATCTAATAAGGGATGGTTTGTCTCTAAATGGTCCCTGTAAAACTGTTCACTAACAGTGGACACCATGGAACCAGTGTCAATTAATGCAACACAATCAGTGTGACCTAGCTTTACAGTAACTTCATTTGGCCTTCCAAGAAGTTCACATTGTGTTACATCATTGCCAATGGGACATTTGTCTTGTTGGACCTCCAGGTGTCCCACCGAGGAAGTCCCTAAATGTTTAAATGGACTCTGCAACATTTCTTTAAATGACCTGGCATGTCACAGCGATTACATTTAACACTAGGGTCATCCTTTTTGCAGCCAAACCACAGATGTCCTTGTTGTCTACATTTGGTACAATAAGCGGTCTTCTTGTCCTTAGACTCTGTGTCGTGTTTTTGAATCTGTGTTGATTCTGTCCTAGTTGTAGCTGAGCCACTCTCTAAGCTCTTCTGAGATGCTTCCAATCTCCCCACTCTTTTCTTCATATCATTGAAGCCATCTATCAGAAGGTCCATCTTCTTCTCCAAGGATGACTGTTGCTTTACAGAGGCAGCAATGGTCTGTTTTGTGTCATACTCTTCTTGAAGGGTGCGGCACATCATCAGAAGTTCGTCAAAACTCTTGGAAGGGTAGTCACTTCTTGTAGCTTCCTTTATCCTAGAGTCTGAGAGACCATGCCAAAATCTTGTTTTGAGACGTGACTCAACTTCTGTGTGAGTAATTCCACCTTTTTCCTCTATTTCATAAAGGACTTCTTCAAGGTTAAAAGCCCAAGTGGAAATGTCTGATTCACCCTGCTTCAACTGGTAAAGCTTCTCTGTCAAAGCATCTACTGTCATAACACTTCCAAATCTTGTCTTTAATTTTGCAAGGATAGCATCAGCTGTGATTTCAGGTCCCATCGTAAGAATGATATCAGCTGCTGGGGCCCTGAGTGATTGGTTTACAGCTTCTAAAACAATGTAATCATCATATGGTCCCTTCAAAATCACCTTCACATGAAATTGCCATCTAGCAAAACTAGAGTCCTTTGCAGACCCTGAAAAGATTGGGAGTTTTGGTGCTTTTCTGGTAACTGAAGGTTGGCTTCCAAAAGCATAACTGCTAACAGGTGGAGAAGTGGGCTCTGTCTTTACAACTGCTTGGAGTTGTCTTTCCAGTCTTCTTCATCCTGCCAAGGAGATGTCCGCCATCCTCTTGAAAATATCCTCTTCAAAATCTTGATCCCTCTTCAAAGCTGTTATGTCAGCATCAGACACATCACCCACGGAAATGGTCCAGGAACCAACAGTCTTCTTGGTTATTGCCTTGTCAACATCATCAGTTTGATCAAAGATTACAATGGCAACACCAGTTTGATCACCATTTCCATCCAGTCTCCAAAGAACTGCTTGAACAGAACCAATTGTCTGAAAAGCTGTCTTGATATCTTCTTTGGTGACCGAGTCAGTCAAACGGCTGACAAGAACAGATTTTGTTTGAAGTGACATGACTTCAATGTGTAGTGTACCATGTACAACGAGTTGATTGTATTTGAATTTGTGTAAAAATGCACAAAAAATCACATAAAAATTGTTTATTTGCTTCTCCCCCTTTTTGAGAGAAAAAAAAATCAGTGTAAGATAAAGTAAAATGTATGAAGTGTAATACCTGTATGTATTTATGTTGTATTTTACATTAGGATTATGACTTTTTAATGTTTATTATTAGTATTAGGTATATATAATATGTATCTATGCTTTTAAATGTAGATTTGATGAAGTTTTTATGTTTTTTTTTAAATTGAATATTTTGAATCGATTAATCAATAAAGTTTAAGAGTTAATCAGTTTTGATGTTAAATACCTAAAGTATGACAATATTAAAGGAAAATATTACAATAAGTAGGTCACATCTGTCAAAAATCTAGGTCAAAGTTTGACAGAAATATCTAGGTCACAGCTGTCAAAAATCTAGGTCAAAGTTTGACAGAAATATCCAAGTCACAGCTGTCAAAATATCTAAGTAATATCTAACAGATATGACATCAACCTACAATACTAACTATTTTTGACAGTAACAAATCTCACCACAAAAAATTACAACAACCAAAAAATCATTTACATCTATGTCTTTTTGCCAAAAGTGTATACCAATATGACAATTACACAAACTTCAAAAATGTCTAACACAAATTGTACACCATTAAACAGTTAATACTGAATCACCAAAGTATTGCAAATACCAATCAGTATTATAAGAAACCAATGTTCAACACACAATCACTATTCTATAATGTCAAAAGTTCAAAATCACTATATTACAGAACATATCTAGCTTGCTTTCATATGTTCCTTCAACCTAAACACAATGCACACACAGCTACATTCAGTCATTGCAAATCACAATGTTGATAACTGTTCAACCAATGCTGTGTACATTATGACCCTTCACATCCATAAGAATCTGCTCTGTAAAATGGTCCAAATTCAATACACTAATTTCTCTGTACATAATAGGTGTAAAGCACTCCTTCTTTGACAGGAATGTACAGCATAGAAGGTCGAATTTGACTCATATGAAAAGAATGGTGGTAGATCCCTTGCTGCTTCAGTTCAGTCATAGCAACCAATAACAATGACCAGTTGTTTTCATGATGATATGGCAGATAGAACTGTTTTGCTGAGTTGTTAAGTTGTTAGGTAGTTAAAATATCGGGCGCCACTGTCACGGGGTTGCTCAGCTGGTAGGGGTGACAGACAACTCTCTGAAATGAGGTTGAGGTGACTTTATTGAGGAAAATAAAGATGACTATTGAAAATAATGGATTCAAAAATGGAGGTTTATTTTGGAACTGCCATTACTGTACAACATATATTTACAAACAATAATACTATGTTATTCCAACTTAGTATGTGTACAAATAACAGTATTTTACATAAACAATAAACAAAATGGACACAAAGGCTTTCTGTACTCTGGTCCACAACTAGCCTTTACAAACAGTAGTCCTACTTACTAAATGCATGTTACCTTTACAAGTGTTAACTTAAGATCTACATGTATTTATGATATAGAATATACTTATTAGCTTACCTGAAATGAGGTTGAGGTGACTTTATTGAAGAAAATAAAGAAGACTATTGAAAATAATGGTTTAAAAATGGAGGTTTATTTTGGAACTGCACTGAGCATGTGCAGTGACCTATTTAGGTCAGTGGGGTTGTGAGGCTATCAAGGTCAAGGTGGTTTTGAGGCTATAAACTTAAGGTGGTGTGGAACTGAAAGAGTTAAGGTGGTGTGTTATATCTATTAATGTTTAGTTTAGAGTAAATGTTTTAAGGCAGCAACAGTAATGTCAATTTTATATTATAAATTACTTATAACCCACACTCTATCACTGGGACACATATATATATACAGTATATGTGTATATATACATATACATACATATATAAACATATACACTTACATACACATA
>JAAELB010000267.1 GCA_024227155.1 Desulfobulbaceae bacterium
TATTTTCTTTATTTTCAATCCTGACTCATCTAAAGCACTCCCACCTACAAAAATCGGCGACGAAAGAGCGTCAGCGCCTCAGCTGCCCCCTTAATGTCTTCAGACGAAATCTCCAGGTCAAACTGGTAGCAACTCATACTTCGTGCGTATCGCCTGTCATAATAGTCAACGAGAAGGATACGTACGAGTTCATTCAATCTACCGCCCATGAGTAAGTCACACATCTCTTCGACCCGCTCTGTGCCCATTTTCTGTTTCAATGACCTGAGAATATCCAGTATCTCCTCACGTTTGTTATCGCTGGTCACGGGATAGTCTTCAACGATCCTTGCAATCCTGGTCTCTAGACTACAGTGCACGTTCACCAAAACCGCCTCTTTCATTGCTAACGCAAATGGCTTAGGGATAAAGACCCGGCCAATTTTACGGCTCTCTCCTTCAACAAAATATGGCTCAGCTCCGAGGTCTGAAATAACCTTGACAAACTGACCCTCAAAACTGCGCTGATTACTCGGTTCCCGCTCAAGGCCGCCAAAGAGTGAGCTTCTATGCTTTGCCAGCTCTTCAAGATCAATGGAGTTTTGCAAATGCTGCAGAATTCTTGTTTTCCCTGTCCCTGTCAGACCGTGTATAACAATGAGCTTAGGTGAGAAATTTTCCAGTATTTCAAGAGTATCGTGTCGATATTTCTTATATCCGCCTTCAATTTGTGAAGCCTTATAACCTGATTGAAGAAGCAGGTTAACGATGGAGAGAGAGCGCATACCACCTCTGGCGCAGAAGACAGCAAGGGGACGATTTTTTAGATTTTCAAAAGCCCCTAAAAGGTCGTTTAACTTTTTTTCTACAATTTCAAAACCCTGTTTAATAGCCTGATCTTTTCCGCCATGATGATAGATAGTACCAACAACACTTCTTTCATTTTCGTCAAAAAGAGGAATGTTGATGGCCCCCGACATACTCCCTGCTAAAAATTCAGCTGCAGAGCGCACATCGATTACCTGGTAATCGTGTTCTATTGCTTGCTGATGGGAAATTTTTCCTTGTTCTCTTTTAAGTATTGCTGAACGGCTGAGGTCTTTTTCCATTTTAATATTTGATGCCCTATAAACTCTTTATTAAAGCCTGCCGGAGAGAAACTGCACTATGGAAACAGCGGTAACTGTTGCGGTCTCCGCCCTTAAAACATTCTCACCCAGACTGACAGTTTGCCAACCGTTCGTTTTTGCCTGCGCAACCTCTTCCTCAGAGATTCCACCCTCCGGTCCAAGTAGTATTTCAATAGAGTCTGCCCCTTCAATGCCCTCTATATCTTGTAGACGGACCTGTCGTTCCTCTTCCCAAAAAAGTAGTTTTAAAGACGAATCTGAATCCGCCGCCCGCCGGGTAAGAGCATCATTAATAGAGATAGGAGAAACTATTGACATGGGCTTTGGCCTAAAACACTGTTTACAGGCCGCAAGACCAATGCGTTGCCACCTGCCATGTTTTTTCTCTGCTATCGAACTATTCAGTTTTCCCTGGCATCTTGAGCTGTGAAAAGGCACCATTTCCACCACCCCAAGCTCTGTACATTTCTGCACAACACTATCCATCTTGTCACCTTTTAACATTGCCTGCAACACCCTTAGATGGCCAAGCGTCTCCTGACTATCAATGAGGATTCCGGTAATATCCACCTGTACCCACTTTCCGGTACTGCAAATTTCCCCGGAAAAGACCCTTCCCAACCCGTCCAGCAACTCAACCTCAGTACCCGGCTTGAGGCGTAGTACCTTCGTCACATGTTTAGATTCATCTGCGGTCAAGGTGACCTGCTCACCGCATCTGCTTGCAGGATCAAAGAAAAAACGTCGCATTAATTAAAACCCCTATCATATATTTCAGCTCTTTAGTGATATTAAAAAAAATTTCCGACTTGTCGGGTTAAATTTGACAAGCATCACCACTTACCGTAATTATGAAATAGAATGGTGCAGTGGAGTACATATTTCAATTTGGGCCGAGGAAAAGTGATACCATGTCTGAGGAACGTAGAGAGCAAGAGCGATTCTTTTTGAATCTGCAAGCAAAAATATCATACAGACACACAGAAGACAACTCCGAGGTAATCGATACTGTTGCGGCAAACATCAGCTCTGGCGGGGCCTACCTGACAACCAGTCACCCGTTTCCTTTAGCTGCTAAAGTTAAAATCGAATTTAACCTCA
Source organism: Desulfobulbaceae bacterium (assembly GCA_024227155.1). Lineage (GTDB taxonomy): Bacteria > Desulfobacterota > Desulfobulbia > Desulfobulbales > Desulfocapsaceae > Desulforhopalus_A. The sequence goes on from JAAELB010000267.1 coordinate 2,211, forward strand.
GTGTCGAAGATCTCAAAAAATTGAAATTCATCCTTTCCATGGAGAGTCTTAAAAAACTCACTGGCAGCAACCTTTGGGTCTCAACAAATGCAATTGTTATACGGCAACAAGAAAATGGAGTGGGGGTAATTTTCGATACAGATTACCAGATCATCCCGATGAAACCGGCAACCCCGGACCAGTGATCATGACTGTTGTTGCAAAAACCTTATAGCCACCCATTCATCGCGCTGCTTCTCTCCCCCGGCTAACAGACCCTGCGAGGTAAAAACACTCTTGATGTTTGCAAGCTGCTCTCCGGCAAGAATACCCGATAGGATTAATGTTCCTCCCACCGCAACAGCACGCGTCAGTTCATCCGCCATTGCAACAAGCACATCATGAACAATATTTGCAACTACCAGATCATATTCTTGTGTTAGTGACGACAAGGAAGCTACACTCACCTCCATCCGCTCCTGTAAGTCATTTTGCTCTACATTGTCCTTAGCAGCGGACACAGCATCAGGATCATTATCAATACCTAGAGCTGACGCCCCCTCAAAAAGCAGCCCCGCCATCGCCAGAATACCCGTTCCCGTTCCTACGTCCAGGATAGTTTTTCCATTAGTGCCAGCAAGGGTTTCACGAATAAACTCAAGGCTAAGAGTTGTGGTGGCATGGTGTCCTGTACCGAAAGCCATCCCCGGATCCATGGTAATTACCGCTTCTCCAGCTACAGCTAAATACTCCTCCCAGGTGGGAGCAATGATAAGTCCGGGAACTATTTCAAAGGGTTTGAAATGTTTTTTCCAGTTTTTCCCCCAATCCTGATCTTCTATAATCTCCCAACTCATCGATGATTTTTCTACCTGGAAAATGTCTTCTAAGCCAGTCAGGTGGGATTGAATTTGAGTTAAGATTGCCTCTATTTCTTTCGGATCCGGATTGGGATTTTCAATATAACAGGTCACCGTCCCATAGTCCGGTTCATCAATTGCACCCATTTCAACCCCTGCCTCTAAGGCCCCAACGATAAAATCGCTGAGAGGATCCGCAAGAACCGGATTTGCAACTACTGTAATCTTCAGCCAACTATTTTTTTCCATGTTGCTTTCTTCCTTTATAGATTCTTAACATCCTGTGTAACTATTCAACAGCATCCTGCGGTATACTAACCTTTTGAGTGCATACCTTCTTCTAAGTAACAAACTTTCTGGATTCCCGCTAAAAGCATGCGGGAATGACGATACCTGCAAGTGCGAAAGAACCGTCATCCCCGAGTGTATTTATCGGGGATCCATGTTACTTTTAAAATAGAGGCCGGAGCCCCCCGGTTGCATACCTGAATAATTACAATCCAGGCTGTTATTACAGTGATAGAGGCAAAACGTTGTATTCTCAAACCACAAAGCATAACACTCTCATTTCCTGTCCAGACTGTGACCTGCTCCTCTCGGGCCGGGTGGCACCGGTTTCCCATACATTACTCTGCCCCCGTTGCGGCAAGACAATAGGCAAGCGAACCGCTAACTCTGTCCTAAAAACCCTGGTGCTGTCTCTTACCGGACTATTGATGTTTTTTCCGGCGATAATCTTGCCACTTATGACCTTTGAGTCTTTTGGTTTTAGCGATTCGGCTAACATTCTGGAGTCGATTGTAAACCTTTTCCTCAATGACTACTTTATGGTTGCCATCATGGTGGCGATTTCCGCAGTACTTTTCCCCTTTGCGCTCCTCACTGCAATTTTTATTGTCAGTCTGCAATTACACAAAAAGCGCTATCCCCCGTATCTCACAACTCTGTTCCGGCTTTACATCCATCTTGAGGAATGGGCCATGATCGAAGTATACCTGCTCGGTATCATGATCACTATTATTAAAATGGTTGATACCACTGAAATAATATACCACTCCGGAATATTTTGTTTTTCTGCACTAGTTGTGGTGACGCTTGCCATCTCCACTGTGATTGATAAAAGATTTTTCTGGCAGACTATTGAGCATAAAGACCAGACACATTCAGCAAACAAGCCAGGTAGCCCTGCAGAGAACAACAACACGACTGCAGCAGAGGCGGGTCTCATCTTATGCCACACCTGTCACAAGCTATCACCCATTTCTTTAGAGGACAAAGGTTGCCCGCGGTGCGGTGGGAAACTGCATATCAGAAAAGCTAACACTCTCTCAAGAACCTGGGCGCTAGTCATCACCTCAATGATCTTTCTCCTTCCCGCAAATCTTTTGCCTATTATGGAGGTAGATTTCCTTGGTATTCCGGAGAGATCAACAATTTTGGATGGCATTATCTACTTCTTCCAGCACGATTCATACCTCATAGGTCTGATTATCTTTACAGCCTCTATCCTTGTGCCCGTGTTCAAGGTTACAGGCCTTATCATCCTTCTGTTGACCTCCCGCCCGTCTGCGCCCAGATTCCTCCGGGAAAAGACCCAAATGTATAGATTTATCGCATTTATCGGACGCTGGTCAATGCTTGATATATTTGTTATTGCCCTCTTAACAGTCCTGGTCGATTTTGGCTTTTTAACCTCAATCCATGCAGCGCCTGCTGCCACCTATTTTTGTATTGTTGTTGCCGCAACCATGCTCGCCGCGATCACCTTTGACCCGAGAGTCATGTGGGATAAATGTGGTTCAAAGAGCAAACAGCATCACAAAATATCATCCTTTCAGAAAGAATAATAAACCATGATTCCAGAACCAACCGCAAGGCAGAGCAGAACTATATCAGCAATTTGGATTCTGCCGATAATAGCCTGCTGTATCTGTGCATGGCTACTCTATTCCAGCTACAAAAATGCTGGTGTTGAAATCATCATCTATTTTCAAGATGCTTCGGGAATTGTTCCAGGCAAGACCCAGGTGATGGCCAAAGGAATACCGATTGGGCTTGTCAAGAAAGTTGATCCAGACTTCGATAACAAACAGATAAAAGCGACCGTAACAATGAACAAAGATGTCGCCAATCACCTTGTCGAAGATACCCAGTTCTGGATCGTTCGCCCCCAACTCTCCGCTAGTTCTGTACAGGGGCTCGATACCATACTCTCTGGTAGCTACATTGGTGCACAAACTGGAACCTCAACTGTTTTACGACATGAGTTTAAAGGACTTTCCTCCCCGCCCCCCATCTCTTCTAACATTCCCGGCCTGCATCTCCAGCTTCGGGCGGAACTACTCGGATCAATTCAGGTAGGCACCGGTGTTTATTACAGAAATGTCGAAGTAGGAAAGGTGCAGAAGTACCAGCTTGAACGTGATAAAAACATCCTCATAGATATCTTTATCGAACCACAATTTGCCAATCTTGTTCGCCAGGGAAGTCGCTTCTGTAATGCCAGCGGTATCCAGATAAACGGTAAATTACCTAATGTAAAAATACAGGTCGAATCACTGGCCTCACTTCTTCGCGGTGGCATTTTACTCCATACCCCAGAGCAGTTGCAAGAGACGCCTAAGGCTGTAAACAACCACATCTTTCCACTCTTTGCCGACTATGAATCAGCAAACTATGGCATCCCCATGACCCTGACCCTCGCTTCCGGTGAGGATATAATAGAAGGGGCGACCAAGGTGATGTACCGGGGGCTCGAAGCGGGTTTTGTTAAAGAAATAGAGATCAACAATGACCAGCATAAGACGGTCACCGCCCATATTCTCCTTGATCCGCGGGCAGAGTTGATCCTTAGGAAAATGACAAAGTTCTGGCTGGTAAAGCCTGAGATTTCTCCCGCCGGCATTAAAAATATGCGTTTACTGCTCTCGGGTGCCCATATCACCTTTCAGCCCGGCACTGGTGAGTTTAAAAATCATTTTGAAATCCTGCCGGAACCTCCTTTCCAGCAACCCCTTCGGCCGGGAAAAATCTTTGTCCTGCTCTCTGAGGAGCCGATTCAAGTTTCAACCAAATCACCGATATTTTACAAAAATATCAAAGTCGGCGAAGTGGTGGAAATGGAAATTAGTACGTCTGGAAGATCTATACGAACAACCTTTTTTATCTACCAGAAACACCTCAATCTCCTGAGTAAAAAAAGTGTTTTCTGGGTTCATTCCGGCCTTGAAATGGAGGCGACCATACAACGGGGTTTTACGCTCTCCACCGGCCCTGTCACAAAACTTCTCCAGGGCGGAATCAGCTTCACCAGCCCAGACAAACTTGCTAAAAAGAAAAATTTTTCACCTGAAGAAGGCTTTGAATATCCGCTATACAGCAGCTATGACAAGGCGATTGAGGCAACCCCTGCGCTGCAGCAACCCGGAAAACGGATACAAATAGTTGCAACTGATGCCAGTTCTCTTTCTATTGGAGCACCAATATTACACAAAAATATCCAAATTGGAGAGATTGAAGCTTTCAGGCTCACAGACGACCAGAAAAATGTACTGATTGAAGCTTTTATTTATTATAAATTCAGGAATATAGTCCACAAAAAAAGCAGGTTCTATAACAGTAGTGGCATACAAATTTCCGGGGGACTTGATGGGATTAAACTGCAAACCGGCTCCCTTTTATCCGTGGTGGCCGGTGGCATAGCCTGTATAAACCTCCCCGGGGGCGAGCCAGTTGCGTCTTCAAAACCTTACCCTCTCTTTGCCTCTCTTGAAAAAGCACTACACGCGGATGAAACTGAAATCACAATTTTTATTCAATCTATAAAAGGTTTAAAGCAGGGCGCTGCCATACGTTACAAAGGCATTGATATAGGTAAGGTCCACTCTCTTACCTTCAACAAAAACCTGGATACCATTATTGCCAAGGCATCTATACAGCAAAAAGCGATAGATTTCTTCCGTGAAAACAGTAAAATCTGGGTTGCCCAGGCCGAGATCAACCTGAGTGGGGTCAAAAATGTTGAAACCCTTGTTTTCGGTTCATTTCTCACCATCCTTCCAGGTGACGGTCCACTGGAAAAACGTTTCACAGCTCTTGAGGATTCACCAAATACAGAAATCTCCAACATCAACGGGCTTGGAATTATACTGGACACACCCAATCTCGGCTCACTCAGCGCAGGATCCCCTGTATATTACAGACAGGTGCAGATAGGAAAGGTAACCGGCTTCGAACTATCTCCCACCTTTCAAAAAGTGCATGTCTTTATCTCAATAAATAACCGCTATAGCTCTGTTGTGCGAAAAAACACCAGGTTTTGGAACATTAGCGGTGCCAAAATTGAGGGAGGAATCTTTTCTGGCCTGACCATTTCAACTGGATCAATTGAGACAATTATGCGGGGAGGTGTCGCCCTTGCAACTCCAGATAATGAAAAGACCGGTCCTGCAGCTTCCCCCGGGGATCACTTCACCCTCTATGAAGAAGCTGATAAAGAGTGGCTGGACTGGAATCCGGACGTGGTGCTACTGGAACTTGAAGAGTCAGAAGAGCTTCTTAACCCGATAAACGGGAAATAAATCGGATAAGTGCCTCGAAGGTCTCACTACGTTCACTATCTGGGAATTGCTTTAAGTTCTTAATTTCAATACAGCCTCCAGATTTCTCGGAGTCTGCGCTACCTGTTTTTTATTACAGTGTTTCTGGAGTAAGGCACTAATTAATCAAGGCACATTGAATAATATTCGTAATTTTTGTAAAAGAATAACTGTGATTGGAATATATTCGTAACCAAGCAATATTAACCCGCACAGGAGAGATCATGACTAAAAAAATCGTTTTACGCGATGATCAGATGCCCACACAATGGTACAACGTTGTGCCCGACCTCCCCGGTGGCCTGCAACCACCCCTTGACCCGGAAACGAAAGAACCGATGGGCCCGGAAAAACTCGGGCAGGTGTTTCCAATGGGGCTCCTTGAGCAAGAAATGTCTATGGAGAGATTTATTGACATTCCTGAAGAAGTGCAGGACATCCTCAAGATCTGGCGTCCCTCCCCTCTGGTGCGCGCGACAAATCTTGAACAAGCACTCGGTACAAAGGCGAAGATTTTCTTTAAAAATGAGGGAGTTTCCCCGGTTGGTTCCCATAAGCCCAACAGTGCTGTAGCCCAGGCCTACTACAACAGCAGAGAGGGAGTTAAGCGACTCACCACTGAGACTGGGGCTGGTCAGTGGGGCAGTGCCCTTTCTTTTGCCACCAGTAAATTCGGCATCGAGTGTAAGGTCTATATGGTACGCGTCTCTTTTGACCAGAAACCGTACCGAAAATCAATAATGCAGACCTTTGGCGGTAATGTTGTCGCCAGCCCGAGTACAGAGACAAATAGTGGCAGGGCTATCCTGGAAAAAATGCCGGACACTCCGGGATCACTTGGTATTGCCATCTCAGAAGCACTGGAAGATGCGGCAAGCCGGGATGATACAAAATACGCCCTTGGTTCCGTACTCAACCATGTCATCCTCCATCAGTCCATTATCGGTCTCGAAGCTAAAAAACAGATGGAAATTGCGGGGGAAAGTCCTGATGTTATCGTCGGTTGCTGTGGCGGCGGTTCTAACTTTGCCGGCCTCGCGGTCCCCTATGTACCCGATTTCCTCGAAGGTAAGAAGATTAAATTTGTCGGAACCGAGCCGGCCTCATGTCCTTCTCTAACCGCCGGTAAACTGGCCTATGACTTTGGCGACGTTGCCCAGACCACTCCACTCCTTTATATGTACACCCTGGGGCATGACTTCATCCCGCCAGGAATCCATGCGGGCGGTCTGCGATATCACGGGATGTCTCCCATCGTCTCAGCGATGGTCCGTGAAAACATTGTAGAGCCAGTGAAACTCCATCAGTTGGAATGTTTCGAAGCAGGAGTCCTGTTTGCAAAAACAGAAGGGATCATTCCCGCTCCCGAAACATGCCACGCCATCCGCGGTGCTATAATTGAGGCTACCCAAGACCTTAATGATCCTAAAACAATCCTCTTTAACTTCTCGGGACACGGACTGATCGATATGGGATCCTACGATAAATACTACAATGGAGAACTCCACGACTACGACTATCCTAAGGAAGAGATAGAAAAATCCCTGGCAAACCTGCCAAACCTGGACTAGACGTTAAAACAACAGTGGCCTCTGATGAATTTCAAAGGCCATTGTTGTCATCTGTTCTTACAACCCCATCAAAAGTTATATTGCAGAGAGGCCGAAAGCATGGATGAAGTCTGATCCATACCGCTACTCTCATCACGATAGGCTACAGTGCCCTGATTCCTGAAGTGCCATTCACTATCACCCTGCATGGTATCGTAGGATTGATAACTGTACATCAGTTCAAGTGCAAAATCCTGCGAAAAGAAAAATGTTCCCGCAATATCAAAGGCAACCAGATCACCATCTTCGAAATCATCATAGGTAACCAGGTTTCGATTGTGATGACTATCGGTGGCCTCCCCCTGAACAAACGGTGAATAGATCACTCTGCCGGAAAGCTCAAACCTTCCATTGACGTTCGCATCAAAACCCAAACCGCCATACAGGGATGTCATCGTCTGTTCGTAACTTATGCCCACCAAGCCGTCGGGGAATGAACCGGAATTGTCCCGAAAGCTGTTCGTAGAATAGACAAAATCTCCCCCCTGGGCAGCCCAACCAAAATTATCTCTCTTGTAGCCCACAATACCTCTAAATGCGATTTGTCGGGCCCTATAAAATGCAAAATTTGCATTCACATCTATGAGACTGCCGTCGGTCACCTCGGTATCGTCATAGTGCGACCAGGCGGTCCAACCACCTCCTGGAACTACCCAGTCATAATCATCCATAGTGGCAGACCCATCCGTGGCCTTGAACCAGCCATCAAAATTGGCAACAAACCAGTCACTCACCGTAAGCGACGCCCCGACACCCACCATAAAGAGGTCATCAATTTTCCAGGTGAGCTCACTGGCCTTATGGTTATTCACATGGGGCCAGTACACAAGTTCATTGGACTCCCCTGTCAAATAGCCCGCTCCAATAGTAACAGTGAATCCCACCTGCGATGGACCCTGCTCCATCACAGCAACTTTACCACGCTGCACCGGATTCACCGCCACGGGCCCTGCCGCCCTGGTAGTGGATGCACAGATAGTCATCAGGCAAAGTCCTGCCACAAGGGTCATACGCTTTTGACAATACAAATTTACCCCCATACAATTCTCCTTCTTTATATCATATCTCTGTTTCGAACTTCCTCCTCAACATTTACAAACTTTTCACGCATGGTTTCAAGAAGCACATAGACTACCGGCACCAGCATGGTACTGACAAAAGTCGCCGCAACCATGCCGCCCAGTACAACAACACCAATGGATCGCATTGTCATTGCCCCCGCACCTGTAGCAAAAGCAAGAGGTATAACACCAAAGACAAAAGAAAGAATCGTCATCATTATCGCCCGAAAACGTAGACGGGCTGCTGCCATTGCTGAATCAACGATCCCCAAGCCATTCTCCCTGTTTTCCTTTGCCACCTCTATGATCAAAATTGCATTTTTTGAAGAAAGGCCGATAAGCAATACCAGGCCAATCTGGGCAAAGAGATTATTATCAAGCCCCGCCATATTCTGGGCAAAAAGTGCCCCCAACATCACAAGAGGAACTGAAAATAGAATCATTAAGGGTAAAATCCAGCTCTCATATTGTGCCGCCAGTACCAGGTACACGACTATTATGGCAAAAGTGAAAACAAAAATTTTGGTATTACCAGCCAGCTTCTCCTGGTAGGACATCCCCGACCACTCAAAACCATAACTCTTATCGGCAGGAAGGACCTTTTCCGTTAGTTCCGCCATGGCATCCATTGCCTGACCTGAGCTGTATCCGGGTGCCGCTGAACCATTGATATTGATGGAACGGTACATGTTATAGTGGGGGAGGTCGGCGGGGCCGATTATTTTCTCAACCTTTGCCAGCGAAGCCAGCGGTACCATCCCACCTTTGTAATTTTTAACAAAAAGTGTGCTTATATCTTTAATTTCGCTCCTAAACGAATAATCTGCCTGGACAAAAACACGAAACACCTTGCCATATTTTGTAAAATCGTTGACATAGATAGAGCCCATATAACTTTGCAGGGTCGAAAAAATATCCGCTACATTTACTCCAAGTGCAGCTGCTTTTTTCCTGTCAACATCCACATAAAGCATCGGATAATTTGGCGAATACGTTGTATACGCTCTCGCAATCCTGGGGTCCTGATTTGCAGCGGCTATGAGTTTATAGGAATAATCCACGAAGGTATTGAGATCACCTGAGAGATAATCCTGGAGCCTGAAATCAAACCCGCCAACGGTCCCTAAGCCGGGTATACCAGGCATATTAAATGCGGCTACATTGGCATCAGTAATAACTGATGCCCTCATATTGACCGTACGGAGTATGGCGTTAATTGTCTGCTCCGGCGAGTCCCGTACCGCCCAGGGAGCCAGGGTAACAAAACCTGCGCCAGCGCTTGAGTCCAGGGTGGAAGTGAGCATATTAAAGCCGTCGATAACGACTAAATCTTCAACACCAGGAATTTCAAGCAGAATATCTTCAAGCTCTTTACGGACCTCTGTGGTCCGGCCGAGTGCAGTTCCCGGTTTCAGGTTAAACATGACAAGAAATGACCCCTTATCCTCCTCCGGAACAAAACCGGTTGGGGTAACTACAAATGCATAATAGGTTGTATACAGCAAGCCGAGAAAAGCCAATGCCACCCCCCACCTTAGCTTGATAAGCAAAGACACAGTAGCAAGATAGCCATTGGTTAAAGAGTCAAATATTTTATCAAAGAGCCTGAACAAAACGAATTTCCCCTGACCATCCGGGAGTCTTTTAATGATAATAGCACTGAGAGCCGGGGACAGCGTCATGGCGTTAATTGAAGAAATAATTACCGCAAAACAGATGGTAAGGGCAAACTGCCGGTAGATGGCTCCGGTCAAGCCTGGCATCAAAGAGACGGGAACAAACACCGCTATCAGTACCAGAGTGGTAGCAATTATCGGACCGATAAGTTGCAGCATGGCCTCCTTTACCACCTGGGGCACCGTCAGTTCAGGCCGCTCTCCCATTATCCTTTCAACATTTTCAACAACCAGAATCACGTCGTCCACAACAATTCCGATGGCCAGAATGAGGCCAAAAAGCGTCAGAAAATTGATTGAAAAACCGGCCATTTGTAAAATACCAAAGGTACCAATCAAAGAGACCGGGATTGCAACCGAAGCGATAATCGTAGGCCGCCATGATCCAAGGAAAACAAAAACGATGATAATGACCAGCAAGACAGCGATTATCAAATTCTGAACAACATTTTGTATGGCAACCTCAACAAAGAGGGTGGTATCATAAGGGATTTGATACTCAACACCTTCTGGAAACCTTGACTTCAGATTATCCATTATCTCTACGACTTTTTTCTTGATATCCAGTGCATTAGAACCTGGCAGCTGATATATTCCCACCAGTGCCGCGGGTTGTTTATTGAGAATAGCGTTCCAGTCATAGTTCTCTGCACCTAGCTCCACCGTTGCGACATCGGAGAGATAGACAAGGGTTCCATCATCCTTAAATTTTATTATTATTTCTTCAAATTCGCTAACATCTTTCAACCTGCTGTCTGTGGTCAGAACAAATTCGATTGGCTGATCTACGTAGGTTGGTGGGGCACCAATTTTACCCAGAGCCGCCTGACTGTTTTGCGCCCTGATTGCACTTACTATATCCCCAGGAGTTAGTCCCAGAGCTGTAATCCTGTCGGGATCCAGCCAGACCCGCATGGAATAGCGTTTTTCCCCCATATTTTCAGCTTTACCGACTCCGGGAATACGGCGTAATTCATCGATAATATTTATATTTACATAGTTACTAAGAAAACTGTCTCCGTAGTTTTCATCTCCTGTGATCGCCACAAAACAGACTATCGTAGGAGACTGCTTATCAACCACAACTCCCTGCTGGGTAACTTCTGGCGGTAGACTAGAGGTGGCCATAGAGACCTTATTCTGCACATCAACTGCTGCAATATCAAGATCATAGCCAGGTTCAAAGTAGACATTTATCTTACTCGATCCGGAACTAGAACTTGAAGACTGCATATAAATCATACCCTGGACCCCATTAATTTTATCCTCAAGGGGTCTGGTGACCGTCTCCTCAACCGTATAGGAGTTGGCACCCACATAGGTGGCCGAAACAACCACGGTGGGAGGGGTTACTTCAGGATACTCCTGCACGGGAAGGATAAAGAGAGAAACAACACCAGCTATAACGATGAGCAAAGCAATAACCATCGCAAAAATCGGGCGCTTAATAAAAAAAACCGACAGCATATCCTACTCCTTATCTGCAATCATGTTGTTTTGCCGCATAAGCGCCATAACACCCTTGGTATCAGTGACATCTGTCGCTTCAACCTTTGTCCCTGGACGTATCTTGGCAAGACCACTAACTATTATACTCTCTCCCCCCTCAAGCCCCTTTGCAACCACTGCGTAATGCCTTGTCTCAAAACCTCGAACGACATCCAGTCTCTTTGCACTGCTGCTTTCATCTACCACATAAACAAAGGATCCCCGTTGATCCTCCTGAATTGCTGACGGGGTAACCATTAAAAATTTGGCTTTGTCGGTGACAAACATTTCAACATAAACAAAGGTGCCTTCGAGTAGAGCCCTTTGCGGATTAGCAACCGTAGCGCGCATGGAAATTGTGCCGGTCATCGGATCCACACGGTTATCTTTGAAATCGATAACCCCTTTGAGGGAATCTCTATGGAGCAATTTTTTATAATTATTCGGAACAGTCACCATGGCGTCGAGCACTTCTTTGGACTTATACTGCTGAACGATCTGATACTGTTCCTCGTTTGGATTAAAATAGGCATACATAGGGTCATCACCTATAATTGTGGTGAGAAGGGTCTTTTCGCCAAAGCCGACAATATTACCAACATCGATATGCTTTCGGCTTATTCTTCCGGAAATTGGCGCCAGAACATTGGTGTAACCAAGGTTCAATTGTGCATCAGCCAGCATAGACTCATCCGCTTTGATGGCGGCATTCAATTCCCCCACCCGTGCCTCATTCTGTTCGAGATTCACCCTGGGGGCAAGTCCTTCAACAACAAGAGGTTTGTATCTCTCAACATCAGCTTTTGCCAGTTTTAGTGAGGCGAGATCACTTTCAAGCCTTGCTCTTGCCTGCTCGACTGCTGCCTCATAACTGTTTTTCTCTATAGAAAATAGTTTTGTGCCTTTTTGGACAACATCCCCCTCTGTAAACAGGACCTCTTCGAGCCGCCCTGCAACCCTGGCGCGGACCTCAACCCTCTGACTCGCCTCGGTCTTACCTGTATACTCTATCCAGATGGGTACATTTTCCCTTTGTGCCCTGACGACCTCGACACCCAATGGAGGTGAAGCTGGTTGCTCAACCTGTTCCTTTTTATCATTACTGCAGCCTAGAACTGTAAGAAAACCGGTTAGAACTGCCAACGCAACAGATCTTGCTATTATCATTGATGCTCACCTTATCGTTTTGTAAATGTAGAATTTCGAAGAAAAAAGAGCTCCGAAAGATCCCTTTACCTTGTCAGTTCATTGTGGTAGGAAATTATGTACAAAAACGCTTAACCTGAATAAATCGGAACTTTCTAAAATGCTTGGATGAGTACCTTCACCAAATTATTTCGAAGTCTGCGCTTATCTCTGCCACAAAAACACAGAAAATAATTTATAAGGTACTAATGGTATTAGCATCTAAAAGTCAACCTGAATTATACGCATAAATTTGGTTAAAGGTTTATTAAAAATCAATAAATCAGTGTCGTTGAGGAAAAAGGAGCCTCTTCTATGGGAAACATTTTTTTCTACCTCACATTAATTGTAAGCACGCTCGGTACTACCATAGACAGTTTTGCAGAGAATATTGACATGCACCTAGACAACTGCATTGACCTTGCTCTTGAAAACAACCCCCAACTCGACGTTGCGGCCCAGCAATATTTTCAAGCTGCAGGAATAGTCCAGCAAGCTGAATCGGGGTACCTACCAAGGCTTTCTGTAGGGGCATCTATGGCACGGCTTCACATAGAAGATCTCAAGCCAGTAGACGAGGACAACGTTTTAAAAGGTGGCCTCAGTGCCTCCCAACTGCTCTATGACTTCGGCAGGACAACAGGAGGGGTAAAATCCACTGTTTTTTCAAGACGCGCTGCTCAATCAAATCTGGAGCAGAAGGTACATGATGTTGTCTTGCTGGTAAAAGAAGCATATTATTCAGGACTTGAAAAAAAAGCTCTGGTACAGGTAGCCCGGCAAACTGTTGATAATTACGAGAAACAACTCTACAGGGCCAAAAAATTTTATAAAGCAGGAATTCGCACCCAGATCGACACTACTAACGCAGAACTGGAACTGGCTAACGCAAAATTAAATCTTCTTCGTTCAAAATCTAACCTTCAAAGTGCACGTGTAGAACTTGAACAGGTCATCGGTACACAACCGAACAACGGTGCCTACAGGCTTGTCTCCACTTACACTACTATTTCAAAAATTGTAGATACGGCGCCCCCCCTCAACTACTCCCTTACCGAACTCCTGGAGGTTGCACCCAATAATCGACCAGGCATGGAACAGCTCAACCAGCTCTTTTTTGCCTCCCAGGCATCCCTTAAAAAGGCTGAGGGCGATAACTGGCCCATCCTCAGTGCCCAAGGGTCCTACGACACCTACGAAACTGACCTGCAGACACTCAACGACCAGTGGCAGCTGACAGCGTTACTGACCTGGGAAATTTTTTCAGGCTTTGAAACAGAGGGAAAAATCGCTGAGACCAAAGCGCTGATGATGGAGATCGCAGCATCAAAACACGAGCTGGAGTTGGCAATTAAACAAGACGTTACAGATAGCCATCTCCGTGCAGAAGAGAACCATGAAGCCCTTGACATTGCAGCCCTTGCAGTGGATCTTGCAATTCGCAATCTCGAACTCGCCGATGGTCGATACAAAGCCGGACTTGGTGATATGCTAGAGTTTAACGATGCACAGCTTAATTATTCTTCCAGCCAGTCGGATCTAATATCCACCTATTTCGCCTATCTCACAGCCATCGCCAGAATGGAAAGAGCTGCAGGAATCAACCCTGGAGTCCCACAGGATACTGTTCAGGATATGCTCGAACCAAGACCATAAGGTAGGTAGCTACGCCCAAGCCACTCTACTTGCAATAAACCAGGAGATCATTATCTTCAAGTGTAATAAGTCGTATTTTTATGCAAACTTTTGACGCCAGATCTCCCATAAAACTTGAATAAATGCGAATAGAAAAGCCCCACCACCTTATTTACGGAACCCTTAATGATTACCTGACGGGTGAAGAGCTGACAGACACCGATGACGAGAGAATTCGTCAGGATATTTTTCGTCTGATGGTGGAACAAAAGGATTTCTCAAAAGATCAGCTCACCCCTCGTCTAAAAATTGAAACTCTGTTTTCAAAATCTTTTGTCACATCTACCATTGAAGTGACTGTCTGTTGCAACCATAAACAGGTGATGGTAGTTCGCTACGGTCCGGGCTCCCTTGTGAGTCGCGAACGAGCAGCTATTGCCGCCGCAAGAGTCCTCAACCCTGACCACCGAATCCCACTGGCAGTTGTCACAAATGGACGGGATGCCGAACTTTTAGACACAAGAACTGGCAAGATTCTCGGATATGGGTTAGAGTCTATTCCTGATCGCGAAACCATTGAAACATTGCTCACCAAAGTTGAGTTTCTCCCACCTTTACAAGGCATAGAAAGAGAACGCGAATTACGAATTCTCAATGCCTTTGATGTGGAGCGATGTTGCTACTAATGTAAAAACGGGCTGGCTGATCTTCGCAAGCCCTATTTATCGAAAAAGAACCATTTTGAGGGACTACTATGTCATCTAGCCAAACCAATTGGACAAAATCAAGCTGGAAAGATTTCACAGCCCTGCAGCAGCCAAACTGGCCGGAGCAGCATGCTGTAGATAAGGCGCTCACCAACCTGGCCACGCTTCCTCCACTTGTTTTTGCCGGAGAAATTCGTTCTTTAAAAACATTGCTGGCAAAGGCGGTTACCGGTGATGCCTTCCTGCTGCAAGGTGGGGATTGTTCTGAGAACTTCAGCCAAGTAACTGCACCTAACATTCGTGAGACCCTAAAAGTGCTGCTACAGATGTCCGTTGTTCTCACCTACGCCGGTGCCAAACCGGTGGTTAAGGTTGGTAGAATTGCTGGTCAGTTTGCCAAACCTCGATCCTCTGACATGGAAACCATAGATGGGGTGGAACTGCCATCCTATCGAGGAGACATGGTTAACAGTTCCGCCTTCACCAAGGAATCTCGGACACCAAACCCAAAGTACATGCTCAAAGGTTACAACATGGCGGCTTCAACCTTGAACCTGCTGCGTGCGTTTACCCGGGGTGGTTTTGGCTCGCTGCAGAGGGTGCAGGCATGGAACCAGGAATTTGTTGCCAATTCGCCCATGGGCCGAAGCTATGACCGCCTCGCAAAACAGATCAGCCAGGCAATAGGATTCATGGAGACCATTGGTATATCATCCGAGACGCCACAGATTAATCAGACCCAGCTCTTTACCTCCCATGAAGCTCTGTTGCTCCAGTACGAAGAGGCATTGACCCGGCAGGATCATATTACCGGCAACTGGTATGACTGTTCCGCTCATATGCTCTGGATTGGCGAACGCACACGCCAGGTTGATAGTGCCCATGTAGAATTCCTTCGCGGGGTACATAACCCGATTGGCGTAAAACTTGGCCCAACCTACGATTTGGACGAGGTGAAAAAACTCGTTGAAAGCCTCAATCCAGAAAACGAAGCTGGCAGACTCACCTTCATCACACGACTCGGAATGAAACAGATCGAGAAGGTCCTCCCGCCACTGCTGCGGGAAATGAAGCGGGAAGGGTTCAACATCGTCTGGAGTTGTGACCCTATGCATGCTAATACCTATACTGCCAAGTCAGGTCACAAAACCAGGAACTTTAACGATATCCTCTCTGAGATAACCTGCTTTTTTGAAACCCACTGGTCTGAAGGAACCATTCCAGGTGGCGTACATCTGGAGATGACCGGAAATAACGTTACAGAGTGCACCGGTGGCGCACAAAATATTGGTGATGAAGAACTGGCCAGCAACTATCTCACCTCATGCGACCCAAGACTTAATGCAGAACAGAGCCTTGAAGTAGCATTTCAAATAGCGGATATGATCCGCTCCTGATTTAAAAGCAACAACTTTCCAGTTATCATCCCACACGAGTCGTACGTTACTTTCTGACGTACGACTCGTGTTTTTACCTAAGATTACATTTAGGTAATCTTTCTTGACGCCTCTCCTATCGCGTTTACAATTCATTTAAAAGACAGAAATTTTGTATGGCCAGAGAAATTGTTCCCTGCCCAATCAAGAGATCACGATAGGAGATTACAATATGAAGATTTGTAAAACAGATCTATCCATGCCGGGCATACTTCTGCTGTTAACTATGTGCCTCACCTTTGTCAGTAGCCATAGTTTTGCAAAAGCTGACATCAGTGGGGATGCGGCTATCCTGGACAGATCATCCAAAGCCTTTGTCAATATAGTGAAAAAGGCCAAACCCGCTGTTGTTCATATCAAAGTAGAAAAGACTGCCAAGAGAAATTACAAAAGTGGACAAGGAATGGAAGAGATGTTTAACCATCCATTCTTTGAGCAATTTTTTGGGCCCCAATACCGCCAGCAACAACCCAACCAACAAAAACAGCAGGAGTACGTACAGCGAGGACAAGGCTCAGGATTTATTATCAGTAAAGATGGTTTTATCCTCACAAATAATCATGTTGTGGAAGGCGCTGACACCATCCGGGTAAGTCTTTCTGATAAACGTGAATTCGAAGCGAAAGTTATTGGCACTGATCCGCAAAGTGATGTTGCCCTTTTGAAGATTGAAGACCCCTCAAATCTCCCAGTTCTTCCCCTTGGAGACTCCAGTACCTTGGAAGTTGCTGAGTGGGTTATTGCCATCGGTAACCCCTTTGGCCTCAGCCAGACTGTAACCGTCGGAGTTGTCAGTGCAACTGGTAGAAACAGTGTCGGGATCAATGAATATGAAAACTTCATCCAGACCGATGCAGCGATCAACCCAGGCAACAGTGGCGGCCCCCTTCTCAACGGCAGAGGTGAGGTTGTTGGCATAAACACTGCACTCTTTTCAAGGACCGGTGGCTATATGGGAATTGGTTTTGCAATCCCCATCAATATGGCAAAATCAATTGAAGACCAGTTGCAGGAACATGGAAAAGTGACCAGGGGCTGGCTAGGTGTTGTCATCCAAAACGTCGACAAAGATCTCGCTGAATCCTTTGGCCTCAAACAAGCGGGTGGCATCCTCGTCAGTGAAGTGCAGCAGAACTCCCCTGCCAGTGCGGCCGGATTAAAACAGGGTGATGTTATTATTAAGCTCAACAACAAGATCCTCGAAGATGTATCTGACCTGAGAAACCAGGTGGCTCTCTTGCGGCCGGACAGCAAAAATCTGCTACATGTTATACGGGATGGCAGGGAAAAGAAAATTCAAGTAACGATTGGTGAACAACCAGCAAATTTTGGCAAGGGCGGGATAACAGCAAGCGATAAAAACAGCCTGAATAAATATGGTCTCACCCTACAGGAACTTTCTGAGGAACTAGCGGAAAAGTTTGAATATGAAGTGGGAAGCGGCCTTGTTATCAGCGATGTCAAAGCGGGAAGCTCCGCTGAAAAAGCTGGCTTGAAACCTGGTCATCTCGTTGAAGAGATTAACAGGCAACCTGTCAGGAACCTTAAAGAACTGAAAAAAATAGTTGAGATGTCCGGGAAATCAGGCAAGATTTTAATGAGGGTCAGATCCGGAAATTACTCAACCTATGTAGTGCTTGCTGAGAAATAAAAACAGTTAACAGTTTAACTTCCCCTGCACATATCAAGTTGTAGGGGAAGTTAGCTTGTCCTCAGGATGGCTGCTGTCCCGCACAATATCAATTCGCCTCGTAGAAGCAATTTGTTCGAAAATCTTTATAATTACCGGCATGTTGGTAAAATCAGAAGTGGATATTTTCCGTAAAACAATATCCGTTTTGGCAACCACCGTTGCTGTACGTTTCTTCTCCTCACCGAAATAGGCCATTTCGCCAAAAATAGCCCCATCTGTCATGGTGGAAAGGTGCTCCATGTTTTCATTAAGGGTCTCTGCAGTTCCACTGTCGAGATAGTATATACCATCCGGCACAGAACCAATTTCTATTATCACATCACCTTCTTTAAACCATTCGAGCTTAAATTGTTTTTCCCAACTGGTATCTACCACGAGGGCGTGATAAAAGTCAGGGTTCATCGCTCTGAGCAGTTCCTGGGAGAGATGAAAAAGACGTTCACCAAGGGAATCCCTTTTCTTCTCCATCAGCTTCATTCCCCTGGTATTAAAGTCAGTCGCGGGTAGAGGGGTCTCTCTGATATATTCTAAAATCCGCTCTATCCCCTGGTCTTCTTTGCCCGTTAATTTTTTGAAATAACTCTGGGCGACATGTAGTTCGTTTCGCACCCTGGGAAAGTTTGGCGCAACACCCAGCATCAGATTGCCGGAAAAAAATTCCATCGCTTCATTCTTCATACAGATAAATTTCTGTAATTTCGCGGGATCAGTTTCTGCTGAAATATTTTGAATTCCAGGTTTGTAAATTGTAAAGATATTGAGAGGATGCAAGACACTTGTGAGGCTCACCTTGGCTACACTAATTATGGAGTCGTCAAATCCCTGCTGATACCTGGCAACCTCCCGGTCCATGAGAAAATAGGAGCCAAAATAACCACAAAGCTCCTCCAGTCGGCTGGCCACAGCAAAACTGGCACCAAACTTTGCCATTTTTGCGCCAATTTTGGCCTCCGTAATACTACCAAGAAGTATCCCCATCCGAGTTGGAGTAAGAGATCCTAAGGCTATGGCTTCCGCCATTTTTAGAGCCGCGAGGAGTGCACGGGTGCAGACTCCATCCCGTCCCTCGCCCGGGCGTTTATCAAAAATTATCAGGCTACCATCGCCGTCAGACGGATCAATTTCCATGGGAAAACTGTCTTCCGCCTCAATAATGGCATGGATACTACCATGGTAATCGATCAGGAAATCACGGATCTCCTCAGGTGTCATCCCTGAAGACAACTGTGAGTACTGGACCATGTCGGTCATCAAGATTACAACTTCCCGTTCTGATCCCTTCTGCACCATCCGCGAACCTTACCTTCTCCCTGAATTATTAAATACTAGTTGATCAAGCCAATAAATGTGATTGCTGCAATAACTGCCAGCAAAATAATCGCAACTTTTACATTTACGGAATTATCTTCTTCGTGATGACCATGATCTGCACCTGACATAATTGTCTCCTATTAATTTCTTTTAACGGTTACATGTGATGGCGTCGTAAAAACCCTCCATCTGCGTCATTATTACATTTTTTTGGAAATTTTCAATTTGCGCTGAACTTACCAGCGATTTCAGTTAAAAACAACATCCATAACCTGACCAAGACTGGTAATGCCTACAAGTTCAATAGACGGCTTCAGCGTAAGACGTTCTTTATTACTTGCCGGAAGTATCATTCTGGTAAAACCAAGACGCTCCGCCTCACGGACTCGCACATCGATATGACCCACAGCCCTCACCTCCCCTGCAAGCCCAATTTCTCCACAGACAACTGTGTTGGAAGGGATCGGCTTTTCAAGCAAACTGGAAGCGAGAGCACAAACAACCCCCAGGTCCAGGGCAGGTTCATCGATACGTATCCCTCCGGCAATATTTAAAAAGACATCGTGACCGTACATATCAAGACCACCTTTTTTCTCAAGAACTGCACATAACAGAGAAAGTCGCTGCTGATCAGCGCCTATGGCAGTACGCCTTGCCGTCCCCAGATTAGTTGGACTCACCAGCGCCTGGACTTCCACGAGAATTGGCCGTGTACCTTCAACACTTGGCAGCACCACAGACCCTGGCTCATTTATTGGCCGTTCAGCAAGGAATATTTCAGACGGATTCGACACCTGAACTAGCCCCTCCTCCTTCATTTCAAACACACCAATCTCATTGGTTGAGCCAAAACGGTTCTTTACCGTTCTGAGAATCCTGAACACATGAGACCTGTCGCCCTCAAAATAGAGCACCGTATCGACCATATGCTCAAGCACTTTTGGCCCTGCAATTGAACCATCTTTGGTTACATGGCCCACCAGCACCACCGGTATATTCTCCTTTTTGGCAAAGCCAAGAAGTTTATATGCGGATTCCCGGACCTGGGTGACTGATCCCGGTGAAGAGCCAACCTCAGCACAGGTAAGGGTCTGCACTGAATCTACAGCCAGAAGGGCGGGACGCATTTCACTGGCCATGGCGATTATGCTCTCAACACTATTCTCTGTCGCCAAAAATTCGCCGGGATGGATAGCACCTAAACGTGTGGCCCGCATCTTAATCTGCCTGGCTGATTCCTCTCCCGAAACATAAAGCACAGTTTTGTCTTGTTGGGCAATGGCCTCCAGAAGATGCAGGAGAAGGGTTGATTTCCCAATCCCCGGTTCCCCGCCAATAAGTACCACCGAACCTGGCACAACCCCTCCTCCCAGAACTCTGTCTAATTCTTCAATCCGGGTGGACATCCTCTCCTCGTCCCCATCGGGGGCCTGGGCCAGGGGGACCGGTTTACTGGTACCGGCAGCACTCTCTTTTTTAGCAAGGATCACTTCCTCAACCAGACTCTCCCACTCACCACACTCGGGGCAACGGCCAAGCCACTTTACACTTTGGTAGCTGCACTGCTGACAGATAAAGATTTGTTTATTTTTTTTCTTATTATTCACATTCATATGAAACTATTACCTGCCAACTATCCCTGGAATCCTTCAGTTGTCGAAAAAATTCTATCACCAGCCTTTACACCCTACCAAAAGGATCTATAATCTGAACCGTTTGACACAAAAAATCAGGTAACTATTCAGCAGCACACCACCCGGAGTCTACGCTTACCTGTGCACGATCAGAGCGTAATGTATACAGCTGTATAACAATCCGCCCTGCTTGAGCACATCTGGAGCACTGCTGAACAGTTACATTCAGAGGTCTGCTAACTTCTAACAGCGCGTACCTGGATAGTTACAAAATCAAAAGCGTACATAATCACATTGGTGCAAAAAGGATATAACAATAAAAATTATGGAAAAGCAACATCATGTAGCATCTTTTCAAGGTGTACAGTGGGTTCCCCTCTCCACGACACTGAAACTGATATTCAGCAAAAAAAAACTCTTTAGCTGGAGCGCTATTCTCGTTTTACTCACTTTCGGTCTCACCTGGACGGGTTATCTTTTTACCGTGGACTTTGTAGATGAGCTAACCGGAAATTTTATGGCCACTGCTCCTGACAGCTCCACTATCTGGGGCTGGATAAAACATCAGGGCTGGGTTATCGGAAGCTGGTTTTTCCTTGTTATCTCAAGAATATTCTCTTTTTATATCGCCTTTCTACTGGCTTATACCCTCACCACCCCCGGCTATGCATTCTTAAGTTCCGCTGCTGAAAAAATCCACGCAGGTGAATATTTCGATCCGGACGCAAGCTTTACTCTCGGTGGAATTTTCATAGACATGTTTGAAGGCTTTAAGATTGCCTGCTTCGGCATCCTCATCACCATTGCAGCGCTCTTTGTGAACTTCATCCCTGGAATAGGACAAGCTGCAGTCTTTCTTCTTTACACCTACTATTCGGCCCTCATGTTTATAGATTATCCGGGATCCCGCAGGCGTTGGGGCCTTGGCAGAAAACTCAGCTGGTTGAGGGAACATAGCAGTCCTGCCTTCCGCCTCGGTGTTGGCCCTGCCCTTATTTCTATGATCCCGATTCTTAATATTTTTGCCATGGCTTTACTTTTCCCTGTACTCACTGTCCATGCAACACTCAACTTTTCAGCAATTGAAGTGGCCAAGAAAATCCACCTGCAACCGTAACAATTGAGGGCAACAGACCTATATTATCATCAACAATATTCGTTTCTAAATAACGAACTTCAAAAGGAGCTTTATGGCACAGGAAATCGAAAAGAAATTCCTCATAAAAAATGATTCATGGAGATCTCTAGGTACAGGGAAAGAATATTGCCAGGGCTATCTCAGTTCCGAAAAAGGGAGGACTGTCCGAATCCGAACCATCGGCGATAGGGGCATACTCACCATAAAGGGAGCAAGTGAAGGCGATTCACGCCTCGAATTTGAATATGATATTCCTCTTGAAGAAGCAAAAGAGATGCTTGAAAAGCTCTGCCAGAAACCTCTTATAACAAAAACCAGATACAAAATACCTTATGCTCAGTTTATCTGGGAGGTCGATGAATTCGAAGGCGAGAATAAGGGATTGATATTTGCGGAAATCGAGTTGCAATTCTCGGGACAGCCTTTTGAGATCCCGGAATGGATTGGCGAGGAAGTGACAGGGGATCAGAGGTATTACAATGCGAACCTCGTGAGCAACCCCTACTCAAACTGGGAGAAATAGCCATAGAGTACAAGACAAGAATGGTTCATTCTCGATAAGATTTGTTAATTCTGTTTTACTATTTTTTACGAACGGTCTACTATATGCTCTACATTCCATACCAAAAAGGTATACAATGTGTACATAATGCCATAAGGTAGTGAGTGCAAGCGCAGGCTCATCTCGCTGGGTCTGTTTCCAAAAATAAAAAAGGAGATGAACAAGATGGGAAAAACGAGGAATCTGATTGCTGCATTCTGTGGTGCGACACTGATGATGGCTTCAATGAATGCTTGGGCTGCGCCAAAAACCCTGGTGTTCTGCTCTGAAGGAAGCCCCGAAGGTTTCAACCCTGCATTCTATACGGCGGGCACAACCTTTGATGCATCTTCACGCCAGATTTTCAACAGACTTGTCGAATTCGAAAGAGGCACTACCAAGGTAGGGCCAGCCCTTGCTGAAAGCTGGGACGTTTCTGAAGATGGAAAAGAGTACACCTTCCACCTGCGAAAAGGTGTTAAATTCCATACAACCAAGGCTTTCACCCCAACCCGTGATTTCAACGCAGACGACGTGGTGTTTTCTTTCAAACGCCAGCTCGACAAGGAGCATCCTTTTCATAAAGTAGGTAATGCCTCCTACGAATATTTTAACGGAATGTCCATGCCTGACCTGCTGGTAGACGTCGTTAAAGTTGATGACTACACAGTTAAATTCATTCTCAATCGTCCGGAAGCTCCAATGATTGCCAACCTGGGAATGGACTTTGCTTCTATCTTTTCCGCGGAATATGCTGATAAGATGATGAAGGCCGGTACCCCCGATGTTGTTGATTTCGAGCCAGTAGGAACAGGACCTTTCCAACTCGTTGCATACCAGAAAGACGCAGTGATCCGCTACAAAGCAAATCCAGACTACTGGGCAGGAAAAGCGCCAATCGACAATCTGGTTTTTGCCATCACCCCAGACGCTTCTGTTCGCTATCAGAAACTGAAAGCGGGCGAATGTCATGTTATGCCATACCCGAACCCTGCTGACCTTGAAGCAATGGGTAAAGATCCTAAGCTCAAACTTCTACAAAAAGAAGGCTTGAACGTTGGATATCTTGCGTACAACACAAAGGTTGCCCCCTTTGATAATCCAAAGGTTCGCAAAGCTCTCAACAAAGCTATCAACAAGCAGGCGATTCTTGACGCGGTTTTCCAGGGTGCTGGAAAAGCAGCCAAAAACCCAATCCCACCAACTATCTGGTCGTATAACGAGGCGGTCCAGGACGACAGCTACGATCCAGCCGCATCCAAGCAAATGCTCGCCGATGTCGGTGTAAAAGACCTGAAAATGAATATCTGGGCAATGCCTGTACAACGTCCATACAATCCTAATGCACGCCGCATGGCTGAACTGCTCCAGGCGGATTTTGCAGCAGTGGGTGTTGATGTTCAAATCGTATCCTACGAATGGGGTGAGTATCTCAAACGCTCCAAGGACGAAAACCGTGACGGCGCTGTTCTTCTTGGATGGACCGGTGACAACGGTGACCCCGACAACTTCCTGGCCGTTCTCCTTGGCTGCGACGGCGTTGGCGGAGCCAACCGGGCACAGTGGTGTCATCAGCCATTTGAAGACGTGATCCAACAGGCAAAAATTGTAGCCGACCCCGCCGAACGTACTAAACTGTACGAACAGGCCCAGATCATTTTCAAGGAGCAGGCTCCCTGGGCAACAATTGCTCACTCAGTTGTTTTCCAGCCGGTACGTAAAGAAGTTGTTGATTTCCGTATCGATCCTTTCGGCGGCAATGTATTTTACGGTGTTGACCTGAAATAGGATCATCTCGCATGACAGGCCGGACCTTTTGGCCCGGCCTTTTTCATATTCAATTCTTTTCCAGGGAACTGATAGATGTTTTTTTATTTCTTAAAAAAGCTGGGCGTTATCCTGCCAACTTTTTTCGGCGTAACCTTGGTGGCCTTTATTTTTATCCGAACCCTTCCAGGAGACCCGGTGCTGCTCATGGCCGGCGAACGCGGGATGAGCGAGGAAAGGCACGCCGCGCTTATGACTGAATATGGTTATGATAAACCGATTTTAGTTCAATACGGCTACTACCTGACCGACCTTCTAAGCGGCAACTTCGGCACCTCAATAATTACCAAAAAACCGGTACTTGAAGAATTCATGGTGCTCTTTCCAGCCACCGTTGAGCTTTCCCTTTGCGGCATGTTTATCGCTGTTTTTTTTGGTCTTCCAGCTGGAATGATTGCCGCTACCCGCCGAGGCTCGGCCTTTGACCATACGGTTATGACCAGTGCCCTTACCGGCTACTCAATGCCGATATTCTGGTGGGGCCTCCTTCTCATTATTCTTTTTTCTGGTATTCTTGGGTGGACCCCGGTTTCAGGAAGGATCTCTTTGCTCTACTTCTTTGAACCTGTCACCGGCTTTATGCTCATCGACAGCCTGTTGTCCGAGCAGCAGGGTGCTTTTAAATCTGCATTGTCTCATCTGATACTGCCATCAATCGTACTCGGCACAATCCCTCTGGCTGTTATTGCGAGACAGACCCGCTCTGCCATGCTTGAGGTACTCAGCGAAGATTATGTACGCACAGCCAAGGCAAAAGGTCTTGGACCAAACAGAGTCATTGGTGTCCATGCACTTCGAAATGCCATGATTCCAGTAATTACTGTCATTGGTTTACAGGTAGGAGTGCTCTTTGCCGGTGCAATTCTCACCGAAACTATTTTTTCCTGGCCAGGTATTGGAAAATGGATGATAGACTCAATTTCCAGGCGCGACTATCCATCGGTACAGGGTGGCCTGCTCCTTATCGCTGCCATTATTATGCTTGTTAACCTTGTAGTAGATTTGCTTTACGGGTTGATCAACCCCCAAATACGTCATACGGATTAATCATGACCGAAACAACCATAGAAGAGATAGTCGACGATCGTCCGACCGGGTTTAAGGCGGATCTCTCCGAATTCTGGTCCTATTTCAGTGAAAACCGCGGTGCAGTTATTGGCCTCGTTTTCTTCATTTGTATTGTTATTATAGCTGTTTTTGCTGATTTTATTGCACCGCACGGCCCCAATCAGCAGTATCGGGATGCTCTCCTCCAACCTCCATTCTGGCAGAGCGGTGGGGAACTGCGCTTTCCACTGGGAACCGATGCCATCGGCCGGGACATGCTCTCCAGATTAATCCACGGATCTCAGTATTCCCTCTTCATCGGCTGTATAGTGGTGTCAATTTCCCTTTTCGTAGGGATCATACTAGGCCTTGCCGCCGGATTTTTCCGTGGCAAAGTCGACACTTTTATCATGCGAATTATGGATGTTGTGCTAGCCTTTCCAAGCCTGTTGCTTGCACTCGTTCTTGTTGCGATCCTTGGGCCAAGCCTAATTAATGCCATGATCGCCATTGCCATTGTCCAGCAACCTCATTACGTAAGACTGACAAGAGCAGCCGTACTTTCCGAGATGACCAAGGATTACGTCATCGCTGCACGGGTAATCGGGGTCAAGTCATTAAGACTTATGTTTGTAACCATCCTACCAAATTGTATGGCCCCACTCATTGTCCAGGCGGCACTCAGCTTTTCAACCGCAATCCTCGATGCCGCTGCTCTTGGATTCTTAGGTATGGGCGCGCAACCCCCAACACCCGAATGGGGAACCATGCTGGCGGACGCCAGAGAATTCATCCTGAGAGCCTGGTGGGTGGTCACCTTTCCCGGTGTTGCCATTCTCACCACGGTACTCGCTATAAATCTAATGGGCGACGGCCTGCGGGATGCCCTTGATCCGAAACTCAAACGATCCTAATTGCACAATGCCATTACTTGAAATTGAAAATCTCACTGTCAGTTTTCAGACTGCAGGTGGACAGTTTACTGCGGTTGACCGGGTATCACTACATATTGAACCTGGGGAAATTGTCTCAGTTGTCGGTGAATCGGGATCAGGGAAATCCGTCGCCATGCTTGCCCTTATGGGCTTGCTGCCATGGACAGCAACAGTCACCGCAGATGTCCTTCGCTTTGCTGGTCAGGACATGCAAACAATCCCCAAGCAGGAGTTACGAAAAATTATCGGCTCTAAAATGGCGATGATTTTCCAGGAACCGATGACAAGTCTCAATCCCTGCTTCACCGTCGGCTTCCAGCTCACCGAATCTTTAAAGATTCATCTGGGTCTAAACCGCGCACAACGCAAAGCAAGGGCGATTGAACTTCTTGAACTCGTTGGTATCCCTGAGCCGCAAAAAAGATTATCGGCCTTCCCACACCAGCTCTCAGGTGGAATGAACCAGAGGGTAATGATAGCCATGGCCATATCATGCGACCCCCAGCTACTTATTGCAGATGAACCGACAACGGCCCTTGATGTGACTATTCAGGCGCAGATTCTAGACCTTCTTTTGAAACTGCAGAAAGAAAAAGGCATGTCGCTGGTGCTGATCACCCATGACATGGGTGTTGTCGCAGAAACTGCCGAGAGGGTTGCGGTACAATACGCAGGCCAGCAAGTGGAAAAACAACCGGTGAAAGGTCTTTTTTCCAGCCCTCATCACCCATACACCCAGGCCCTGCTAAACTCCCTGCCGGAAAGATCAGACTCCAAAATACTTCCGTCAATCGCCGGTGTCGTCCCGGGACAATTCGACAAGCCAAAAGGTTGTCTTTTTTCACCTCGCTGCGAATACGTCACAGATCACTGTCGCACAACGCCTCCACAGATCGGGCCAGAATCTTTCGGACGCGCCCTCTGTCACTACCCCTTAAAAGACGGCAAGCCAACGAATTACCCAAAGGAGGAGGCCAAATGAGCAGTGATATTGTTTTAGAAGCCAAGGATCTTAAACGCCACTATCAGGTTGACCGAGGAACCTTTAAAAAACCGGCCATCCTCAAGGCACTGGATGGTGCAAGTTTTACCCTGACAAAGGGCAAAACCCTTGCCATTGTCGGAGAATCAGGATGTGGTAAATCGACCCTTGCTCGGCTTGTCACCATGATTGAACAGCCAACCGCCGGAGGACTTCGAATTGGTGAGGTAAACGTTACTTCAGCAGAGGGAGTGGAGACAAAGGATCTACACAAGATGGTGCAGATTGTTTTTCAGGACCCTTACGGTTCCCTCAATCCACGACAAAAAATAGGCCATACTCTGGGAGAGCCGCTACTTGTTAACACCTCATTGAGCAAAAGTGAGCGTCGTAAAGCTGCCCTTAAGATGATCAGCCTTGTTGGCTTACGACCGGAACATTATGAGAGATACCCGCACATGTTCTCCGGCGGTCAGCGACAGCGGATTGCCGTAGCCAGGGCCTTGATGCTCAATCCTCAGATTCTGGTACTGGATGAGCCTGTATCTGCACTTGATGTGTCCATTCAGGCCCAGATTTTGAATCTTATTGCTACACTGCAGCAGCAGTTTAATCTCGCCTACATGTTTATCAGTCACGATCTCTCCGTGGTAAAACATATAGCCGACGATGTAATGGTTATGTACCTGGGTAAACCCGTGGAATCCAGCAGCCGTGAGGAGCTTTTCAGCAGGCCCCGCCACCCTTACACACGGGCTCTGCTTTCCGCTACGCCAATGGCGGATCCTTTCAGGACCAAAGAAAGAATAGTACTTCACGGAGAACTGCCGTCCCCCATTGCTCCACCTTCCGGCTGTACCTTCCACCCACGTTGTCCATCAATGACAGATGAGTGCAGGAAAAAAGCTCCGGAGTTAAAAGCCTTGGATGGTTACCAGGTTGCCTGTTTTCATCCAAAGGAATACTGACCGGTGTTTCCGCCCCCAGCGAAAATGACATGCAGTTCCTAACGATTAGCGACTCAATTTGCATGCCGTCCCTTGGGCTCGGCACCTGGAAGTCAAGGCGAGGTGAAGCCGCAGCGGCGGTCAAGCATGCCATCGGAGTTGGCTATAGACATATTGACTGTGCCCCCATCTACAAAAACGAAAAAGAGATTGGTCCCTCTCTAGCAACAGCTATTCAACAGAACTGTGTTAGTCGAAGTGATCTCTGGGTTACCTCCAAACTCTGGAATAATGCCCACAATCCAAAACATGTCAGACCAGCCCTTGAAAGAAGCCTGAAGGATCTGCAACTGGACTATCTTGATCTTTTCCTGATCCACTGGCCCGTCAGCTTCCGGCAGGATATTGAATTCCCAAGAAAACCAGAGGAGTTTCTGGCTCCTGGAGAAATACCATTAATTGAAACATGGGGAGCCATGGAGAAAATGGTGAAAAAGGGCTTATGTCGAGCCATTGGAGTATGTAACTTCAGCCTGTCACGTTTACAGGATTTGTACAGTACAGCCACAATCCCTCCTGCAGTGAATCAAATCGAGCTGCACCCCTACCTGCAGCAACTTGAAATGTTAGAGTATTGCTATAAAAACAATATCCTGCTCACAGCTTACTCGCCACTCGGCTCCCCCGACCGTCCTTCCGCACTTAAAAAGGAGAATGAGCCATCCTTGTTAAACCATCCTTTAATTTTACAACTGAGCAATAAAAGTGGGGCAACTCCAGCGCAAGTCCTGCTCTGTTGGGCACTTGCAAGACAAACTGCGGTCATTCCTAAATCAGTACATCCTGAACGTATCCTTGAGAACTTCCTATCCCATGAGCTGCTAATTGACCAGGCTGACCTCCGCTCTCTCGACCAGCTTAATCTCAACTACCGATACCTGGATGGAGCCTTTTTCTGCGGGCCTGGCTCACCATACACTCTTTCAAAGCTCTGGTCTGACTGAGAATTCTCTGACAATTATCTGGAATATCTTGCAATCACTCCACTTTCAAGTGTATTCTTTGTCGGATAAATAATCTGGATAGAGGAGAGTAGCAGCTACACCTTCATCTAAGGTGCCACCATACCTTTTCGTAATTCCTCGTTCCTGCCATATAAGTCATTTATCTAAATTTTAAACACCATATGAAATTTATTAATGAACTTCCCCTGGCCGCTTTACACCTTGATGAAAAGACCAGGATTATCAACGTAAATAGCCACGCGAAATTGTTGTTTAAATGGCAGGACATTCCAGCTAAGCGGCCTCTTTTTACTGAGTTTATCTCAGACGAAGATATTTCCAGTTTTCACTCTTTCTATAGAGACATAAAGCCCAGAGTTCCCGCGATATTCAATACCACCCTTAATTTTCCAGCCAATTCCAAAGAACAAATCACTATTAAAGCCTCCCGGGCCAATTGTGGAGACATGCTTTTTCTCCTCAATATAGAGGACTCCTGGACCACAAGCCGTGAAGATTCATGTCTTCATAATACTATCCTAGAAGCCCAGTACCAGCACAACCCAGGGGGGATACTACTCGTTAACCAGAAAATGGAAATGCTGTCGTTTAATCAGGAATTTGTCAATATCTGGAAAATTCCACCAGAGGTACAGAAATCCCGGGACGAACAGGCCAGCCTCCAGAGTGTTCTTGATAAACTTCAAGACCCTGAAGGCTTCATAACCAAAGTTCAGTATCTTTATGACAATATACACGAGATAAGTACCGATGAAGTTCAACTTATAGATGGACGGACCCTCTATCGACATACATATCCCATCTACCATCATGAATCCTACTTGGGTCGTGTATGGTATTTTCTCGATATAACCCAATTAAAAAACGGTCAGTTAAAGATTGAAAAACAACAGATATTTGAAAATACCATTCTGGAACATGTTCAAAATGGCATAATTGCATGTGACAAAAAGGGTAAAATAATTCTCTTTAACAGAGCCTGCAAAGATTTTTACGGAATCGAGGACAATAGTCCGATTCCTGCCAATCTAGCAGAACTAAAACACTATCAAAAGGATGGGCTTACTTCCATCCTTCCTTCAGAAGAACCACTCACCAAGGCGCTTTCCGGACAATGTTTACAAAACGACGAAATAGTAATTGTTGACCATGAAACAACACCACGCACCTTCAGAGTCAACGGCCAGGCCATGAGTGACTGCGATGGGAAACAGATAGGTGCAGTTATCTCTCTGCACGACATCACTGACCTGAGAACGGCCAAAGAAAAACTTCGCTTTATGGCATATCACGATGAACTGACAGGACTACCTAATAGAAGATTATTCCACGACCTGTTACAACAGAGCCTAAAACATGCCCACAGAGATCAGCTTTTTGTCGGCGTCCTTTTTCTCGATATGGACAACTTTAAATCGGTAAATGACCTGTATGGCCATGATATTGGTGATGAACTTCTTAGAGAACTTAGTATTACCCTGAAACAATGCTTACGCGCGTCAGATTTTCTCAGTCGCTGGGGCGGCGATGAGTTTGTCATTTGCCTTCCCTCAGGAAAAAACCCTCAGGACATTGTCAAGGTCGCGGAAAAAATTTGTGAAACCGTGATCCAATATACTCACCACGAGAACAAGGACCTCGATGTAAGTATCAGTATTGGCATTGCTATTTCGCCAAGCCACGGCAATGAACCTGACCTTCTTATTCGTAACGCCGATATGGCCATGTATCGAGCAAAAAAACTGGGTAAGAATAGATGTGAACTCTTTTTGCCGAACAATGATACTTGAGAGTAAACCAGTGATATTGTTTTACTCAACGACCCCAAATTCACCTCCAGTCCATCCCCCAATGAATTGATGAAAAATTCGGGCAGACCATAGCTATTACTCCTTCTGTAACACTCTTTTTCTTTCTTAACCAGCCGCTTGTACAAAAGCGAACACCGTGTGCAAATTTTGCGCACTGCACACTTTTGCACAGGTCAAAATAAACAAAAACATTGTAGCTCAACCGCATTAACACCTGTATCATACTGAAACAACACACGAAGAAAATCAGGCACATTAATTGCAAAAATATAATTGGGGGCTAGTTTAAATTTATTTTTAGTAAAAAAACATCTTCACAACCAGGAGATGTGAAATATCATTAACAGAAACAACAGGAAATATTATGAACTCATTAGCATTTCTCGAACCGACCACCCCGGTACAATTTCCAGAACTCCGAACTCATAATCGTGTGAAAGTTACTGATCTTTTAGCAATTTTAAAATGGGGAACTGGTCAAATTCTAGAACTGAGCTCCATTGGACTTTCTTTTGGCTGCCTCTATCCGCACAGTTTTCCTAAAGAATGGAGTATGGATATCCTTGATGCCAAAGGAGTACATATAAAAGATATTATGGTGAGAAAGATCTGGGAAAGGGATATAGACCACCCTAAACCATCCACCAAATTTGAAGTTGTAACCGGCGTGGAATTCATCGACCTGACAACAAAACAATCTCTGGAAATTAATGAGTTATTTGAGAATATCGAATATTCACACGTCAACATAATGCTCGAAGAACTAGAGATATCCGGGTTCAGACATCCAGCACTTCTCTGATCATGGCTGGCAGGAGACAGCTCTGAATCTCGCTTAACACCTTCGGAATCTGTCGCTAAGTTGCGGAAATAATAACGAATCACCGGAACTGCTATCTATGTAGGACTGGTGTTTTTTGTCTTAATGCTTTGTCTTAATAGTGAATTCCCATAGCCATTTGTCTAAAATGACAACGTGTTAAGCACCCAACTCCCCCACCCAAAACCTTCTTTTTAACCGTTGTAATAAATGGTGTTGCGCCCTGCAGGAAAATTCAAAGAATAATTCACCCCACATAAAAAGACCTTGCCCATCCTTTTTTTATTATTAATTTAATTTGTTAGAACCTTAGAAATTCATTCGATGTCTATCGTTTTTCTGTTTATGGAAACCCAACAGGAGACCATATGGTCTGGAAATATCTCACCATAGCAAGCCTTACTTTCTGTTGGATGTTCTCTCCGGATGCACTGGTACTCCTTGGAAACAGTGCGGGAAAAGGAGGATGGTCCTTCATATTGTTTCTTCTCCTGGCATTCTCTGTATCCGGGTGGGCAATCCATATACTCCAGTCCACCTATAGAACGGGAGTAAGCCCGAAGAATTATCAGTCCATTTCTTCAAGCACAGGCATGAATACCGTGGTAACCCTGTCGCTTACCCTTGCATATTGCCTGACCCTGGCACTCTTTATACCTACGGGTACACTTGTAACAGCAGGGTTCACCTTCAATGAAACCTTTGTCTACTGGTTTCCAAATTTTGGTTTCAGCTTTCTATTACTTGGGGTTATCCTTTTAGTCCATCTCTGGAGCGTGAGACTACCCCTCATGCTACAAGTTATATTTGTCGGGATCACGTTAATTTCCCTGCTTGTTTTATCGACGATTGGATTACTCTCTCCCCAGAATAGTGGCAGTATACCCTTCTCCCCTTCAACCGATTCGGCCACGGCTATGGAAACCCTGCACATCGGGTTCACCCTCTTTAGTGGTTCGATGTTACTTCTGCTGGGATACGACCAGACCATAAATACATCACTTAAGTTTAAAGAGAGACTCTTGATTCTCACCGCGGGCGGACTGGTACTTACCCTCTGGGGAACGGCATCCCTTCTCCACATACCACACGGAAAACTTTGCAATTCCACCATTCCCTATATTATTGGAGCACGGGAAATTTTCGGTCAACCTGGAAGAATTATAATCGGAATCGCTATTATCAGTGGGACCTGCGGCGTCGTTAATGGCCTCTTTATTTTCAGCAATAACTGCATACAACACCTGGCTACTTCCCAGAGCCTGCCGCCAGCTATGTCGCCAATCTTGAGACAAAGAGCCCATGCCCTTTTACTCGCTCTGCTGATTGGACTTTTTATGGCGTCCGGCCTGGCCGGGGAAGAACACCTTGAAACGTATATTTACGGAGCGCTGTTACTATGGCTCCTGCATACAGGATATCGTTTATCTACTTCAGCAAAGGTGAACTATGAAAAGTCCAAAACCCCTTTGATATATTGTTTTTTTGCACCCACCCTGTTTTTCCTCACTTTTTTCTTTTCAGTAGCTAGTTACAACGATTTTAAAACCCTTTCTCGCTTTCTCATTCTTGCTCTTGCGAGCTCCGCTGCCATGGCAGTGTGCTGGCTTGCGCTTGGGAAATGCAGCAAGATAAAATCCACCCAATCACCTCAATAAACATAAGGAGATAACTCATGAAACGGCTTCTATCCATTTTTATAGTAACTTCACTTTTGTTGGCTACACCACTAATTGCAGGTTCAGTTTCAAAAATGAACAAGGAAGAACTGAAGACTCTCCTGGGCTCTGACGACCTCGTTGTCCTTGATGTACGTACCGGAAGGGACTGGAGCACCAGTGAATTTAAAATTCAAAGTGCAGTTCGGGCGGATGGCAGGGATCTATCCGTAGCAAACAACTACACTATAGACCACACCTTTGTGCTCTATTGCGCCTGACCCAACGAAGCCACAAGTGCCAGTCTGGCACAAAAGCTACTCGCTCAAGGCTACAAAAATGTCTATGCCCTAAAGGGCGGCTGGAGGGAATGGCAACGGAATAAGTTTCCGGTAGAAGAGAAGTAAATCACTACACAACAAACGGTCTGATAGCTGACGACATCCAGGCACTATAAAAGCAATAAATAGCATATTCACTACTGTGCTTACGCTATTTATTGCAGCTATTCGATTTCATCAATATTATGGGGCCGGCAAGTGGGTAAATAATTTTTTACCCACTTCAAATATCTATATACTAAAGAACGCGTATTAAAGCCTGACCGCTTTGACAGCCCGATCCAATTGTTTTACACGCTCTTCAAGGCTTCCTGTATAGCCAACTGCAATTCTCACCAAACCTGGTGAAAGCCCCATCTCTTTCTGTTCCGCTTCACTTATTTCAGAGGAAGTGGTTGAACCGGAACAGGACATCAGGGTATCAAAATACCCCAAAGATACTGCGATGTACCCGAAGTTCTCGATATTTTGCAGGTGATTGAGGAGCTGATCCGCCTTTTCGCGAGTCCCGCAGTCAATAGTAAACATACCGCCGTAACCGTACTCCTTATTAAGCAAGGAGCTGACCAGACCATGCTGTAAAAATGAAGACAGGCCTGGGTAGACGACGGCAACACCGAGCCCCTCAAGGTGGCTGGCCATGGCTTGCGCTCTCCGGGAGTGCTCCCGCATTCGAATGCCCAGGTGGGGGAGGCGCTGCATAATATCATAGGCCATTCGCGGATCCATAGTTGGTCCAAGAAGCATAGCCCGGCCCGTATGTAAGTCCATAAGCCGTCCTACCATTTCTTTGGTGGCACAGACAGCTCCGGCAATAACGTCACTGGCACCGTTGATGAATTTCGTCATTGAATATACAGTGATATCCGCTCCTAACCGAGCCGGAGAGATCATCATTGGAGTAAAGGTGTTGTCCACAACCAATGTCAAATTGTGATCGCCAGCCAATTTGGCAAGTGCAGGCAGATTTGCAAATTTGAGGGTTGGGTTACCCATGGTCTCGACGTACAATACTTTAGTAGCCGGGGTGATGGCTCGATAGAAAGCATCTGTTTTCGTAGGATCAACAAAGGTGGTGGTGATACCCATTTGCGGTAGCAGATGTTGCAGGAGGGCATGCGTTCCTCCATACACTGTATTGCTGGAGATAATTTGATCT
This sequence comes from Desulfobulbaceae bacterium, assembly GCA_024227155.1. Lineage (GTDB taxonomy): Bacteria > Desulfobacterota > Desulfobulbia > Desulfobulbales > Desulfocapsaceae > Desulforhopalus_A. The sequence continues at coordinate 37,315 of JAAELB010000267.1, forward strand.
CCCTGGCTGCAGAGTTGCAGCAAAGTACAAGAGATAGCAGACATACCGCTTGCTGTGCAGAGAGCCGCTTCAGTTCCCTCCATGGCCGCCAGATAGCGCGCTAAGATATTAACCGTGGGATTGACATGACGGCTGTATAGAAAACTCCCGTTTTCGGGGCCCAAAACCCCAGCGAAAATTTCAGGCATAGTTTCTGACGCCATAACGGAGAATGTGGACGAGCGCGAAATGGAAGGTGTAACTCCACCGTGCTCACCAAACTCACGTCTGATTTCTGTCATTGCCTGCTCAGGGTTGAATTGTTGCATGACGCTCCTCCTTAAGTGGAAAGATCGGATTACAACAGCTGACCTCAGTTTTTCTCCACATTTACATGCAGAGGTTGCCCAAAATTGCAATTTTTCAAGATGGCCTATAGTGTATTATAATCCCCAGGTCAGGGATAAATCAAGTTGGACTGCCAGCAGATGAGACTATTCGATTGATAGGAGAGAAAGAAAGATGGAGAGTCTTTTAACAAGGGAAATGCCACAAATAAACATCCCCCTTGTATAGTCTGAAACATAGATAGATTTTACGTAACCGTTCACCAGCACCCCATTTTCGTCCGATCAGGCCTCCTGGCATAGCCAACTATAGCCAGGAGACCAGCTTGAACGAATCTGGAGCACTGGACGAACGGTTACGGACTCTGGTTATGCAGTCTTTTAAAAGGGGCGGTGAACGGTTACGATTTAACCACCTACACTAAAGAAAAAAATGGGCTAAAGTGACAACTATAATTTTAAAAATGGTTTAATCTTCTTCAGGGTCTTCTTCCCAATACCTTTGACACTCATCAAATCATCGATCGATTTAAATTTACCATTTGTTTTCCGATAATTGAGAATTGCATCAGCAGTCTTTGGCCCCACTCCAGGCAACTTCGTCAGGGTTGCTTTATCCGCACTGTTGATTCCAATACTCTTGGCTTTCAGTGTCGAAGGCTTGCTTACAGACTTTGCTTTATCTACTTTCTTTGTGATGGTAGTAGCCGTCTCTTTTTTCTCAGATTTTGCATAACTATCCATAGGATGAACTGTAAATCCAAGACTCATAGTAAAAAGTAGTGCTACGATCAGATTCATAACTTTCATGCGCATCTCCTTTATAGATTGCTTACAGGTTTATCTGTTGTAACAATAGGCATTATCGCCCTAAAGCCCAACAGAAACTATCATCAGTTACGATTATGACATATACTTCTTACTAAAGACCTACAAAACCACAACTACTTTTTAATAATCTTATTCTTGGCCCCGGTTCTTTCTCTATAAATGAAAAAAGGGTTTTTTAGAGCACTCCTCCAAAAAACCCTCTCAACTCTTTTATGCAGTCATCTTTACATAATCGGTTTCATCGCACTCATATAAGAACGTAATTCAGCTCCAACCTCCTCAATCAAGGTAAAACGGATTGACTCGTTGATCTGAATAAGATCCAGGTTATCGACACCATTATCTGTAACCTCAATACCTTTACCAATAACATCGGTCTCAACAGTTTTCATGAAATCCGCAAGTAAAGGAACCGCAGCATGGGCAAAAAGGTAACAGCCGTATTCAGCGGTATCCGAGATGACAACATTCATCTCATACAACTTCTTTCTGGCAATGGTATTGGCAATAAGAGGCGTTTCGTGCAATGACTCGTAGTATGCAGACTCCTCCTTAATGCCACAGTCCACCATGGTGTCAAAGGCCAGCTCCACTCCCGCCTTAACCATCGCAACCATAAGAATCCCTTTGTCGTAATATTCCTGCTCGGTAATCTCACTATCCGTTGACACAGCGTTCTCAAAAGCCGTCTCTCCTGTTTCTTTACGCCATTTGAGCAGATTTACATCATCGTTGGCCCAATCTTCCATCATAGTTTTGGAAAAGTGTCCTGAGGCGATATCATCCATATGCTTTTCGAAAAGAGGGGCCATGATAACTTTCAGTTCCTCAGCAAGAATAAATGCCTTTACCTTAGCAGGATTTGAAAGACGATCCATCATCGCTGTGATGCCGCCAAGTTTGAGTGACTCCGTGATCGTTTCCCAGCCAAACTGCACTAATTTTGCGGCATAGCCAGTATCAATGCCATTTTCTACCATCTTATCAAAGCAGAGTAGGGATCCGGTCTGAAGCATACCACAAAGAATGGTCTGCTCACCCATGAGGTCAGATTTCACCTCGGCAATAAATGAAGACTCTAGAACACCGGCCTTATCACCGCCGGTTGCACAACAGTACGCCTTGGCAATATCCCAACCCTCACCATTTGGATCATTTTCTGTGTGCACTGCAATAAGAGTAGGTACGCCAAAACCGCGCTTATATTCTTCCCGCACCTCGGTTCCAGGTGCCTTGGGGGCAACCATGACTACGGTGAGATCTTCACGAATTTGCATGCCCTCTTCCACTATATTAAAGCCGTGGGAATAGGAAAGGCAGGCTCCTTTTTTCATCAGAGGCATTACAGTTGAAACGACATTGGTGTGCTGCTTATCTGGGGTAAGATTGATTACCAGATCCGCGATTGGGATAAGCTCCTCATAGGAAGCCACAGTAAAATCGTTTTCCGTACCGTTTTTCCAGGATTGACGCTTCTCGGTGATCGCAGCTTCCCTGAGGGCGTAGGATACGTCGAGCCCGCTGTCTCGAAGATTCAAACCCTGATTTAAACCTTGGGCTCCACAACCTACGATGACAATCTTCTTGCCCTTAAGATATTCCACTCCATTAAATTCGGAAGAATCCATAAAACGACACCTGGAAAGCTGATCGATCTGTCTGCGCAGGGGCAGGGTATTAAAATAATTGGAAGCCATTTTTATCTCCTTGTATCTGTATTATTTTTCGTTATTGATATTGATCATTGATGATTCCTCATCTGATATATTGACAAACAGCTATTGCGTCAAGTGATTTGTTCGTGATATTATATTGCTTAATCTGCAACACCGGTCTACAACTGTTGAATACTATGTGTTCACGAAGCTTACTCCAGCCCCTGTATGTAAAGCCAGCAACGCACCAAAGAGAACCGTCTAAGTTAAATTTTTCAGATGAATATCAGAGACCTTGAGTTATATAAACAGTTGTCATCAACTCTCCATTTTGGTCGCACTGCCCTGGAATGTAATATAACTCCGTCCGGTCTGACCCGGGCCATCCAGCGGCTCGAAATGGAAATTGGAGAAACTCTTTTTTTTCGCAACAACCGCTCTGTGGAACTTACCCCCGCAGGAGTTCTCTTCAAAGAGTACAGCGAAGAGACCCTTGGCAGATTCAATAATTTTAAAAGTCTCCTTAAAAGTGACACGGTTTTACGGGGTGAATTAACACTATACTGCTCAGTCACTGCAATTCTTTCTATCCTGCCACGAATTTTCAAACGGTTTCGAAGTACCTACCCGGAAGTGATGACCCATGTTCAGACCGGTGATGCAGCCAAAGCCCTTATCAAACTGCAAACAGGTGAAGTAGACGTCTCCATCGCGGCACTTCCTGACCAGCGGCCTGCCGGGCTGGAGTTTATTGAACTCCTGGAAACACCACTGCTCTTTATTGCACCCAGATATTTCCAGGACGTTCTGGTCAAAAAAGGAAAAGAGATTGACTGGGAACGCACCCCGGTTATCTTTCCATCCACCGGCCTTAGCCGTGCTCGGGCAGAGAAATGGTTTGCAGAAAAATCGATCCAGCCCTACATATATTCCCAGGTTGCTGGTAATGAAGCAATTATTGCTATGGTAAGCATGGGATCCGGCATAGGAATTGTTCCCCGCCTGGTGTTGGAAAAAAGTAACCTGCAGGGGGAAGTTGAAATTCTCAACATCCAGCCAAAACTAAAACCATTCGTTGTTGCTGCCTGCACTACCACTCAGAACAGGAACAGTGCAATTGTTCAATCCTTTTGGAATATTGTGAAGGAAGAAAGCACAACAGCTAACGCAAACATATGAAGTATATACCGCTAACAACTGACGAAAACATCGCCACCCCAAGAATAAAATTGACCAAATTGGACAAACAGCTTGGAGGCAACGAGTAACAATATGACAACAGAATTTAGGCAGAAAAAGGGTATTCTGGCGGTTAACGTTGGTCTTGCCGCCAATACACTGCTGGCCATTCTCAAGACCAGCGTCGGCATAATCGGCAACAGTCCCGCTCTTTTGGCAGACGGCATCAACTCTACCTCTGACGTTGCCTATGGAATAGTGGTTAACATTTTTATGAAGCTATCGGGAAAACCGGCGGACAAAGAACATCCCTACGGCCATGACCGACTAGAGTCAATAGCAGCAGTGGTTGTTGGAGCCTTTGTTATTACAACCGCAATTTCAATATTCTGGGCCTCCATCAATAATGTATACGAACTGAGTGTTGGCAGCAGTGACTTTACCGGAGCCTCCAATTTGGCCCTGTGGATTGCCCTTTTCACCGTGCTGTTAAAAATCTGGCTCGCATTCTGGACCTATAAAATTGGTCATCAGACAAAAAGTAATGTCCTGCTCGCCCTTGCCGCCGACCATCGAAACGATATTTTCTCGGCACTCGCTGCTACCATTGGCATAATCTTCGGACAACTGGGATATCTCTGGGTAGATCCCCTTGCGGGTGGCGTAGTATCCATCATCATCCTTCTTACCGGAATAGAGATTATCCGTGATTCAGCGGCGGACCTGATGAACACTCTCCCGGGCCAGGAACTCACTGAAGAAATACATGCAAAGCTTGCAGCTATAGAAGAAGTCCTCGATATTGAAGAAATACATGGCCACAGGTTTGGATTGTATATGGTTACAAATATAACAGTGGGTGTTGCACCAACATTGACAGTCGAGGAAGGGGACAGGATCGCCACCCTGGTGGAGGATAAACTTACAAGGGAAATTGATTATATGAGACGGGTTTTTGTCCACTACCACCCGGCAAAGAAGTAAGCTGCTGAAATTAAATCTTTATTTCTCTAAAAAAGGACTCCAATGTTTCGCAAAAATTTTGCACCAACAGAGCAGATACTCATCTTAGGTCTGGGTGGTGTCGGGTTTTACCTTGCTAAGCGCCTCATCCACGAAGAATACGCTGTCACAATAATAGAATCTGACCCAAAGCTGATCATGCAGGCCGACGGACAAATTGACGCCAGGCTCATAAATGGCAACGCAATGAGCATAAAATGCTGGCAGGAAGCTGATGCGGACAAAATGGACTACATGATCGCCGTTACCAACAATGACGCTGTGAATATGATGGCATCAATGATTGCTGATCGTTTTGGTATTGAAAAGAAAATTGCCAGAGTCCGCTCACTTGAATTTGGTAATCCCAACTCACTCATTACCGCTGCTGATCTGAAACTCGACCTCCTCATCCATCCAGAAGAGCTGGTATCCCAGGAAATCGTACGGCTCATCAAGATCAGGGCCAGCAATGAAATAATAGATATAGCCCAGGGAGAAATCCAGCTCCTTGCCACCGGAATTGACGAAACGTCCCCCATGGTCAACAGAACCCTTCAGGAAATTGCAGCAATGTATAGTGATTTTCCTTTCCGCGTGGTTGCAATCGCCCGTGGGATAAGCACTATAATTCCCACGGGTAGCCAAAAAATTCTTCCGAGCGATCATATTTTTATCATGGCAGCCCAGGAACATCTCGCCAGACTCATGGAGGTTACCGGGGTTCAACAAAAGCGCCAGCAAAAAGTAATGCTGCTGGGAGGAGGCTTGGTGGGTGCCCGGGTAGCCAAATTGCTTGAAAAATCAGTTTCAGTAACACTAATAGAAAAAAACGAAACCAGGGCCAAAGAACTGGCGCTTGAATTAGCTCACACAGAGGTACTCCACGGGGACGGTTCCGACGGAGATGTGCTCACAATGGCGGGACTTTTTGACGCAAACACCTTCGTCACCTGTACCGGTGAAAACGAAACCGACATCATGACCTGTCTTTTAGCCAAACATCTGTGCAAGAAAAACGGCAACGGAGAAAAAACGGTTGATTGTAGAACAATCGCTCTGGTGAATAAGGAAGACTATCTGATTCTTGCAGCCACAATCGGCTCCGACATTGCGCTCAATAAAAAAGTTATGGCTGCAAATGAAATCCTGAAATTTGTCAGACGCAGTGAATTCCTTGCTGTCGCCCATCTCCATGGATTTGACACAGAAGTCGTTGAGCTGGTCGCTGTTGAAAAATCACCAATTACCAAAAAACCTCTCTCAAAACTTGATTCTTTTTTCCAGAACAAACTCATCATCGGCGCCATTTTTAGAGATAATAACTGGCAGATTGCGGTAGGGGATACCCATATACAACCAGATGAACCGGTTATTGTTATTTGCAACTCAAGGCTCTTAAAAGACGTAAGAAAACTTTTTATCGGTAAGTGAACCTCAGGTAAGCGTTCACTGCCTCTTTGGAAGGATTGTATAACATAGATGAGCCCGTTGATTTAATGCCAGGAGACCTGATCGGACGAAAATGGGGTGCTGGTGAACGGTTACAACCTCAGCTTCTTTTCCTACTGATACCTCGGCCCCATTCTCCAACCGGGAATAGTCAATCTCCCAATATCCACATTATCCAGCTCAAATAATTGGAAAACAATTGATTTGAGCACATAAAACCGTTAGGCTTATAGTATTATATCAGTATATATTCACAATTTTCGTCCCGACTCATTTAACTCCTGTATTAGAAAGTTCCGATCTATTCGGGTTAGGAAATGAGTCGGAATAATAATCAATAAGTCTGGGGGGATTTGTTATGCGTAAAGGAATCATCCGTTTTTGCTGCTTGGTACTCTGCATCTTGTTTTTTTCTCTTAACTCTCATGCCGAAACCGCCAGAGCCACGTCCATGGGTATAATAACCGGTGGACCCCAGGGGACCTACTTCCAGTTCGGATTAAACCTGAAACAGCTGATGGAAAAAAATGGAATAGACCTTACCGTTTCTAACTCCAATGGTTCGGTTTCAAATGTGTTTGCAGTGTATAAAAAGCCAAATACCCAAATGGGCATTGTGCAGTCCGATGTGCTGGCATTTGTAGCAAAAATTGAAAGTGACCCTGTTCTAAAGCGAATCGCCAAAAAGATCAAGATGGTCTACCCGCTCTATAACGAGGAAATACACCTCGTTGGCATAAAGGAAATTGCATCCTTTGATGAGTTGGAGGGAAAAAGAGTTGCCATTGGCAGAGAGGGTAGCGGCACCTATCTGACCGCAAAATTACTCTTTAAAGTGTCCGGTATTCAACCAGACGAACTGGTCACCATCGGTGCAACTGAGGCTTTAAAGCAACTCAAGGCGGGTAGAGTGGATGCCATGTTCTATGTGGCTGGCTATCCGGTAAAACTGTTCAGCGAACAGGTATCTGAATTGGACAGTTTAGCTATTATACCAATTAAAAATAAAGCCATTGTTGATTTTTATCCTGAGAGTACTATCCCCGCTGCCACGTATGCGTGGCAGCCTGAAGCTATTCATTCCGTTGCTGTAAAATCGGTCCTGGTGTCTTTTAATTTTAGAAATGCCCATTGCAAAAATGTTGGTCGCTTCGCTTATCAACTCAAAGAGAATCTGGAGTGGCTCAAACAAAACGGTCACCCGAAGTGGAACTCTGTTGATCTTGAGTACCCTCTTAAAGGGTGGCAACAATATGACTGTGTGCAAAATTTTCATTTAAATATAAAAGAACCTAAGGTCGAAAAGTTCGAGGAAAACAACCCAGTCCTGAAGGCAATTAAAGAGATGCTTTAAGCGTAACCGTTCACCAGCACCCCATTTTCGTCCGATCAGGCCTCCTGGCATAGCCAACTATAGCCAGGAGACCAGCTTGAACGAACCTGGAACGTTGGACGAACGGTTACCGACTCTGGTTATGCAGTCTTTTGAAGGGGGCGGTGAACGGTTACCTTTAAGCCAACCTCAATCATCAAATACGGTGCTGCAGGAATCCCACCCTGAAAGGAGATATAGGCTATGTATCTGACGCACTACAAACTTAACAAAAAACCGTTCCAGATAAACACCGACCCAACCTTTCTCTGGCTTGGTGGAAAGCATAAAAAGATTCTATCCAATCTTAAATATGGTGTATTGGACAACAAAGGATTCCTGCTGCTCACAGGTGACGTCGGTACCGGGAAAACTACCCTGATCAATGGCTTTGCAAATGACCTTGGTGATGATGTCATTCTAGCTAAAATGTCCGATCCTGGGCTCAGTAAACTCGGGTTCATGAAATACATAGCCGAAATGTTTAAAATTGAAAGTTCCTTTAGCAGCAAGGATGAATTTTTGATTCACTTCAGCAAATTTCTCAACCAGGCCTTTATTGACAATAAAAAAGTGCTGTTAATCATCGATGAGGCACAGCACTTAACTGGCCAGATATTAGAAGAGATCAGACTTCTATCAAATATAGAAAGGCAGGAGACGAAGTTACTCAACATTTTCCTTGTTGGTCAGAACGAATTTAGCGACACTTTGGAGAAATACCAGCACAGGGCTCTTCGTCAACGGATTGCCATAAGTTATACCCTGGATCCTTTTGACCTTGAAGAAACCGGATCATGTATCAAGCATAGGCTTGAAGTCGCTGGCAATACAACGGAAATTTTCACCGAAAAAGCAATTGAAGCTGTATATGAGCTCTCTGAAGGTTTCCCCCGCCTTATCAACATATTATGCGACCACGCTCTTTTGTCCGGCTACCTCCAGGAACAGAAAGAAATCTCAGAAGAAATTGTATGGAAATGCGGCGATGAGCTGAACATTGCACATCTTACTACTATTCCAGCTGAAAAAAGAATCAGCACCAACTCAAAAGACTGGCTTGAAGAGTCTGAGCTGGAGCCGCCTTTAACCGCCCTTGAAGATGCAGTTTCTCAACCTCAGGTTGACATTCCTGTTGCCTCGCCCAAACAGGAAACCAGAGCAAAAAGCAGATGGTCCATTGGTGCGACCCTGCTATTATTTGTTACCATGATGGCGGTATTACTGTCTCCCAAACAGCCTGACAAGGGATTAAGCAACAAACTAGATACGCTGCAACCAGAGAAGGCTATCCCAACTCCAGCCTCTACTACTATGTTAATCGCTGCCCAAACCCCGGCTGGCAGTGAAGAGACACCGGAAATATCTGATAATATCAAAGAGAAAGAGCAGTCCACCAAAGCCTCCCAAAAGACCTTCACCACCCCGGAAGCTCCCACCACTGAGACGAATGAGACAAATGAAACAACACCCATTCCCCAGCCAACAACGAAAATCCAACCAGTTCATAAGCCAACTCCTGTGGAGATACAATCCATAGATACCATCACTGAGCTAACTGAGACAACACCCATCCCCCAGCCAACACCTGAAATCCAGCCGGCTAATGAACCGCCTACTGTGGAGGTACAATCCATAGCCAACGTTGAAGACAGTCCCGTTCCAACAGACCCGGCTGAAGAGGAGGCCGAGGCCAGTATGGTGGCTGAAAAAATGGATGTAGCTGCACTGGAATCCCTGCCAGCCCCGGCGGCAGGAAAGCCGGAGCCAGAACTGCATCTTCCTGCCATTCCACCTCATCCAGCAACTGAAAAAGAGGTGGTTACCACTACCAAAATAGTAACAGACGAGCAACAGGATCTAAAAAAGGACAGTTCTACCGAAAACGATGACCCAGGAGCCGTCATCGACTGGCTATTGGGTAACAAAAAACAATAGTAGATTCGTAACCGTTCACCGCCCCCTTCAAAAGACTGCATAACCAGAGTCCGTAACCGTTCGTCCAGTGCTCCAGGTTCGTTCAAGCTGGTCTCCTAGCTATAGTTGGCTATGCCAGGAGGCCTGATCGGACGAAAATGGGGTGCTGGTGAACGGTTACGTAGATTCTCTATTGAAGACCACTGATTACAGTCAATCTATCGGATGTAATCAGTGGCTGGTAGAATTATTTTTTCCAGAACGCCGGGTAGAAAATCACCAGAGCCGAAAACATTTCAAGTCGTCCCACCAACATATTCCACGATAAAAACCATTTTCCCGGATCAGAAAAAAAGGCGTAGTTATGACTGGGCCCCACCTCACCAAACCCAGGACCTATATTCATCAGTGTTGCTATAACCGAACTGATAGAAGTCAAAAAGGTGATATTATCAAAAAGCACCATGACACAGGAACCGGCCAGTACCAGAAAAATATTTACAATGAAATAACATACAGATAGATCAATGATGGATGCGTCCACCGAGCGACCATTTAAACGCACTGTTGTGATAGACATCGGCTGCAGAAAAATTCGCTTAATGGAAAAATACATATACTTCATTATAACAACATAATGGACAATCTTGATACCACTGGTGGTCGATCCGGCACAGGCTCCAATAAAACATACCGTAAATAAAAACATCTGAGCAGCCTGGGGCCACAGCTCATAATCAGCGGTTGTAAACCCGGTGGTGGTTAAAATTGAAACCACCTGAAAGGTGCCGTATCTCAGGCTGTCATGAAAAGTATCATAGGTTCCATTGAAGAAAAGATTCAAGGTAACCGCACCGCAAAAGAAAAGGACAAACGCTACATACCAGCGAAACTCGGTATTATCACGCACCACCTTCATTTCCCCCTTAAACATATGATAAAAGAGGACGAAGGTTACCCCGCCAAGAAACATAAAAATAATGGTCACCCAGTCAAAATAGCTGCTATTATAGTAACCCAGGGAAGCATTCATGGTGGAATAACCCGAGGTTGAAACAGTACCAAATGCGTGGCAAAGTGAATCAAAAAGTGACATGCCTCCGAAATAGAGCAATAGCGTCTGCACTATATTCAAAAGGATATAGATCCCCCAGAGCCAGAGCATAGTATCTTTATTGCGGGCCTTAAATTTATCCTTGGTAATCACCTGCCCAGGACTCGATTCTGCCCGGAAAATACGTACAGACCCCATACCATGGGGAAGAAAAATAAGGGTCAGGGTAAGAAACCCCATCCCCCCCAGCAAGTGTGTCTCGCTTCGCCAAAAAAGCAGACCATGGGGGAGTGCCTCAATGTCAGTAAGTATTGTTGCTCCGGTGGTTGTATAGCCGGACATCATTTCAAAAAAGGCATCCGTAAATGATGGAATAGAACCGTGGATCAGGTAAGGCAGTGTTGATACACTGGAGATGATAATCCAGCCAAAGGTCGCAATAAACAGGCCGTCTCTTATATCCAGCTGATTGGCATTTCTAAAAATCCTCTTTAGAGGGAGACCAACCCCAATAATAATAACAGCAGAAAATATAATGGGCAGAAAATCATTCTCACCATATATGAGTGAGCATATGGCCGGCAGCAGTAACGAACTGCCGGTGACAATCATCAAAGTTCCAAATACATTTGCAATTGATGTAACGTTCATAACTGAGTCTGTTGATTTAATAGCATTTTTGTTCAATATCGAGGCAAACAAAAAATTTTACCACAGGCATATAGTTGATATCGAAGTCTACGCTATCTGCGAGGATAAAATTTTTGGTTTAACGAAGAGATTGGGCGAAAAGGCATTAAATCAACGGGCTCATAACTTAAGCTGTGATCTCTTCCTTTTGACCTGCGCTTAAACCTCTTCGATTTCCTGCTGCATCCCTGCGATAACCCTAATCGGATCATCCGCTTTGGTAATGGGCCTGCCCACCACAACATGGCTTGCACCACTTTTAATGGCCATACCTGCGGTAACAATCCGCGTCTGATCATCACTGTTATCGCGGACGTTGGCACCTGGGCGAATGCCCGGAGTGACTATAAGCAATTTTTCTCCCAGTCCCTGGCGCATTTTCTCCGCTTCAAGTCCAGATGAAACCACACCATCACAACCCAGTTCAAGGGCTCTTCTGGCTCTGTAATAGACCAGGTCTGCAACGGATTGGGTCATCCCCATGGCACGCATATCCTCCTCACCAAAACTCGTTAACACCGTTACCGCAAGAAGTTTTAAATCACCCCTCGCTGAAACGGCCGCCCTGATAATTGGATCATTGCCATGGATGGTCGCAAGGCTTACCCCCCTATTGTTCACCTGCTCAACGGCAAGTTTCACCGTCTCGGGAATATCAAAAAACTTAAGATCCAGCATGACCTTATGACCCCGATCAACTATCCAGTCAACAGTTTCAAACCAACTTCCCATAAAGAGCTGAAGACCTACTTTAAAATATGACGTATGGGATTCACACGCCTTCACTAATGCCTTGGCCTGCTCAGGTGTATCCACATCCAGGGCAACTATGATTCTTTCATTTAACGGTATAGTACTCATGTCTCTCCAAAGCCTCTTAAAAAATCTTTGCTATATTTTATATGTTTACAATTCTACAACATTACCGAGCCACCTCATCATCACCAAGTATGGCAAGAATATCCGTGCACTGATCACCGGACTGACCACTTTCTAACTCGGCTAAAAGCGATATTGTCGAGGTCATTTTTTTCTGTAGATCCAATGGAAGATCCCTGGAACGGTCGCCGACTAATTTTTTCCCCTCAAGAATATGAGTATTCCAGTTCACCTTATATTGCTCACTCTCCCTACAGCTGGTAATAACAGTTCTTTGCCACCTCTCAAACGAAGAAAGCCCACTGTCCTTAACAGCCATGTCAGATTGAGGCAAGGTTTGCTCGGCTGAACCAACTCGCCTTTTTACTAACACCGCTTTTTTTTCCGCAGGAGCTACTGATGAAGGTAACGTTACGAAAGCAGTTTCTTTTTTTTCCGGTCCCCTGGATATCTTTTTTCTGGGGGCTTCATCTGCCACTGAAACAGAATCCCGAACATTCCTTTCTGGAATTGTTGCCTGCAGTTCCATGCTCCTTTCTACAACATCGGCAGTGGGAACGGGCATTTCTTCCTGTAACAGCAAGCCAGCATCATCGCCCTTGTAGTCTTGCTCTTTCTCTAAAATCCGTTCTGTATCGTGCTGTTTTACAGGTGAGAAGCTCAAATCTGTCACATTAATAAAGACAACAACGCTCGCCGCGAGTGCCAGTGCGGAACCTATATAACCATAAATTTTAGTTTTTTTACCGACTGCAGTTCGGCTACTACTCAATGTCCCCAATTGTATAGACGAAAGTGTAAGCCACTGGTCATAACAGATTTCGCAACTACTGAGATGCCTCCTTACCTGCTCAATCTCATCTGTTGAACATGTACCATCAATGAGAGCTGCTAGAACCTCTGCAGACAAACATGAACTACCTTTTTCCTTGGCTTTGTCACTTTTATCTGCAGCAAGAGACAAAAGGCCCATGGCCTTTTCCAGTTTTTCGTTCTCTGATTTTCTCTCACTCATGGTATTCCACTATTTATAGCTGAGTAATTGACTTTCCTATATAGATGACGGACATAAGTCAACTTTTTGTTGCCTTACTTGTAAGCGTTCACCGACCCCTTCAAAAGATTGCATAACATTGGTCCGTAACCGTTCGTCCAGTGCTCCAGATTCGTTCAAGCTGGTCTCCGGGCTATAGTTGGCTATGCCAGGAGGCCTAGTCGGACGAAAATGGGGTGCTGGTGAACGGTTACCCTTACTTGACGTTTTATCCATCCTTTAAATGGAGACGAAGTTCATCTGTCAGTCCCACCCGGTCAAACTCTATTCTCAATTTATCCAACAACCTACGGAGTCTTCCATGGGTCTGAAACCTATTCCAACCCAACATTTTACCAGCTGCGCTTACCCCAAGACTGTCTTGAAACCTGAGCTTAAGTAACAATCTTTCTTCCTCTTTCAGCTGTATCTGTAGATCATTAAATTTACACACAAACTCCTCAAATCGTTCCGGTTTTTCCACTCCTAAAATAGAGCAGAACAGGGCTGTGAAGAGCATATTCGTCTGTTGCTCCTCGGCGACAGTCGCCGACTGTGCCGGCTGCTCTACTTTCTCATTTGCTGCGTCACCCTCCTGATACTCCGTTTCAAACCCTTGAGCTGAACCACAGTGGGGAATTCGCTGAAGAATTTCATAGGCCGCATCTTCTATCTCCTCCCTTGAAAATGTGACACCACCCTGATGAATACGCTCCACCGCCTCCCCCGGAAGCAATCTCTCCAGACACAGGAACGTAAACAATTTTTTCCACATATTGCCTAAATGGTTTAACCATGCGGGTGGACGAACTCTACCAAATCGACTCCTTGCAAAATCCTCCACAAGCCGAATGGCCAGAGTTGCTATAAAAGAAGAGAAAGAGGCCTTTCCCGAGTAGGCACGTACCCGTCTCCAATCCTCAGCCTGCAAACCATCCATTACCGCAAGGGCCGCCTCTTCAGCAAGAACAGTTTCTCCAAAGCGTTTTTTGGACACTCTGTTAATCAGCTCCCACTCTGCCAGAACTTTATCTTTTACGTTTTCCAAAACTCACCCTGATAATCCACATCTTTGCAGTGGAACCACTTTCCTTCCCTACTCTTTTACAGCGTAATTGAAAATTTTTCGACACACTTTCCTCCTCCGTCCGTCAGATCAATTACAAGCAAACCCCGATAAACGGGAAATAAGTCGGGGTAAGTGCCTCGAAGGTCTCACCACGTTCACTATCTGCCGATAGCTCTAAGTTTATGATTTCAAAGCGACCTCATAATTTCTTATTTTTTATTACAGCTTTTATGGAGTAAGGCACTAAAACATTATATTCAACAACGAGGTTTTATGATGAAAAAAATCAGACAGATGAAATCCACCACCTTGATCCTGACTTCACTCTTGATATTACAGGGATGCAGCACCTCCGGTCCAGTTGAAAAACAGGTTGATGAGACAACCACAATTGCTGCAGTAGAAGATAAAAAAGACATGGTTGAACAAGAAAGTTCTACAAAGCATCAAACCGTACCAGCAGAACCCATTCTACCTGTTGCTATACAGGCTGATATGAGTCTTGGTGCATTACTACACAAAAGAAAAACCAGTATGACAGCTGGGGCGCCCGCAAAGATTGCTTTGAACTACAAAGCTGAAATGTTCCACGACCGCCCCACCCCGCAGCCTATACAATTTAACCGGGAATCCTATAATAGTGCAAACGTGAACCCATTTGTCACCACCTCAAATGATCCCCTTTCCACCTTCTCCATTGATGTGGATACGGCCTCCTATGCAAATGTTCGAAGATTCCTTAACAATGGAACAATGCCTCCACCAGGCGCCGTTCGCATTGAAGAAATGCTCAACTACTTCAGCTACAATTATCCCGAACCCCAGGATAGCCCCATACGCATTAGCAGTGAAGTTGGTCCCTGTCTCTGGCAACCAGAAAATAAACTGGTCCGTATTGGCCTTAAGGCAAAAAGTCTCAGTAACAAAGAGCTACCACCTTCGAATCTGGTTTTCCTCATAGACGTTTCCGGCTCCATGAACCACCCTAACAAGTTGGTGTTACTGAAAAAATCAATGAACATGCTCACCGAACAGCTGACTGCAAAAGACAGAGTTTCCATTGTGGCTTATGCTGGCAGTGACAGGGTCGTACTTCCACCAACCTCCGGGGACAAGAAAGAGATAATCCAAAATGGTATTGCCAATCTGAATTCAGGTGGGTCCACCCATGCATCGAAAGGTATTCAAACCGCCTATCAGCTTGCGCGACAAACGTTTATGCCAGGTGGTAACAATAGGGTCATCCTTGCATCCGATGGTGACTTTAACGTTGGTATCACCAGTCGAGACCAGCTTGAGCAATTGATAGTTAAAGAGCGAGAATCAGGTGTATTTCTCACTGTACTCGGCTTTGGTATGGGAAACTACCATGACGACACCATGGAGATCCTTGCAGACAAAGGCAACGGCAATTACAGTTATATTGACACACTGCTTGAAGCAAAAAAGGTTCTAATTAAGGAAAGAACAAGCACTTTTTTCACCCTTGCCAGGGATGTAAAACTACAAATCGAATTTAATCCAAAACTGGTTGGGGCATACCGACTCATCGGTTATGAGAACAGAACCCTCGCCGATGAGGATTTCAACAACGATAAAAAAGATGCCGGGGAAATAGGTGTTGGCCACACTGTCACCGCTCTCTATGAGATTGTTTCACCGGGCTCAAAACAACTTCCTGCTGTTGATCCATTAAAATACCAGAGCCGCTCTCAATATGTCGATGATTCAAACGAGCTGCTCACTGTAAAGCTGCGATACAAAGCAACCGAAACAGAAAAATCTACCCTTCTTTCCAGTGTCGTTATTAACAATGACAACATCATCGACACAACAAGTGATGACTTTAGATTTGTGTCCTCCGTTGCAGGATTTGGAATGCTGCTTAAAAAATCTGATCACCGAGGAAAACTAACCTATCAGGAACTAATCGAACTGGCACGTAACAGCCGCGGCAGCGACAGGGAAGGCTATCGGGCCGAACTAATAAAACTCATTGAAATGGCAGAAATTATGGATAAGTAACCAGAATGATATTCACCTGCATTTATATCGCT
This sequence comes from Desulfobulbaceae bacterium, assembly GCA_024227155.1. Classification (GTDB taxonomy): domain Bacteria; phylum Desulfobacterota; class Desulfobulbia; order Desulfobulbales; family Desulfocapsaceae; genus Desulforhopalus_A. The sequence continues at coordinate 53,831 of JAAELB010000267.1, forward strand.
TTTTGAATTAACCATACACTCCTTTACAATTTTACTGATGAATACTATAATCAAAACATGACAAAAACATTGTCAAACCTCTTCTTGCTTCATTCTTTGTTGTATTAATGAATCAGAATCATCAAATGAGAAAGGAGATATTTATGACTGTTAAGATTTTTATCAAGCGAAAAGTCTCTTCCGACAACATCCTTGAACTCACTGTTCTTTTAAAGAAACTGCGCGGCCTTACCCTGAATCAATCAGGGTACATCTACGGTGAAACCCTCAAAAGAGTTGATATGGCTGACGAATGCATGGTCATCTCCACCTGGAGGTCCATTGACGACTGGAATGCGTGGTTGACTAACGAAGAACGTATCGCCATTCAGAGCGAGATAGACCTTCTCCTTGGTCAGGAAACTGACTACTCAGTATACGAAGTATAATCCTTCCAAAAATAGTGTACCACACTGCAACTGTGTGGTACACTGTCTTGTTACTCTCATTCTGTCTCCGGTAAACGGAAAGCAAGCCGGGATAAGTGCCTTGGTGGTTATTTTAAGTGCCTAATGTCAAAACAGTCTCCAGTTTTTCTTAGCTAAGGCACCAAGCCCTGACTTATTTTACCGTTCACCGGGGTAGAGCACATACAATCAGAATGATTTGCTTTTTCTATTTACGTTACTGTTTTGAATAGACTCCACACTTCGGGTAGTTTGGAGGCCTTCTTTTTTTTACATACCAATTATCCATTCAACTGTACCGAGGCAAGGACGCAAATGTTATTTGAAGGTGTTAAGCTTATGGTCGTCGGCATGACAACTGTCATGCTCTTTCTATCCCTAATGATTCTCTTTATCAATCTTGTGGCAATGCTTACCAAAAATGCTACTGCCCGGGAACTTGGTACAATTGAAAAAGAGAGAGAATTAGCAGCATTCAACAGGAAAAAAGCCAAGGAGGCCGCTGCAGGTGATGCCGACGAGGACATCGCGGTAATCGCAGCTGCTGTTGCTGCCTATGAGGCAGAACGTTTCGCACATGCATAATAGTTATCATTACCCTGGGTAAACGGGAGATGACCGGGGATAATGGAAAGACAGACAGAGTTGCAGCCGTGAAACAGTACAATTTTATCTCAGAGATATCGATCAGACTCTGTATTACATTGATTTAACAACAAAGCGAGGAGAACAACGGTGAGTAAAAAGGTAATTCAATTCATGGACACGTCTTTCAGAGACGGTTTTCAGTCTGTTTTCGGAGCGAGGGTATTAACTGATGATTTTATGCCCGCCGTCAAGGCTTCAGTCGATGCTGGTATCACCAATATCGAGGCTGGGGGTGGAGCACGTTTTCAGAGCTTGTTCTTCTACTGTGGTGAATCCGCATTTGACATGATGGACCGCTTTAGAACAGAAGTTGGCCCGGACGTTGCCCTGCAAACTCTGGCCCGTGGTATCAACGTGGTAGCCCTCAGTCAATGCCCCAAAGATATTATTGATCTCCACGCCAAAATGTTCAAAAAGCATGGCATGACGACAATTAGAAACTTCGATGCACTCAACGACGTACGCAATCTTGAGTACTCCGGTGAGCGAATTGCCCATCACGGTCTCAACCACCAGATCGTTGTTTCCATGATGGAGCTTCCACCGGGATGTTCCGGTGCCCATACCCCCGATTTTTACATGGATCGCCTCAAGCAGATTCTCGATGCCAATATCCCGTTCCACTCAATCTGTTTCAAGGATCCGTCTGGAACTTGCACGCCTAAAAACCTTTATGACACCTTTAAAGGCGCGAGAAAACTTGTCTCTGATGACACCATTCTTTGGTATCACACCCATGACACAGCAGGCTTAGGTATTGCCCAGAATATGGCGGCAATTGAAGGCGGCGCAGATGGAATCGATCTTGCCAAATCGCCCGTCAGTGGAGGAACATGTCAACCTGACATCCTTTCCATGATGCACGCACTGAAAGGATCCGATTTTACACTTGATCTTGATTACGAAAAAATCGTCGTCGCCTCTGATGTATTTGAAGATGCTATGAAAGATTACTTTGTTCCACCTGAGGCAAAGATGGTGTCTCCTAAGGTAACGCTTTCCCCAATGCCTGGCGGCGCACTTACTGCCAATACAATGATGATGCGAGATACAGGCACTTTACATCTCTTTGGTCAAGTCATCGAAGAAATGGCTGAAGTTGTTGCCCGCGGTGGCTTTGCAACCTCTGTTACCCCTGTATCCCAATTCTACTTCCAACAGGCATACCTCAATGTGACGCAGGGAAAATGGAAGAAGATTAATCCAAGTTACGGTAACATGGTCCTTGGATACTTTGGCCGTACCCCGGTTCCTGCTGATCCAGAAATCATTAAAATTGCCTCAGAGCAACTTGAGAAGCCTATATTCACCGAAGATCCTCTCGACATTCTTGAGCCAGGTATCCCAAAGGCGACAAAAATTCTTGAGGACAATAATCTTCCTGTTAATGACGAAAACATCTTTATCATTGCCAGCTGTGAACAAAAAGGGCTCGACTTCCTTCAGGGCAAGGCTATCACCAATATCCGTAAAATCTCCGACGAGAAAGAAGCGGAGGCTAAAAAAGCTGCAAAACCCGCTGCTCCAGCGGCAACACCCGCCTCTATCGGCCCACGGGATTACACCATAACGGTAAATAACAGGCCATATAATGTTTCTGTTTCAGAAGCAGGCGGAGTCCAGGCAACGCCAGCAGCTGCGGCTGCTCCAGCTGCCGCACCAGCACCAACACCAGAGCCAGTTGTGGAAGGTACTGACATTGAAGCACCAACCCCTGGCAATATTGTGAAGATTTTAGTCGATGTCGGTGCCGAGGTCACAGAAGATCAGCCGCTGGTTGTGATGGAAGCTATGAAGATGGAGTCAGAGGTGAAATCATCCTGTGCTGGTAAGGTTCTCGCTATCCATGTAGCTGCTGGTGATACAGTGCAGGCTTCTGACCTGCTCTTTACCATCGGCTGATAGCATGAAATTTTGGGGATCCCGGACATTGCAACCGCCGGGATCTGTTTCTTTTAGTACCTCACTCCTGAAAACCTGTCATAAAAAACAGGAAATCAGGAAACTGTTTTGAAAATGAGGTACTTAAAATAACCACCAAGGCACTTATACCCCCTTGTGGGGTGTTAGTTGTATTTACCGGGATAGTATTATGAAAATAAAAATTTTCATGGCCGTCTTGCTAGGCGTGCTGTTGCCGTGGACCTCTTTAGCACTTGCTGATGATGGGTCTGTTGCAATAGTTTCACCGGCAGAGGCCAAAATCATACGGGTTCTTGTGCAACCTGGTGATTTCGTCTACAGCGGTGACGAAATTGCAACCCTGAAAACTGAGAATGGGGAAAAGATTATTCTCAAGGCAGGAACATCCGGACAACTCACCACCGTAGCAGTAACACCCTACCAGAAAATCCACAAAGATGAGTTGTTAGGCAGTATGAAAATATCGCCAATTGTTGTGGAAAAACCGGCTCTAGGCAGTGACAAGGCGTTGCCACCGATGTCTGAACTCCTCACCAACCTGTTCAAGACCACAGGGATTTATGGCATTATTGATGGCCAAATGAACAAGGACTGGACCATCGGCATTGGCCGCATTCTGATGATTTTTGTCGGGCTTCTCCTTTTGTACCTTGGAATTTTCAGAAAATTTGAGCCTTTACTGCTCGTACCCATCGGTTTCGGTGCCATTCTCTCTAATATTCCAATGGCAGGGATCGCAGAACCCGGCGGGATTTTGTATTATATTTACGAAGTTGGCATCACCACAGGGGTCTTTCCTTTGATAATTTTCATGGGAGTTGGTGCACTTACTGACTTTGGGCCTATGATTGCCAACCCGAAGACAATTCTCCTTGGAGGTGCCGCTCAGTTTGGGATTTTCACCACACTCCTTGGCGCTCTTGCCCTGTCTGATCTGGTCCCTGGTATCAATTTTTCACTTCCTGATGCAGCAGCCATCGGCATAATTGGAGGAGCGGATGGACCTACAGCAATCTTTCTCTCCAGCCAGTTATCGCCCCGACTTCTCGGGTCAATAGCCATTGCGGCATACTCGTACATGGCCCTGGTCCCGCTTATTCAACCACCAATTATGAAGTGGCTTACCACCCCCGAAGAAAGAAAAATCAAGATGGTGCAGATGCGTCACGTATCTAAGATCGAAAAGATTATTCTGCCACTTCTGGTCCTTGGTATCTGCGCGACCCTGCTGCCTTCCGCCGCTCCGCTTATCGGGATGTTCATGCTTGGAAATCTTGCAAAGGAATGCGGGGTTGTAGACAGATTGACGGATACCATCAAAAATTCTTTGATGTACACAGTGACAATCTTTCTAGGTCTCGGTGTTGGTTCCAAACTCTCCGCAGATAAGTTCCTCAACCTTGAAACACTTGGTATTCTCGCCCTCGGTATGGTTGCCTTCTGTATAGGAACGGCCACCGGAGTTTTACTTGCGAAACTGATGAACAAGATGAGCAAGGCACCCATCAACCCGCTGATCGGCGCCGCCGGTGTCTCCGCAGTCCCCATGGCTGCCCGCGTGGTTAACAAGGTTGGGCTTGAAGCCAATCCTCAAAATCACCTGATCATGCACGCTATGGGTGCAAATGTATCCGGCGTTATTGGCTCAGCAGTTGCCGCTGGTGTTTTACTGGCACTTCTCTAACAGATACGACCCAGAAAAATGGTACAGAAAAGGGGCGCTCCACCTTGTGTGGAGCGCCCCTTTATTGTGCTGCTGTACTGCAGAAAACAGAAAAATAGCTCTCCTACTTCACCCTGTTCACCCTCGGCGCACTCCTCTCAATTGTCCTTTTATAGCTCAGAGCGGGGAGACCAAAACCCATGACATAACCGAGCTGATGATCATCCGGGATACCGAGCCTCGTTTTGAGAGATGGAACGAGCTCAGAAATTGTAAGAGTGGCAAAACCGTTCCAGATTGTACCAACGCCATGGCTTTGAGCATACATCTCAAAGGTTGACAGGGCGATCACACAATCGTGGAGAGGAGCCGCACTCTCCTGGCTTGCTGATACTATCAGCAGATGGGGGGCACCTCGAAAAAGAATGTCTTTTCCGGAAGCTTTCCAGGCATCTAAAATATCAGCAAACATCTCAAAGCCCTCGGGAAGCTGCTCACTCTCGATCAACTTTTCCAGTCCGTTTAAGGCTTCGTCGCGCAGATCGTAAACGATACCCTTATCGTCCACTACGGTATAGAGTAGTTCCCGGTCATTGTGGCCGCTCGGGGCATGGGAGGCAACTTCAATCAATTTATTGATGAGCTCGCCATCAACATTTTTATCCTGGTAATTTCTTACAGACCTTCGCCCTTTAATCAGCAATTCTAACTGTTCAGGAGCAGGTAAAGGAGCATCCTTTAAGGGAACTCCGGCATCTGGGCCATAGCCGAGAATAGAAACGGATCCCTCACTGCAGACAGCAACACAGTGCATGCAGCCTATGCAAAATTGTTCTACATCCTCAGGTATCAGCGGGAGATTAGATTCCATATTAATTATCATCGCAGGACAGTCACTGGCACATTGTCCACAGCCGATACAGGTTTCCACATCAATAGTAAAGTCGAGCATATTTATCCTACAGTTTTTGTTACAATTTCTTTATCAAAATAATTTACTGCCATTCCGGCATCGACCACGATGGTTTGACAATTGATTCCTGAAGCCCTCCCTGAGAGCAAAAATGCCGCACAATCCGCCGCTTCCTGGGTTGTAAGTGCTTCCTTTCTCAGTATCGCCTTTTCAGCATAGAGGTAACTATCTACATAACCCGGAATTCCAGCAGAGGCAGAAGTTTTTAACAGTCCCGGCGCCACTGCATTAAAACGTACTTTGGAAAATTCAGAGAAAGATTTGGCCAGGAAACAGAGGGATGAATCCAGAGCCGCCTTGATGGGAGCCATATAACCATAATTTTCCGCAGCCATTTGGGTAGTCGAGATAGAAATCGTCACCATCGAACCATTTTCCGCCAGTAACTCTTTAAAATGGTTGGCAATGGAGATAAATGAAAAACAACTCACATTTACCGCCTGTAAAAAATCAGCCTTGATCGTCTCATGGAACGGTTTCATCCCATCTGAATAATTGGCAAAGGCTATTGAATGGACGATACCGTCAACTCGCCCATCCTCTCCGGAAAATCCTGCCAAATAGCCCTTAATTTCGTCTCGAACCCTGATAATATTGGCCTCTTCTTCAACGTCACAGATAAAGACCTTCGATGCCGGAAAAAGCTTACGTGCATTTTGAGCTCGTTCCTCTGACCGAACCACATGGATCACCTCAGCTCCAGCTTCCACTAGTGTCCGGCCGATGGCGCAGGCGACCGATTTTTTATTTGCTAGACCGAAAACCACAAACTTCTTCTTTTCAATTTTTAAAAAACTCATAATCCTCTGTTATTATATTTCTTATATGACAGTTTTTCTGGAGTAAGGCACTAAAATCTATAAGCCAAACCAAAGGAAAACAGCAGGCAATAGACTAGAGAGAGACGCGCTGTACTTGCCAGCAGTTCATTCAGGTTGCTGCCCAGATCACATTCCACCTTTATCGAAAGTGACCAGGCCAAGGGCAGAGTACTCATCGGCAGTAAAATAAAGGCACCGGCTACTCCTGTCACCAGCATAACAACCGGGATAAAATAACTTATTACAATCAAAACCTTGTACTCAACAATGGTCCTGTACCTGCCAAGCATCACCGCCAGAGTATTTTTACCCGCCTTCCTGTCGGTATCGATATCCCGTAAATTATTGATGACCATAATAGCGGTGATCAAAAGCCCAGGTGGTACAGCAGACAGCAGTACAACAGGTGTCAGTTCTTTTGCTTGAATATAGTAGGTCCCCCCAACTGCTACTAGACCAAAAAAAATAAAGACAAAGAGCTCCCCCAGTCCATGGGACGCAAGGGGGTATGGACCACCACTATAAGCAAGGGCAGCCAGTATCGAGGTAACACCAACGACAGCTATCGGCACACCTCCAACTATTGACAGATATATAAATATCAACCCTGCCAGCACCAGGGAAAGAACCATACCCTGCTTTACCATTACAGGCGAAATAAGACCGCTCTGGGTGACCCTTACGGGACCAACTCTTTCATCAGAATCGATATTGTTTTTAAAGTCAAAATAATCATTTGCAAGGTTCACCCCGATCTGTAAAAACATTGCACCCAGCAAACAGCCAAGGGCTGGCAGAAGTAGAAACCGTCCATCAGCATACGCCACCGCCGAGCCAACAGCAACAGGCCCTACAGCAGCGGGTAAGGTTTTTGGGCGAATGGCCATTAGCCAGAGAGTGAATTTTGTGTAGGATGTCTCTTGCATAGTGCAAATATCTGGTAATTCTTATAATTTCATCTAATAAAAAGATGCTTACCTACTTTAAGTTCGATGGAGTAGATGGCAAAATAGAGAAGTACTCCGAGCAAACCCATACCCATAATACCGGTGTACATTTCTGCATAAAGCAGAACCTGGTAGGTTTCTATAACGATATAATAGCCAAGGCCGTAACTGGTCAATGACTGTTCTGCAATGAATAGTACTGCCACCGCTGTACCAACAGAAACCCTGAGAGCTGTCAAAACCGCCGGAAGTGACGCCGGCAGATAGACATACCTAAAGAGCGCCCGTCGCCCCGCCCCCAATGATTTCACCGAAAGAATAAGCTCCCGTCGCAGGCCTGAAGCCTCGTCACGAACCACCACCAGGATCTGAAAAAAAATGATGATCGCTATAAGGGTAATCTTGGAAAAATCACTTATTCCCATGAGTACGTAAATAACCGGTAAAAAAATTATTTTTGGAATCGGATATATAATCGCAATGAGGGGGCTGAAAATCAGATCAAGTTTTGGCATCTGCCCCAGTGCGAGCCCTATGGGTGCTGCAAAGAGTGTTGCAAGTAGTACAGCTGCCAGCACACGGGCTGCGGAGGCAAGAAAGTGTAAACCCAAATCCCCAGCCATATCGCGAAAAAACAGGGGTACAACCTCAATTGGAGAGGGCAGAATCGGCCGATTCACAACCAAAGACAGCAGCTGCCAGAGACAGAAAAACATCAGTACGCCGGTCATTGTGGAGAAAAGTGTCGCTTTTTTCTTCATCCCCTTCCCCTTTCAGTTTCCATTTGCACTTCTGGCTCCAAGCAACTCCCGCAATTTACCACACTGGTGAAGAAAATCGCGATCGGTGCGCTTGTCGACTTCTCCGGAGAGATGGTTCTCAATAACCGTTGGCTTAATATTACAACTATCGCTCAATACAAGAATTTTCTCACCCAGCACCACCGCCTCCTCAATATCGTGGGTCACTGTCACAGAGGTGAGTCCAGACTGCTCGTGAAAATTGTTCATCACCTTTTGCAGCTCCTCCCGAATAGGTGCATCA
>JAAELB010000268.1 GCA_024227155.1 Desulfobulbaceae bacterium
ATCAAACGTGGAAGGCGACTTCAATGAAGGCAACGGTAACTTTATTGGCGATATCGCTGTCTTTCGATTTTATGAATCTGTATTAACGCCTACCGAAGTGACCGCTAATTATGAATCAATTGCCGGCGAGTCACAGGTCATTGAAGTGAATGGCAGTTCTGCCTCGGTTGGCAGTGAAGTCACTCTCGCTTCCGGGGCGTTGTTGACAATGAATGCAGATGGTTCATTCAGTTATGATCCCAACGGCCAGTTCGACTACCTGATGGGAGGCGAATCCACCACAGATGATTTTGCTTATACCTATGACGATGGCGCCGGTGGTACCGACACGGCCACGGTGAGCATCACGGTCAACGGTGTCAATGATACCCCTACACTCGCGGCGAGTGCGGCGAACGACACCCTGACGGAAAACACGGATGTGACCTCAGGTGCTGTCTTCAGCACGGTCACCATCGACCCGATTGAAACCGGTGATGATATTGCCTCGGCCCAGCTAACGATCGCCGGCGGCATTGAGAATACCGATACCCTGACGATCAACGGCACGGCGATCACCGGGCTCGGCAGTGACAGCAGCGGTGCGATCACCGGTGGTCACAGTTACAGCTACACCCAGGCCACCGGCGTGGTGACCATCACCTTTGCCGGCAGCACCAATGCGGCGGCCGCCGAGCTGGTACTGGAGAGCATCACCTACGGTATCGACGCCTCCGATCAGGATCCATCCACAACAGCCCGCACGGTGACCCTGAACACGGTGACCGACAATGGCGGTGGCGCGGATACCAATGCCGACATCAGCGCGACGGCAACGATTAGTGTCGGTGCGGTTAACGATGCCCCGGTACTGACTGGCGATCTCAGCGCCACCATGAACGAAGGCGCTACTTATACGATAACCGGCACCGATCTGGGTTACACCGATCCGGACGATGTAGATGCCGAGGTTACCTTTACCACCAGTTCGGCCACCAACGGCAGGATTCAGGTAAACGGTATCGACGCCAGCAGCTTCACCGGAACCCAGCTTAATGCAAATCAGGTGACGTTTATCCATGACGGCAGTGAAACGGTGGCGGCCTCGTTCGATGTCAACGTCGAGGATGGTAACGAAGATGTCAGCGCACCGGTCAACAGCACCTTCAACTTTACCGTCACCCCTCTCAACGACAACGACCCGGTTGCAGTCGACGAGAGTATCACCGTTAACGAAGGGGCCACGATAACTACCCTGGTCGGCGGTGCAACCTCGGTGCTCGATAATGACACCGATGCTGATCTGCCCAACGATACCTTGAGCGTCGTAGTCGATACAGATGTTGTATATGGCACCTTGACCCTCAACGCCGATGGCACCTTCAGCTATAGCCACGACGGCACCGAGAACTTCTCTGACAGCTTTACCTATATCGTCTCTGATGCCGACGGTGGCGTG
>JAAELB010000269.1 GCA_024227155.1 Desulfobulbaceae bacterium
ATCCTCGCCACAAATGGGACTAAAGGCGGTCTCATTGAAAGTGAGCCTGTTACAATCACGGAGACGGCCTCAGGTAATAATTACCAGGTACAGGTTGCCACAGCCGGATGGTTTGAAGATATCCAAACACCGCTCATGTCCCTTACATTAAATCCGGACCCTGTAAAACAGGGAGAAGAGCTCAACATTGGAGCTGTTATTTCAAACCCTAGTTCTGAGAGGATTTCAAACTTGGAACTAAGACTACACTATCCGGATCACCTGAATTCTATTTATACCCAGTATATCACCACAGGAGGGGCAGCAAATTCTGTCTCTTGCATCGGAGATACCCCAACAAACCATTGTGAATCAGGAGAGACTGTCGTCTGGATCATTGGCGCTATTCCCGCTGGGGAAGGGATCAGTGTCAATATGAAACCCACTGTGCCAACAGCTTATTACGTTGATGCTGGAACAATAATACAGTTTGACGCTGAGCTATGGGTTGATGGCATTCAGCAACAAACAATCACAAAATCAGTACCGGTGCAGTCACAGCCGTTTTTTGAACTCTATGTTAGTGAACAGAATAAACCATATGATGTTGCA
>JAAELB010000270.1 GCA_024227155.1 Desulfobulbaceae bacterium
ACCAAAGGCTGGTCAAACGGAAATTTGATCCCCATCCCAAAGTACTGGCCCGGAAGTACTCCGATGCACTTTTCGAGCACCCCTAGAACTATTTTTTACCCCTATAGAGATTTGAATATTTCAAAGAACGGCCTGATTTAGTAAGGTTTCTGCCCTAAATGAACCCAGCCCGATATTTAGCTGTATCCCAATGGATACCATATCCCTTTAACAGCAGGGTTTGCCATATTTGGTAAGACGTGGTTTTTATCAAGTGATGAAACATCGACATCCTCAATACATTTTTTGATGCTGGGGACTGGCCTATTTTTAAAAATGGATTTGCGAATAAGCTCTAATGCCTCATCATGATCACTTGCTGTAACGCCACATCCAGCCAAAATTCCGGGTGGTGGTGAATCTGCCAATGTGATGTCAAAACTAAACCAGTATCTTATTAATCTCATTATTTTGCTCCTGGGACATATTGGGGTCGAGTACGAGGTTCAAAGCGTATACTCGGTCCTTGATATGGATTGTGTGTTCCGGGTATTATTCCATGCTCTGGGTCGATGCCTGGCAAATCACCTTCTTTACCTCTATAATGATCTGAACTTGAGGGCCCAACAACATAGTCAATATCACTGTTTTCTTTTCTCTTGCCTTTAGCTGAGGAGCCAACGACATCTAATGGCCTGCCAGCATCATCAACAACATTTTGAATTTGTTCAACCTCATCATCAGTCAAGTCACCTACTTCACATTGCTCACCTTCTTTTGTTTTTTCATTCCATAGCCAGTGAATCATCTTAGCAGTCAAAGCGGCACTGCCTACAAAAGCAACTGCTTTGCCCAACGCGGCTAATACTGGAGGTATTGCTGGTAATACAAAAGCGAGCTGGCCATCAGGATCTATGTAGTTGGTCGGATTATTCAGTCCGTAGGTGTAATGATTTATGCCCCCAGCAAGACCAATCGGATCAGCCCTCAGGTAACGACCTATGGAAGGATCATAGAAACGATGATAATTGTAGTGCAGTTCGGACTCGTTATCGAAGTACTGGCCCGGAAGTACTCCGATGCACTTTTCGACCCCCCATAGAGCTGTTTTTTGCCCTCCCTAAGATGCTGTTTTTTCAAAGAATTGAAGGCGGTCAAAGAATAAATCCTCTAACCGCCTCGTTCTTTGTCAGGAGTGAAGACGCGACCTCTTTGTCTTTCTTTAATAAGTGAGCCGGTCTCTACACTTTCTTAGATCGCAATTAATAATAACAAAACAACAATTAAAAATTGAATAGAAACAATTAATACCAAACTTTTTCCATAAATTTGAAGAACTTTATTAATCGTTCTTTCTACATCTTTCTTTTCCGATACTTTGCCCTCTAATAAATTTATCACTACTAAAGGAAAGTAAAATACTACAAATACTATACCTGCATAAATCTCAATATTATAATTTAATTTCAAAATGTATTTTGCTAATAAGTACCAAGGAAAAACGCTAAAAAAACAAATTAAAAAAGGCCTTATTAATAATTTATAGTAATTTTCAAACATTTTCTAAAGCCCCATTTTATTACAAAATTTTTGTAGTTTAAAAATATTTGCTGATCACTATTGGCATGGTTTTTTAGCGTGCTCATCTTTAATACCTTCAACAAGCATTTCAAAACCATGAACAAAGTCCCAAATCCCTATTGCAGCAATAGGTGTCATTAAGGTTACCATGCCACCTATTGCGAATGGATTTCCTGCAGTTCCCCATGTGGTCATACCAACTGCCGTTGTTGCAGTGCCAACTATTACACTTCCATCAAACATAGATAAAACACCGACCGCTACTTTGCCCCAAGCTACTAACCCTAAAGGATCTACCAAATTAACCGGATTATTTGAAACGTAGAGATATAGATTCATTCCCCCAGCCAACCCAATCGGATCAGGAGTGATGTACCGACCTATGGAAAGATCATAGTACCGATGGTAATTGTAGTGCAGTCCGGACTCAGTATCGAAGTACTGGCCCGGCAGTATTTTGATTGAATTTTGATAGGGTATCAATCAGTTAGAACATAATTTTTCAAAGAACTACTTGCGTAATAGCCCATCTTTCATCAATGTTTTCTATCATTAAGTCTATCTCTATGTGAATCTACTTCTTCCAGTAATTCCTATATTGGGTCTGGATTGCCCAATTTTTTATCATTCTTTCAGTTTTTACACTCTCAGAAGATGGATATTTCCCAGTGGAATTATAAGTACATCTTTTTGCCGTTTTAGTCCCTAATGTTAAGTCTTCCACAAAAAAGAAGAGCTCATATTTAGCCTTCCCCCCAGACACATAGTGATAATAGAATTCTAACTCTTCTTTTCCCGGATTGATACCAGTTTTAGGAATATTAGGAATATATTTGGGGACCAAGTCCTCTAAGTAAAGAGGATACCTGCCTTCTTTTTGATAGTATGCTTCGATTCTTTCTACGAGCATATTTCCTTTTTCAATGGCCCCGCTAATCTCATTCTCACTATAAGATTTCTGACATGATAATGTAAATAGAGAGAGAAGGAGAAGTGCCGGCAAGCATAAAAATATTGATATGTTCCGTTTAATCATTTTAAGCTCCTTAGCCCCTCCAACCTACTTGCATTCTTTACTTTCAGGATATGAGGTTTTATCAGGGAAAAATAGAGGGATATTTTGTGCACCATGGACCGTGTTTCTAATATCCTGTAGTGAGTCGTTGATACCGCCGGTCCCATCAATTGACCAAGGTTGATATTTCCCCGGGGTCCCATACATAATCCTGCTTTTTAAGTCTTCTAATGTGTATTTGGGGAATTGATATAAAAACTCAGAGGCTCCACGCATGTACTTAGCGACTCCTGGATCGTCAACATACCTACCCCAATTCCAAGCAGCTTTCTCATGCGAATATGGATCATATGATTCCGATGCAAATGCTCTTTGTTCGAGCTTATTAATTACAGATAGATCCGTAGCTCTATTAATGGCTCGTAACTCTGCGTCAATATCACTTTGGGCAGGCGTCATTGTTCCTAAAAAAGCTCCGACTTCTAACCCATATGGATCTATCAAGTTGGTAGGATTCAGGTTAGCATATGCGAATAGATTTCTACCACCTGCCAACCCAATCGGATCAGGAGTGATGTACCGACCTATGGAAAGATCATAGTACCGATGGTAATTGTAGTGCAGTCCGGACTCAGTATCGAAGTACTGGCCCGGGAACCTGAAGTTGTTACCCAGGGTATTGGTCGTTACCATCGTGCTGCCAAAGGGCTCCTGCGATCCTTCCCATACAACCGCCTGACCCCCGTCAATGACCTTCTGCGGAGTCCCCAGATGGTCATTGATGAACCAGTATAACGCATCCGGCCCCGTGGCCGCAACCACTGATTGATTGAGGATGCCGGTGATGTCCATCAGCGATGCCAGCATGACCGGTTCACGCCTGGGCGGCGTTCCGTCAAACCGCACCGGATGCGGATTACGAGTGCCATCCATGGCCAGCAGATCCAGGGCAAGGTCCACCGCAGTCTCTTCACTGGCCAGGATGTTCACCACATCCGACCAGTACTGAGCCCCAGAATAGTCCACCCGGAACTTGTAGGCCCCGGCCGGTATCAGGAACGAAGTCAGCCCACCGGTATCGGTGGACTGCACCCTGCCCAGATAGGACCCGGTCTGCGTGAACAGATAAACCGGGGCACCATCAACATCCGTGCCGGTGTTGGTCACGTGGATGTTGGCATACCCGTGGTCGATATCCACGCTGGTATCCACTGAGGTAAATACATCCGACCAGTGCTGACCACCCAGATAATCCGCCCGCACCTTGTAGGCCTTGTCCGGCAGGCTGAACACAACCTGACCGGAAGCGTCGGTCTGGGCATTCTGGCCCTGGTAAGCACCGGATTCGGTGAACAGATACACATTGATACTTTCCAGCGGATCACTGTCCACCCCGTACACCTCGTTAACCGTGATGGTGACGTCAGTATGCGCGATAGTCAGGGCATCCGAGAGCATACCAGGAACCGCGCAGACATTGGACCAGAA
>JAAELB010000271.1 GCA_024227155.1 Desulfobulbaceae bacterium
TAACTCAGGCGTCTGCTGTTCTTGACGGGTAATTCAATATTCAGTTGTAAAAGATCTCGTGATGGCCACAAGACCATTTTAAAGCCTTTAATTTTAAAAGATAGAGGGGCTTGAGGCCCGACTTCTCAGCCGTCTCTTGCCCAGACAAGTGGAGTTTGAAGCTTTTTACCCTCATTATGGCGAATCGATTGATCTTTGAGGAAGCGTCTCGGATTGAGTTTCAAGATTTTACAGGTCTCTATGATGGTATAGAAAAACATAGCAACATCTGCGCCATTAATCGTCCTAAACCCAAGATAATTGTCTCTTCCCTTCACTGGATTTCTAAGGACTCGCTCTGCCATATTGTTTGTCATCGGGATATAAGGGTCATCTAAAAACTCTGATAGTCCCTCCCAGAGGTTAAGAGTATAGGCCACAGCTTTTCCAAGTCCCGAGCGAGGAAGAGAGTCCCTTTCAAGCTTTAAAAGTAGCTCAAAAAGCTCCTCATGGATCTTTTTACTTTTCTTGGTTCTCAGAGACTTGAGTCTCTTAAAAGAGCCCTTGGATTTTCTCTCAATCCTAAACATCTCATCAATAAGAATGAGAGCTTTCTCAGCTTTTGGATGGTTTTGAAGGCACTCAAAGAACTTTCGCCTCACATGACTCCAGCAGTGACATACCTTGATTTCTTTGGTCTTCTTAAAGCGATTGTAGCCGCTGAAACCGTCGTTAATAATACAACCCTTAAAACTTCCGAGCATTTCAAGGGCGACTTCTCCTGATCTCGTTGTCTCGTATTGAAAATACGCCCCATAACAGTTTCCCATCGCCCAAATATAACCGTTGGTATTCGTCGAGAGAATCTTTCCTCTCGTCTCGTCAATATGAACGTAGCCATATCTTAAGATTTCTTCTTTAATCAGATCCATTATAGGAGCAAGGTTTAAATAAAGTGCTTCAGTTTGAGAAAAGAGAGTTTTGGTATCAATCTTTAGCCCCTGCTCCTGAAGCTTTCTCATGATTCGCTCAAGTGGGGTATGATAATCAAACTTCTCGACAGCAATATTTATGGCAGAATCAAGGGAGTATTTTGCCTTGGGGCGAAGTTTAGCGTGACCCTTTGCTGTCACAATAGACTCGCAAGTTTTGCAGCGATA
This sequence comes from Desulfobulbaceae bacterium, assembly GCA_024227155.1. GTDB lineage: Bacteria > Desulfobacterota > Desulfobulbia > Desulfobulbales > Desulfocapsaceae > Desulforhopalus_A. Next base: position 1,140 of record JAAELB010000271.1, read on the forward strand.
CTTCTTTCTCTTATGTTTTAAAACTCTTGCAAGCTGTGCTCTAAGATCAATTTCTTCAGACTCCTCGAAAAGCCCAGTGATTTCTTCAAAGTCTGGACTATCACAACCTGGACAGCATGCTTCCTCGTGAAAAATTTCAACAATAGGAAGTTCCCTTTGCTTATCTGGAGCAACCTCTCCCTCAAGAGGTGACTTGTTGTGAGGGAGAAGTTCTCTTTGAGTGTCTCGTCTGGGACGGTGCTTGTTTAAAGACTCAGACCCACCAAAGGCGTGCTTATTAAGCATGGCGATCTTATCTTGCAGCTCCATTAGTTCACTTTGTGAACTATTTTCAAGCTTATCATAAAGAACCTTAATTTCTTCTTTGAGAGCGACAATCGAAGAGTCCATCACTTTAATCACTTCATTAAGATATTCAGGATTTGTTTTTAAGTCTTCTCTTAGATTCACCATGGATATACTTCCTCCCACGTTTTTGAATTCTAAGACTAGCACCGTCCATTAGCAAGGCCAACTCGCTCACTGTTATTTTTTGAATTTTTCCGAAAGCAAGAAAATTCATAATACTTCCCACCTCCATCCTCTTGTGAATGATAACTAGGCCTGAGCCATCAAAATAGATCGCCTTACAAAGCCGTCTTGTTTTATTAACAAAGAGAAAAATGGAGCCGGATAAAAGTTCAAGGTTCATCTCCGATTCGACGATGCCAGCGAGTCCATCATGGCCTTTACGCATGTCCACGGGTTCTCGGTAAATATAAACCTCTGTTTGGGAGCTAAAGAACATGGAAAACTATTGAAGGAGCCCTTTAAGATCAGAGAGCTTGAGCCCTGTGACGACGGTGACTTTAATCTCTGGGTTGTCGTCAACGATTATGGCCTTGGAAAAGGAGGGTTCTTTATTCCTACGACCATTTTTCCAGCCAGAAAGGGTCGTTGGGTGAATATTGAGCTTCTCTATAAGTTCTTGACGTGGGACACCCTCATTAAGAAGCTCAACTGTTCGCTCCTTAAGTTCTTTGGGGTAGTGTTTGGTGGCGCTGGTTTTTCTAAATTTTTTGAAGTCTGCGATAAGTTCGTTGAGCTGTGACATCCGTGTCCTCCTATCTTGAATGTTTGCTTCAAGTCTAGGAGGCAGGGAGAATGACTTCAAGAACCTGCTTCACGCCTGACGTACA